>CANFOZ010000057.1 GCA_947448795.1 Bacteroidota bacterium
AGGTTTGGTTTTGTTCTGCAACTCAAAGGTAACTTTGAGATACAAAAACGACTTCTCTTTTTTTATTCGTTTAGGACGCTATTGACTAAGTACTAATGATGAATTGGGGACGGGTTAAAGGTTGGGGGAAGAATCTGTTTCTTGCTCGGTCTCTGGGCTTCGACTACGCTCAGCCACCGGGGCCATAGTTAATCGAAGCGATGCGCTGAGCAAAGCCGAAGCGGGCGGCCTCTATGCGTTCCTAAAGCCTCGGTACGCAACACTTTCTTTTTTTCTGTTTTTCTGTTTCTCTCTTTTTCTCTCCCGAGGCCTCGGGACCCATTCTCATTCGGTCCCTGAGCCCGTCGAAGGGCATTTTCATTCTCATTCCCTTTCTCACTCCCTTTCTCACTCCCTTTTACTATTTTTACACCATGAAAATCGCTGTCGCCGGGGCTACCGGTTTGGTTGGAGAGATGATGATGCGGGTGCTCGAAGAGCGCCGCTTCCCAGTCACGGAGTTTATTCCTATGGCCTCGGAGCGCTCTGTGGGTCGCAGCGTGCGCTTCAATGGAAAAGAGTATGCCGTGCTCACCATGCAGCAAGGACTCGAGCGTAAGCCCGATATCGCGCTGTTCTCGGCGGGTGGCGGTCCTTCCCTGGAATGGGCGCCGAAGTTCGCAGCAGCCGGCACCACCGTGATCGACAACTCCTCGGCTTGGCGCATGCACGAAGGCATTCCGCTTGTTGTGCCTGAAATCAACGGCTCGATCCTCACGCCAAGCGATAAAATAATCGCCAACCCCAACTGTTCCACCATACAAATGGTGCTGGCATTGAACCCGCTGCACCAGCGTTACGGGATCAAACGCATCGTCGTCTCCACCTATCAAAGCATCACCGGCACCGGGCGCAAAGCGGTGACGCAGCTCGAGAACGAACGCCAAGGCATCGAAGGCGAAATGGCCTACCCTTGCCGCATCGACATGAACATCATTCCGCAAGTGGATGTGTTTATGGACAACGGCTACACCAAGGAAGAGATGAAACTGGTGAACGAGACGCGCAAAATTTTACATGCGCCCGGCATCGGCATCACCGCCACCACGGTGCGCGTGCCCGTTGTCGGCGGCCACTCCGAAGCCATTAACGTGGAGTTTGAAAAAACGCCGGATCTAGCGGAAGTGCGCCGTTTGCTGGAAACCACGCAAGGCATAGTCGTGATGGATGATGTGAAGCAGCTAAGCTACCCGATGCCGCTGCATTCGCACAACCGCGACGAGGTGTTTGTAGGTCGTATCCGCAAGGACGAGTCGAACGACAAGGCCATCAACCTGTGGGTCGTGGCCGACAACCTGCGCAAGGGCGCTGCCACCAACGCGGTGCAGATTGCGGAGTTGATTACCCGAAAATAAAATTTACTTCAAGCCGAGCTCCTGCTTCTGCTTGGCATCGATGTCCGACGGTGCATCCAGCATCATGTCGCGGCCCGCATTGTTTTTCGGGAAGGCGATGAACTCACGGATGTAATCTTCGTTGGCGATGACAATCGAGCAGAAACGATCGAAGCCGAAGGCGATGCCTCCATGCGGAGGTGCCCCGTATTCAAAGGCATTGAGAATAAAACCAAACTTGTATTCGGCCTCCTCTTGCGTTAAGCCCAAGGTTTTAAACATGGCTTCTTGCAGCGAGCGGCTGTGTATGCGAATTGAACCACCACCAATTTCCACGCCATTGATAACGAGATCGTAAGCGTTGGCTTTGATTTGGCCCAAATTGACACCGTCGATCATCCACTGCACGTGCTCGGGCTTCGGGGAGGTGAAGGGGTGGTGCATCGCATAATAACGCTGGTCTTCTTCGTTGAACTCGAGCAGCGGAAAATCCACCACCCACAAAGGCTTGAAATCGTCTTTGCTGCGCAAACCAAGGCGGTTGCCCATCTCCAAGCGCAGCTCGCTCATCGCTTTGCGGGTCTTGTTTTCGGCGCCGGCAAGAATGAGTATAAGGTCGTTTGGCTTCGTATCGAAACGCGCGCCGATGGCCTTCAAGGCCTCTTCGTTGAAGAATTTATCGACCGATGATTTGTAGGTTCCGTCGGCGTTGCAACGGATGTAAACGAGTCCGGTAGCGCCGATCTGCGGGCGTTTCACGAAGTCGGTGAGCTCGTCGAGCTGCTTGCGTGTGTAGTCGGCGCAACCGTCGGCTTTGATGCCCACGATGAAGGCCGCGTCATCAAACACCTTGAAGCTCGCTTGCTTGGTTTCGGTGTTGGTCAAATCGACAAAGCGCATGCCGAAGCGCAGATCGGGCTTGTCGTTGCCATAATACATCATAGCATCGTCGTAAGTCATGCGTGGAATCTCGGGAAGCTCGAGGCCACGTACGGATTTGAACACGTGCTTCACCATGCCTTCGAACAGATTCAAAATATCTTCTTGCTCCACAAAAGCCATCTCACAATCGATCTGCGTAAACTCCGGCTGGCGGTCGGCGCGCAGATCTTCGTCGCGGAAGCAACGCACAATCTGGTAGTAGCGGTCGAAGCCCGACACCATGAGCAATTGCTTGAAGGTCTGCGGCGATTGCGGAAGGGCATAAAACTGACCTTCGTTGAGTCGGCTCGGCACTACAAAATCACGAGCACCTTCTGGTGTTGATTTAATCAGGAAAGGGGTTTCAATATCTGCAAAGCCTTTGCCATCGAGGTATTCACGCACTGCTTTACCCACGCGGTGACGATTGAGCAGGTTGTTTTTCAGTGGATTGCGACGCAGGTCTAGGTAGCGGTATTTCATGCGCAGATCCTCGCCGCCGTCGGTGTTGTCTTCGATGGTGAAAGGCGGCGTGGCAGAGGCATTCAGCACCTCAAGCGAGGTGGCTGTTATCTCGATATCACCGGTCGCCAACTTGGGGTTCTTGCTGCTACGTTCGGTGACGGTGCCAATAACTTGGATGACGTATTCGCGTCCAAGGGTGTTGGCCTTTTCAGCCAAACTCGCGTTCGTTTCGGCATTAAAAACCAGCTGGGTGATGCCATAGCGATCGCGCAGATCCACGAAGGTCATGCCACCCATATCGCGTGCGCGTTGCACCCAACCGCTAAGGGTAACTGTTTTGCCCGTATCTTTGATGCTGAGTTCGCCGCAGGTATGTGTTCTGAACATAGTGTGTTAAATTGAGCGACAAAGGTACTTCTTCTAAGCGATTACTTGAAAAAAGGATGATTAACCTAGACGAAAGATTCATGCAGGAAGCGCTGAAAGAGGCGCGCAAAGCCCTCGCTGTCGACGAAATTCCCGTTGGCGCAGTCATTGTATGCAAAGGGCAAATCATCGCGCGAGCGCACAACTACACCGAGCGTCTCAACGATTTCACCGCGCATGCCGAGATGCAGGCCTTCACCTCCGCCTCGGCCTATCTGGGCGGTAAGTACCTCAACGAATGCACGCTGTATGTTACCTTGGAGCCCTGCCTGATGTGCGCCGGGGCGGCCTATTGGACACAGCTCGAACGCATTGTCTATGGCGCCTCCGACAGCAAACGCGGGTTTCTAAAACTGAATCAACCGGTAATCCATCCCAAGACCAAGCTCAGCGGCGGACTGCTTGAAGAGGAGTGCGGTCAATTGCTGAAAGATTTTTTCAGTCGCAAAAGACAATAAACACGCAGATTACTCTTTAAAATAGTTCGGATAGCGTGTAAAGAACAGCTTCTTCACTTCGCTGATAAGCACATCGCGAAACTCATCGACATTGTTACGCATGGTTGCCGACACAAAAATAACCGGACTGTTGTAATTCGAAATCCAGCTGTTTTTTAGATCGTCCAAACTCAGGTTCTCTTTGGTGGATGGCGTCAAGTCGTCGGCTTCTTTTTCTTTGAAGCTATAGGCGTCTATTTTATTAAAAACCAACAAAGTCAGCTTCTCTCCCGCTTTTATGTCGCGCAGCGTTTGGTTTACCACCTCAATCTGATCTTCGAATTCGGGGTGCGAGATATCCACGACATGGATCAAGAGGTCGGCCTCGCGCACCTCATCCAGTGTGGTTTTGAAAGACTCTACTAGATCGTGAGGCAGTTTGCGAATGAAGCCTACGGTGTCGGACAGCAAGAATGGAATGTTGTCGATCACCACTTTACGTGTGGTGGTGTCGAGCGTTGCAAAAAGTTTATTTTCGGCAAACACATCCGACTTGGCCATCAGGTTCATGATGGTAGACTTGCCCACGTTGGTATATCCCACCAGGGCCACGCGGATCATCTCGCTGCGCTGCTTACGTTGTGTGATGGCCTGCTTCTCAATCACCTTCAGCTTCTCGGCAAGGCGAGCAATCTTGTCGTTGATGATACGGCGATCGGTCTCGATCTCCGTCTCACCCGGCCCGCGCATACCAATACCGCCACGCTGCTTCTCCAAGTGGGTCCACATGCGGGTGAGTCGCGGCAGCAGGTACTTGTATTGCGCAAGCTCCACCTGGGTGCGGGCTTGGGCCGTACGTGCACGCTTGGCAAAGATATCGAGGATGAGGTTGGCGCGATCAAGGACACGGCATTTCAGCTCTTTGTCTTTTTCGGTGAGCGCCCTTTCGATGTTGCGAATTTGCGAGCCACTGAGCTCGTCGTCAAAGATCACGATGTTGACATTATGCAAGAGCACAAAATCACGAATCTCCGTGAGCTTGCCCGATCCTACAAAGGTGCGCACATCGGGGCGGTCCATCTTTTGTGTAAAACGCTTGATCGACTTGGCTCCGGCCGTGTCTGCTAAAAAAGCAAGCTCGTCGAGGTACTCCTTTGCCTTCTGCTCATTCTGCTTGAGGGTGATCAAACCCACTAAAACAGCGGTCTCGGCTTTTTGTGAAATGTCTATCAAGGGAGGGACTGTGTTAGATGGTTATTTACGCAAACCGAGGATGTAGGTAGCGATTACTTTGGCTTGTTCATCGGAAAGAACACCCTTGTATGGAGTCATCGTGCCGCGACCGTTTAGAATCACTGACATCACACCGGCCTCGTCTAGTGTGGAAACCGACAAATCGGATGCGCCTGTGAGGCCCAGTTTGCCATCGTCGCCGTGGCAACGGGAGCAGTTGGCGCTGAACAAAGTAGCACCGTCCATGCTTTCTGCGGTGCTTTTATCGATACGCGGCTTCTTGCTCATTTCGGCAAGACCATAAGAGGCGATGATGAGTACTAATGACAAAATCGCAAGCAGTTTGTTTGAACGCTTATAGGCGATGATAGCGATCGGGATGGAGGCCAGAACGAGCGCAATTTTAATGTACATCATCGGCTTGATCTCGGGAATCTGGGTGAGCATGTAACCGCCGGTGAGCAAGAACAGCGCACTCACAATCATCTCCAACACCTTGGTCTTGGCTTTGAAAGAAGCTTGCTGCTCAACGGTTTGGAACAGCAGTTTATACGTTTTAAAAAGATAGATAAAAAGGAAGGTGATCACCGAAATAAGGTGCACGAAACGGATGATGGCGAAGGTTGTCATGGGTTTATTTTTTTTGTAAAAATAGAAAGTAAAAACCACATTTGTGGCAGGAAATCAGTCTTGCGCATGCGTACCCAATTTTTAAATTGGTTCTAGCTTGGCTGATTATTGCGTTTCTTTGCATTGAAAACAAAATGATTCACATCTATACAGACGGTTCAGCGCGCGGCAACCCAGGTCCTGGGGGCTATGGTGCAATACTTCGTTCAGGCGCTTATGAAAAGGAGCTTTCGCAGGGTTATCGCCTTACGACGAACAACCGCATGGAGCTGCTCAGCGTGATTGTGGCTTTGGAAACGATAAAAAGCCCGGGCCATGAGGTGATGGTGTTTTCCGATTCACAGTATGTGGTTAATTCGGTAGAGAAAGGCTGGGTGTTTGGCTGGAAGAAAAAGGGCTTTAAAGACAAGAAGAACCCCGATTTATGGATGCGATTTTTAGAAATCTACCCAAAACACAAGGTGAAGTTTCACTGGATCAAAGGCCATAACGAGCATCCCGAAAACGAACGCTGCGATGTGCTTGCGGTAAAAGCAGCCACCGGCTCACACCTGCTCATCGATAGCGGTTACGAACAGGAAGTACGCGGTCCGAAAGGTCTTTTTCGCTAATACAAAACCCGTTTGTTTTCGTACCTTTGCGCTATGGAATTGATGAACCCTTATGAGCTCAAGGAAAAATGGCGCGATCTTTCTACCATCCTTGAAAAACAGTTCGGCGAAAAACCCGACCTGCAAACAGTCATCTTCCTGATCGGCGTGCAAGAGCTTGGTAAAGGCTATGTTAACTTTACTAAAGATGAAAAGCAAGACCTCATGCATATCGCTACCTGTAAGCTTTTGAGCTTTTGGGGCTACTACGAGCTAGAGGGCTTAGACAACGAAGGCTGGCCGCATTGGAAGAAGTGCACCGATATACCACGGCTAACGCTACAACACCAAGATCAGCTGCTGCGCCACTCCGTGCTCGCTTATTTCAAGGAGAACGGCTTCGCTATTTAATAATAGATTGAATACTTGTTGATCAGGTCCATCTGAAAACGGACCAAAGACCTTGCTGTGTCTCCAGGGAGAGCAGGATCGGTAACATCAGCATAGTAGGATGCTTCCAAAGGGGTTGTAAATTCTACCTCCCCACGCGCATCCGTAATTTTTGTGTCTGGGCTAAATTTAACCGCAACGCGAGGCTTGGTGCCAACGGTATGAAAAGTATCCAACTGCAAGCGCACATTTCTACCTGGCAAAGGACGCAAGGTGAAAGAGTCTAAAACGGTAATGATTACCTTAGGATCTTTCTGCTTGGCTTTGTAGCAGCTTTCGAGCAGCAAAGGAAGTACGAATAAGAGGGAAAGGGTAAACAGAGAAACTTTTCGCAGCCTTGCAATCATGGGTTGGGTAATTTTCTTAATATTGCGTAAATATTTAAAGGACAATCCCTTTAACACCTGCAAATTAGTAAATTTTTAAACGAACTAAAAAAAACACGATGAAAAAGCGCTCTGCCATATCGCTCGTAATTGCCCTCTTTATGATGCCTATCGTGCTTTTTGCACAGCAAAACAAAGAAAAAACGGCTGCATCGAGCAACACCCCAAAAGAACAGCTCGTGCTTATCAGCACCAATTTTGGTGATATACAGGTTCGACTTTACAACGAGACACCGCTGCATCGCGACAATTTCATCCGACTTGTTAAGTCCGGATTTTACACCGATTTGCTTTTTCATAGCGTGGTAAAAAATTTCGGCATCACGGGCGGCGACCCCGAATCAAGAGGATCGCAACCGTGGGATCCATTCGGCAATGGCGGTCCGGGCTACAACCTGCCTGCTGAAGTAAAAACAGGGTTGTATCCAAAGAAAGGCGCGCTTGTTGCGGCACCGCTCAGAGGAGAAGGCGCCAATGCCGGCGAAACCAACGGAAGTCAGATCATGCTAGTACAAGGCACCACTTACAGCGACGCGGTTTTAAACACCATGGAGACCCGCTATCATGTAACCTTCAGCGAAAAGCAACGCCAAGACTATAAAACGATTGGAGGCAACCCGATGCAAGACGGCAAATGCACCGTTTTTGGCGAAGTCGTGTCAGGACTTGATGTAATCGACAAGATCGCCTCCGTTAAAACAAACAGCAGCGAGCGCCCGCTTGAAGTCATCAAGATGACCATCAGTCTTATTAGCAAATAATCAAACGAACACATTAGAAAGGATTCTGTGAAAGAGAAGATCGCATCATACCTGGCAGAGATAGCTGCCTTTACGGCGGCCGACGCCACCGCAGCCGAAGAGTTCCGCATCCGTTTCTTAGGAAGGAAGGGCTTGCTACAAGACCTTTTTCTTGACCTAAAAGCAGCGCCTGCCGACGAAAAACGCGAGCTGGGCAAGCTGATGAACGACCTGAAGAATGCTGCTGAAGAGAAAACAGCCATCCTCAAGACGCAATTCGAACAAACGCAAGAAAGCGGGTCTACTATTGATTTGTCACTTCCTGCCTTTCCGGTGCAGCTCGGCGCGCGTCACCCGCTATCCATCGTTCGCCGCCAGATCATCGAAATCTTTGCGCGTATTGGCTACCAAGTGGCCGAAGGAGCCGAGATTGAAGATGATTTCCACAACTTCTCGGCACTGAACTTCCCCGAAGATCACCCTGCCCGCGACATGCAGGATACTTTTTTTGTTCAAAACAACCCGGATATACTCCTGCGCACGCATACCTCCACGGTGCAAGTGCGAGTGATGGAAAGCGCCAAGCCGCCCATCCGCATTCTCGCGCCAGGTCGTGTGTATAGAAACGAAGCCATATCGGCCCGAGCCAATTGTTTCTTCCACCAAGTAGAGGGACTTTATATCGATGAAGGCGTGTCTTTCGCCGACCTCAAACAAACCCTTTTGCTCTTCGCACGCGAGATGTTTAGCGCCGACACACAGATCCGTCTGCGCCCTTCTTACTTCCCCTTCACCGAGCCCTCAGCGGAGATGGATATCTCCTGCAACATCTGCAGCGGCAAAGGCTGTAATGTGTGTAAATACACAGGCTGGGTGGAAATATTAGGCTGCGGAATGGTCGATCCGGCGGTGTTGAAAAACTGCGACATCGACCCCGAGAAATACTCCGGCTTCGCTTTTGGCATGGGCATCGAACGCATCACCATGCTCAAATACAAAGTCAACGACCTCCGTATCTTCTTCGATAACGACGTGCGTTTTCTCCGTCAGTTTACCGGCGCCTAGTTTTTCAGGAAGTGCTTCGTTTGAAAACCCGTGTTGGTTTCCAATCGGATGAAATAAATTCCCTTTCGAAGATAGTTGACCGGGATGTCTTTTTCGGATGAGTATGTCGAATCCACATACACCTGCTGCCCTAAGGCGTTAAAAACATACACGGCGAATTTCGTTTCACCACCCCGCAGATACACAAACTGCTCTGCAGGATTGGGAATCATGGTGATGATCGGCACTATTTGTGCCTCGATGCCAAGACAATAATCCAAAGCGATATCGGCACCATTGTCGACACCAACAACGGGCGGATTGGTTGAAATCACCTTTATACGATAATTAGAACCGGGTAATATAGTTGTTAAAGAACAACTCATTGGCCCGGAATTCATCGCCGCAAGACTGCCAATCGTGTCGGCATTGGCGAAGTTTCCCATCGCGTCGGAGAGCACAGCGTAAAATGTGTTCCCTACGGTGTATGTACCAAGGGCTGCGAAATTGAGTGTGAAGTTACTAGGAATACATAAGTTACTGAATCCACCTGTCGCCAAAGGTGCCGCGATGCTGTTATTGGGTAGAGGCGCAAACCCATAAAAAGTGACCGTGTTGTTACCCGCATTTGGAACACCCAACGTATCCAAGGATGTAGCGTAATATATATCTGCCGGGTTATTTAATCCGGTGCTCACCACTGCCACACCGGTGGCAGTAAAAGCGTTGTCGTATTTAAAAATCTTTTGACTGCCCCACGAAGAGATGTAAAAGTTACCCGATGCATCACGAGCAATTCCGTCGATGCTGCCATAGCCCGTTCCTGCAACCAATGTGCTTACTGAAGAATCCACCAAGGAAACTGCTTTTATCGGCGCATTCGCCCCCCAATGCACAAACACAAGGCGGTTGTTAGGCGCATCCAGGATGATTCCGTTCGGTGATGGCGCAGCAACTAGGTTTGCAAAGGTGCTTACATATTGACCAGCGATATTTACATGATAAATTTTGTAACCGTTAAAGTCAGTAACATACAAATTACCAACTCCATCGGAGGTAATGCCGTTCAAAAAAGCCGCGCCGGGTATCTGCAAGTTTGTGCCCTGCGCGCCGGTGTTTAAAGAAAAACCTTTGATGCGGCCACTCGAACAAACATACACGCTATCGCCCATGATCTCTAAGCCATACGGCGAGGTGACACTCACGAACTGACTGATCACGCCACTCGCGCTGCGCTGCTGAATCGTGCTGCTGCCGGTACAAGAGATGAGCCATCGGTTATGACTCAAATCGTACTCCACGCTTTCGGGACTGGAATAGGATTGCGCGAATACGGTGATTGAAAGGGAAGCAAGCAGCAGGGTGAGGAGTTTACGCACGGGTTGTTTTTTACAAAAATAGAAAAAGGAATTAGAAAGCAAATCCCAGCCGGATTAGACCGTGTCGCAAAATGTGTTAAACAGCCTTCGTATATTCGCATAAAATAACAGCACGATGTCCTCTTCCCTCCCTCACATGCACCTGCATCCACACGGCCACCAAGAGGCCCATTTCGAACAAACCGAATTTATTCGCGACATCGTCATTGGCATGGCCGACGGACTCACCGTGCCTTTCGCCTTGGCAGCAGGGCTTAGTAGTGCGGTAAGCAACAACGACATCATCGTGACGGCGGGCATCGCAGAGATCTGCGCTGGCGCAATAGCCATGGGTCTTGGCGGGTATCTCGCAGGGCGCACAGAGATAGAACACTACGACTCCGAACTCAAGCGTGAATACATGGAGGTGGAGCATCACTATGAACGCGAAAAGGAAGAAGTGCGCGAAGTATTTGCTGCGTATGGCCTTTCGCACGAGCTGCAAGTGCAAATTGCCGATGAAATCGCCAAAGATGAAAAGAAATGGGTGGACTTCATGATGCGCTTTGAGCTAGGGCTAGAGAAGCCCGATGAAAAAAGAGCACGCAAGAGCGCCTTTAACATTGGCGTGGCTTACATCGTTGGCGGTATAATTCCATTGGCTGGTTATATAGCAACCGATAATCCGCACAAAGGACTGCTCATCTCGAGCGGCATCACCGTTTGCTGCCTCTTCGCTTTCGGATACTACAAGAGCAAGATGACCGGTCAGCAGCCGATTATGGGCGCTATAAAAACGACCGGGATTGGCCTCTTGGCTGCAGGCGCGGCTTACTTTATCGCGAGTCTGTTTTAAGCGATACGATCAACCGTTGTAGATTCCGTGATGCGCTGATTTGCATCCAAGCCGCTGAGCAGATTTAATCCCGGCTTCTTGCCTTTTTCGATTGAGCCAAGCGCATTGTCCCATCCAAAAAAACGGGCCGGATTTAAACACGCCCATTCCAATGCCGTTTGTGTATCAAGCGTTGGCACTGCGGCTGTCACAAGTTTCATCTCCTCGAGAATAGAAAGATGGATATTGGAGGCCAAGCTGTCGGTACCAAGCATCAAAGGATACCCCGCATTGAGAAAAAGTTTGAAATCGGGAAGACGTTTTTCAATAAACAAGTTGGCACCCGGACAAAAACAGAAATGCACTTTGTTGCGCATTTCTTCGGGCTGCGCGGCGAGCCATTCAAAATCGGCAGCATTCAACACAGTGTTGTGCACAAACAATGCCTTGGAGCGCATCATCATCTTAGGCAAAACAAACTGCAAAGGCCTTATCCCCGGAGGCGTCCAGTCGGATTGGTCGATCCCGAAATCATGCAAGCGATCAGCTATCTTGCCCGTGCCATGCAGTAGAAACTCCACCTCCTCGTCGCTCTCCGCCAAGTGGATGCATCCAATGGCATTTTGGTATGCCGAGGAGTTGCTCATTTTTTCAAAAAGTTTTTCCGAAACCGAATACGGAGCATGCGGAACAAGTGTGCAAGGCATCAGCTTCTCGGGGCTTCGGAAAGTACGCATGTGCATAAAGTCTAAAACCCCTTTATGCCAGATCTCATCGATCCGCTTTTCAGAGAATCCATACACCTCCAAAAAGCTAAACCAAGAAAGGTCAGAACTACGCTTTACAGGCACGGTGAGGAGGGTGTTCATGATATCCCCAACGCCAACGATGCCCGCATTGCGCATCTCCTTTTCAGCCAGAATAGCATCAAACAACCGCTGTTCATCGGAATACGCGCCTCGCTGCTTCTCCAAGTCACGGATAAAGCCATCGAGACCAGTGCCCTCGGAGATCTTGCCCTTGAGGTAGGAGAGCTCCAAATGGCAGTGTGCGTTAATAAATCCAGGCACAAGCACACCGTCCACTTTTTCTAAATCACCAACACCGTCCCTGCTTGGAAGGACGTCGAGGATATGGCCTTCGTCATCCATCAACACAACGCCATCCTTCAGCGGCTCAGAGGAAACGGGGTAAATTATATCGGCAGTAATTTTTCGCATAGCGGCATACTCATTGGCGGAATCCTTCAATCCGCCGTATTTTATTAATTTTGCAGACACATGTCAGCATCAAAGAAAAAGAATATCCGTGAATTAACGGCTGAAGAAATTACAGAATTTTTTCAATCGCACCAAGAAAAGACCTTTCGGTCGAAGCAGGTGTATGAATGGTTGTGGCAAAAATCGGCACATTCTTTCGATGCCATGAGCAACCTGCCAAAGACACTGAGAGAGCTGCTCAGCGAGCATTTCAGCATCGATGCCGCCGAAGTTTCGGACACACAAAAGAGCAAAGATGGAACCGTTAAAAATGCGTTCAAGCTCTATGATGGAAACATTGTTGAGGGCGTACTAATTCCTACCGATGACCGCATGACCGCATGCATATCCTCGCAAGTAGGCTGCTCGCTCACCTGCAAGTTCTGCGCCACGGGCAAGCTCGAACGCATCCGCAACCTCAGCGCCGGAGAAATTTACGACCAGGTGGCTTTGCTGCGCAAACAGTCGGAAGAAATTCACAATGTGCCCCTCACCAACATCGTATACATGGGCATGGGCGAGCCCCTGCTCAACTACGCCAACATGCTGCGCTCCACCGAGCGCATTTGCTCGCCCGACGGGCTCAACATGTCGCCACAGCGCATCACTGTGTCCACCGCGGGCATCGCCAAGATGATAAAAAAGCTAGGCGACGATCAGGTTAAATTCAACCTGGCCCTTTCCCTGCATGCCGCCAACGATGTGAAACGCAGCCAGATCATGCCGATCAACGACCAAAACTCGCTCGAGGTGCTGGCCGAAGCATTGCAATACTTTTATGCCAAAACAGGCACTCGCGTCACCTTTGAATACATCGTTTTCGATGGCTTCAACGATACGTTGGAAGACGCCGCCGAGCTGGCCGCCTTCTGCAAGGTGGTGCCCTGCAAAGTAAACATCATCGAATACAACCCCGTTGAAGGCACCGGCTTCATCAATGCCAAGGCTGATCGCCTCGATCGTTTCAAGGACTTTTTAGAGGCCCGTCGCATCATCGTCAATGTTCGCCGCAGTCGTGGCAAAGACATCGATGCCGCCTGCGGACAGTTGGCAAATAAAAACATGCTCAAAAAAGTTACAAGCTAAGCCATTGTTGAAGATTGACCACATAAAAGCACCGATCCAAAAAGAGATGGATGATTTCGAGAAGCGCTTCAGCGCCTCGATGAAATCTTCTGTGCCCTTGCTCGACCGCATCACGCACTACATCGTGCGCCGCAAGGGCAAGCAGATGCGACCGATGTTCGTGTTCCTCGCGGCAGGCATGTGTGGCAAGATCGACGAATCCACCTATCGTGGTGCAGGACTCATCGAGCTGCTGCATACCGCCACCTTGGTGCACGACGATGTGGTGGACGACTCCAACCTGCGCCGCGGCTTCTTCTCCATCAATGCGTTGTGGAAAAACAAGATCGCCGTTTTGGTGGGCGACTACCTGCTCTCGCGCGGCTTGCTATTGTCGGTGGAAAACAACGACTTTGCTTTGCTCAAGATTGTCTCGGAAGCCGTTCGGCAGATGAGTGAAGGCGAGCTGCTACAGATCGAGAAAGCCCGCCGACTGGATATTGAAGAACCCGTGTATTACGACATCATCCAAAAGAAAACCGCCTCCCTCATCGCCTCCTGTTGCGCGGTGGGTGCCGCTTCAGCAGGCATGGATGCAGCAGTCATCGAAAAGATGCGCCTTTTTGGAGAAAAGACCGGCATCGCCTTTCAGATTAAAGACGACCTCTTCGACTTCGGCGACGGTGTCAATACCGGCAAGCCTACAGGCACCGACATCAAAGAGAGCAAGTTCACACTGCCTCTCATCTATGCTTTACAGCACACCGACAGCGCCACCAAGCGCCGCATCATACACACCATCAAGAACAACGACAACGAGCCCGAGAAAGTGCAGGAAGTGCTTCGCTTTGTGCACGGCAGCGGCGGCATCGAATACGCCCGCGAAAAGATGAATGCCTTTCGCAACGAGGCCTACGAGATCCTCAACACCTTTCCTGAAAGTCCATACCGCACAGCGCTGCAGCAATTGGTGCAGTTTACGACGGAACGGAGTTCTTGAGTAAAAAGTGGAAAGTAAAAAGTAGAAAGCAGAAAGTAACAGCCGTTTTAATTATTAGTGAAGATTATTAATGATGAATGATTGCGGGGCTTCGATACACCGAGCTAAAGCTCGGCACTCAGCCACCGCTTTTTGTTTCTCATTCTCATTCTCGCTCGGCCCCTGAGCTTGTCGAAGGGCAGCCACCGGGGCCTGCGACTTCGGACAGCCGCTAAAGCAGGAGCTGGTTTGCAAAATATAGGCAATGCGTGAAAAAATTAGCGCAAGTGTAAGTAGCTAAAAATCAGTATTTTGCTTATATTTGGCGGATAGAGGATATGGATATAAACATGTTATAGGGCATTTTAAAACAACAACCATAACAACTGATATTTAGACATAATTATATAAAATATGAGACAATACATTAGACGATTAATCCTTCCGACAATTTTTCTTTCACTTCTTGTGTGTTGCAAGACTTTGGACAAAAAAGCAGAGATTTCTATTTTGAAATCTACCAGCAAGAAACTGACTTATTCTATTAACGGTGACACATTTTCAAATAGTTGGACAATTTCACCTGAACTCAAACCCGACAGATTAAATGTTGAATGTATTAATGAACAAAATCCCGTTTCATTTTTAAGCGAGATTGACTCAATTTCATTCAATGTAAAATTAAATGACACCATTAGGTTTATTGTATTGCTCAACAGCAAGGATAGCGCATTGACAGAAATTATAGGCGTTCCCAAGAACACAAACTTTTCAGCAGAGTATATTCGTGAGCATAAAGGAAAATTCGCAGTTGAAATTCCAGAAGTTCACGAGTTGGCAAATATTTTAACTGCCATTAGTAAAATTGGTCAGCTAGATTCAAATATGGTGGATATGACTACTCCATACCATAAAGAAGTTCTTAAATATTTTTCACCTTATTCAAATCATCCCATTATTGACACTATTAACCGTTATGTTACTGGTATTTTAGATAACCAAAGTTATTGGTATTACTATGCATTAAAAATGAATGCCTGCGGATATGTGTTTGACAATGATGGACACATTGTTAATAAAGGTATAATTCGCAAAATGGGATTTGGCGGCAATAATGACCCGCTTATAGAAAATAAAAAACTGATGGAAGATTTTGCTCGCAAATCAAACTTCAGAGAATTCTACAAAAATCATCAATCTTACTATGACAGTTTGCTCATATTATACAAGCAACTCAATCCCATTGATAAAATGCAAAAATGGCTTGAGAAAAAATTCGAATTTGAATATGGTAATTACACAGTTTTGTTTTCGCCTTTAGTAGGGGGGGCTCACTCAACAGAACGTTTTAAAGACAATGATTTTGAACAAACCTTTATGTTTGTTTGCAGAGCAGAAAATGCTCCAGAATATAATCAAAATGTAAATGAAATGCTTGAATCACGAGTTGTGTTCACTGAAATAGACCACAACTTTGTAAATCCTATATCCGACAAAAAAATTGACATAATAAATAAGGTATTTGCCGACCGCAACAAATGGACAAAAGAAGGCAACGCAACAAGTGCGTATGAGAGTGCTTACAGTGTATTCAATGAGTATATGACTTGGGGACTTTTTTCGCTTTACTGCTTGGACAACTTTCCTAACAATGACGCAAGACAATCTATTCAGAAAATGGAAAAACAAATGACAAACAGTAGAAATTTTATAAAGTTTAAAGAGTTCAACCAGCAATTGATAAAAATATACAAAGACAATCCAAACATTAATATGAACGATATTTACGACAAAGTATTAAAATGGTGCATGGATGAAAAATAACAACCAACCTTTTCGCGTGGACAGTTACGCAATCATACAGCATACAGTGACGAAAGAAAAAAACAACGAACCGCTAACAGCACATTGGCAAAAGGCGGGGTTCCGTCTCCGTGTGACAGTTTTGTGGTTAAACAAACATTAATTTTTCAAATCAAGTTTTGTGGTAAAAGTCCCGCCCTTCGGGTAGCTGCAAAACGTTAGCCCCCAGGCTAAAAAGATAGACAAAACAAAGAGAAACATTAACTTTATGACAATAGAGCATTTAAAATTCCCGATTGGCAAGTTTGACAAACCAATTGTTATAACAAGAGATCTTTTAAACACATGGATCTCTGATATTTCAACATTCCACAACAGACTTTCAAACGAAGTTCGTAGCCTGACAGACGAGCAACTTGACACGCAATACAGACCGAATGGTTGGACAATAAGACAAGTAGTTCATCATTGCGCAGACAGTCACATGAACAGTTTGACTCGCCTAAAACTTACATTGACAGAGGACAAACCAACAATAAAACCATATTTTGAAGACCGTTGGGCCGACTTGCTTGACACTAAAAGTATGCCGATACAACCCTCGTTACACATGCTAGAAGGAATACACGCGAGGTGGACGGTTTTACTTAATAATTTGACTGATGACCAATTGGAAAGGGTGTTCGTTCATCCTGAACACGGTAAAACTTTCAGAGTTGACGAGCATATTGGCATATACGCTTGGCATTGCAACCACCATCTAGCCCACATAATAGAAACAAAAAAACGAAACAACTGGATATAAGAAGTGACATAATCAGACCGATAGAAGCCCGAACCGTTAACACGGGTTTTGCTTTAGGCGGATTGTTTTGAAAACCTGAAGCTTTGTGCTGCTATTCATGTTCTGTGGAGGTTGACAGTTTAGAGCTTCGATCCCGATACTATCGGTACGCCTCCTTCGCAAAGCGCAAAAAGTTGACGATCCTTATAAATAAAACAGCTCAATACTGAAATAAAAAAAATGAAAATAGTAATAATCGCACTTGTAGTAATTCTACTAGCATTTATCTTTATCCAACTTTATTTTATTCAAACCCAAAGAAATATTGAAAGATACCCTTATGTCGTCAAAAAAAAGTATAAACAATTTGAAATAAGAAGTTACGAAACTACTTTATTTACCTCCGTCAGACTCTCCACAAAAGGATATAAAAATTCTTCAAGCAACGGGTTCTCTATTCTAGCGGGATATATTTTTGGAAATAATGAGAGGAATGAAAAAATATCTATGACTTCCCCAGTCTCGATGTCATTAGAGGATTCGATGACTATGATGTTTATGGTTCCTAAGAAATTTAAAAAGGACATGCTTCCTAAGCCTAATCATACAGGCATAGAATTTAAGCAAGAACCTGCAAAAAACCTTGCTGCGATTAGGTTTAGCGGTTGGGCTAATGATTCTAAAATTGAAAAGTATAAACAGAATTTAAAAGCGGCTTTAGATGCTGAAGGTATAAAGTATACGAATCAATTTTATTTTTTGGGCTACAATGCACCTTATGAAGTTTTTAATCGAAAAAATGAAGTTGTAGTTGAATTGCAATAAAATACACGCTGCAAATAATACAAAGCCAAGAAAAGCAATGTGCTACTTAATAAAAGAAGTAAAAATACCGCCAACATCGTATTGGCAATAGTAGGGCAGACAGTTCTATACGCAACATTTGTTATTCTATTGGGCTTTTCTGCAAATGTTTGGCCGAGGTTTTTCAAATGCCATACCTTCGCCAATAAGGAACCGTTATAGGGCATTTTAGAAGACGACATTGAAACAGACACTTTACATATTAACTTTAGCAGTGGTACTTTGGAGTTGCAACAACTCAACTGATAAACAGTCCGACAATGTCGTGCAAAAGGACACCGAAAAAGTTTTACCATCACAAGAAAAGCAGTACTCGATTAATGAAATAAAAAAACAGCCTTCTAAAGACTCTACCGCTTACTTTTCAGACTCTCTTTTTACCAATTTAGAATTAGAATTAAAAGAAATTTCCAAGACTGTTTTTCAAGGCTATGAGGAAAATTATAAACCGTCAGTTTCCTTAGACACTACCGGTTTTATAAAAGGCAAGGGACTAGTTTTTAGTCAGTATTGCAAAGACATTTGTGAATCCTACTTGACTGACAAAAATGCTGGTATAAAATTAGTTTTACCTTCGAGTTATGACGGGGGAATTAGTGGCCTACTTTTCTCGCCAGCATGCAATCAATTTATTGTTTACTCTTCATACGACAGACCAGACTAAACCGAGTATTACGACTATAGAGCTGAAATATTTGGATTCGTAATAACCCCAGGACAAGGATACAAAATTATTAAGCCATCTTTTAAGTATTATACAAAAGATTGGTCAATTGATAAAATAACTTGGATAGACGAGAATACGTTAGCTCTTAAACTATATAATGGAGAAAGGACTGGCAACGGAGAGCATTTAAAATTTCGTTATTTCAAGACGAACCGAAGTAGAAGTAGACAAATTAATAAATGACGACCGAAAGAAAATCGCCACCTTCGCAAAGC
>CANFOZ010000058.1 GCA_947448795.1 Bacteroidota bacterium
ATCTGTATGGACAAAACTTGATTGGAAGAGATCAAGCGGCCTTTGACTATGGCAAGTCGCAAGAGTTTGAAATTGGAGGCATCACTGTTACAGGGGCACAATACTTGGATGAAAGTGCAGTCATCAATATCAGCGGACTTACGGTTGGCGAAAAAATCATGGTTCCTGGCGATGAGGTGTCAAAAGCAATCGAAAAACTTTGGAAGCAAGGCATTTTCTCGGACATAAAAATTACCTCTAGCAAAACGCTATCGAACCAACCCATGGGGCAAGCAGATGTGATTTTTTTAAACATTGTGGCGACAGAAAAGCCGCGTTTGTCGCGCTTCTCCTTTAAAGGTGTTGGCAAGTCAGAAGCAGATGACTTGAAGGAAAAAATCAGTCTTGTTAAAGGAAAACCGGTTACCGACAACCTCAAGACAAACACCTACAACATCACCCGCAACTACTTTATCGACAAGGGTTTTCTGAATGTAAAAGTCAACATTAAAGAAGAGGCAGATTCGAGCTTACCCAACAGCGTTACCCTCAACATCCAGATTGACAAAAAGCAAAAGATCAAAATAAACCGCATTTACATCCACGGCAATACCGAACTCAGTGCAGGAACTTTGCGCCGCTCGCTCAAAGACACCAAGGAGCGCAGCCGGATAGAATTGTTTCAAGATGTTTATAACACCATTACAGACTCCATCAGCAAGGTGAACATCAAGCATGTACTTGGTGCCTTGGGCAATCCAAAAAAAGTGTTGGAATATGCAGCACCGCGTATGCGTCTTGCCTTCTTCACCACGTCTAAATTTATCGACCACACCTACCAAACCGATAAGCAAGCCATCGTATCTAAATACGCTGACGCCGGTTACCGCGATGCACGCATCGCCAAAGATTCGGTTTATCGTTTCGACGAAAACTCCATCAATATTGACATTACTATTGATGAAGGCAATAAATATTACTTCCGCAATATAACCTGGGTAGGCAACACGAAACACACCTCAGAGGAGCTGAGTAATCTATTATCTATAAAAAAGGGCGCTATCTTCAACCAAGCGGCTTTGGATGCGCGTTTGTTCATGAACCCAGATGGCCGCGATGTTAGCTCGCTCTACCTTGACGACGGCTATCTTTTCTTCAGTGTTACGCCGGTCGAAATCAATGTGGAAAAGGACTCTATCGATTTAGAGATGCGTATTTACGAAGGCAAGCAAGCTACCATCAATAAAGTTTATATTACGGGCAACACCAAAACCAACGACCGGGTGGTGATGCGCGAAATACGCACCAAACCGGGCCAATTATTCAGTCGGAGCGACATCATCCGCTCGCAGCGCGAATTGGCCCAGCTTGGCTACTTCAATCCAGAAAAACTGAATGTGAACCCAAAGCCAAATCCTGCTGAAGGAACAGTGGATGTGGAATACATTGTAGAAGAAAAAGCGTCTGATCAAGTGGAGCTCAGCGGTGGCTGGGGTGCAGGGCAGTTGGTTGGAACACTTGGTGTGTCGTTCAACAACTTTTCAGGACGCAATATTTTAAATAAAGAATCGTGGACACCCTTGCCTTCTGGTGATGGACAGAAGCTAAGTATTCGCGGCCAAACTAACGGTAAATATTACCAGAGTTACAACATGTCTTTTACCGAGCCTTGGCTTGGTGGAAAAAAGCCGAACTCCATGAGTGTCTCTGCATTCCACTCCACAAACTCTAACGGCATAAGTAAAACAGACGAAACGCAAGCACGCAGCGCTGTTGCTATCACGGGTGGTAATGTTGGTTTCGGAGCACGGATGAAGTTTCCGGATGACTATTTTTCACGCTACTTGGATTTCTCATACCAATATTATGAGTTACAGAAATACACCAACTTCGTGTTCAGCGACGGCTATGCGAATAACTTAAAAGCGTCGCTAACGATATCGCGTAACTCTATTGATCAGCCTATTTATCCGCGTACCGGCTCGCAAATTTCCGGTACCGTAGAAGCCACTCCTCCCTATTCGCTCTTTAGAAAAGATGTTGATTTCACAACGATGAGTCAACAGGATAAGTACAAGTTCGTGGAAGCGCACAAATGGAAGTTTGCTGCGTCTTGGTTTCAGCGCTTAGCAGGCAATCTCGTACTCAACAGCCGTATGAAATTCGGCTATCTCGGACATTACAACAAGGATCTCGGCGACTCGCCATTCGATCGCTTCTACATGGGTGGCGACGGCCTTTCTGGATTCCAGCTTGACGGGCGCGAAATCATTGCGCTGCGCGGATACCAAAACAATTACTTGACACCTCGCGGAATCACTTCTCAAGGAACCTATAGTTATGTTGGCGGTACCGTTTTTAACAAGTACACCATGGAAATTCGATATCCCGTTTCATTGAATCCATCAGCCACTATTTATGTGCTCGGCTTTGCTGAAGGCGGAAATACATGGCTTAAGTTCGACCAGTTCAACCCCTTCAATATAAAGCGTTCAGCGGGTTTAGGTGTGCGTATCTTCCTACCGATGTTCGGACAACTTGGACTTGATTATGGATGGGGCTTTGATCAGGGGGTATCATCCAATCCGAATATCCTCCCAAAAGGACAGTTCCACTTCTCTATCGGACAATCTATTGATTAAAAAAGGACCTTAGAATTTGAAAAACGTCAAACACCTGCACATGAAAAAACACATCCTGCTCTTGGTTACCTGCCTGATGGTATTAGGCAGCGCAAGCTTCGCTCAGAAATTTGCCTATGTGAACACCGACTACATTTTGGATAATGTGCCCGATTACAAGGATGCACAAAAACAATTGGATAATTTATCCGTGGGTTGGCAAAAAGAGATCGAGAACAAATACACCGAAATCGACAAGATGTACAAGTCGTATCAAGCCGAACAAATCCTGCTTACCGAGGACATGAAAAAGAAGCGCGAATCGGAGATTGTAGCCAAGGAGAAAGAAGTGAAAGATTTACAGAAGCAACGCTTTGGTAAAGACGGGGATCTGTTCAAGAAAAGACAAGAGCTCGTTAAACCTATTCAAGACAAGGTTTTCAATGCTGTAAAGAAACTAGCTACTGAAGGTGCGTATATGGTTATCTTTGATAAAACCAGCGAAAGTGTTTCGATGCTCTATACCAACCCAAAACTCGACAAAAGCGACGATGTGTTGACGATGATGGGCTACAAACCCGGACCTAAGCCTGCTGCAGGCACTGGCGCCAAGCCTACTGGAGCAACACCTGCAAATTCAACAGGTGGTAACAAACCGGTAGATAATAAATTCGGTCAAGACGGTAAAGACCCTGTAGAGCCAAAAAAATAATCAAGCACGCTAATTAATCTATAAAAATAAACCATGAAAAATTCACTTCGCCTTTTAAGTATTATTGCCTGTGTCGTTTTTGCTAGCAGCAGTCTGCAAGCTCAAGTTAAATTAGGTCATGTTAACTCTGCCGAACTCCTGGCCGCAATGCCGGAATCTAAAGCCGCTGATATCAATCTTAAAAAATTCGGTGAAACCCTTGAAGGACAGCTGAAAACAATGACTTCTGAATACCAAGCAAAAATTGCTGACTATCAGAGCAAAGAAGCCTTGTTGGCCGAATCCATCAAGCAAACAAAACAAAAAGAGATTGTTGACTTAGAAAGCCGCATCAATGAATTTCAGGAACAAGGGCAGCAGGATGTTCAGAAAAAGAAGGAAGAACTGTATTCTCCAATTTTGAAGAAAGCGCAAGATGCAATCAACGCTGTTGCTAAAGAAAACGGCTTTACTTACATCTTTGATGCAAGCACTGGCGGACTTCTTTTTGTGCAAGAAGCCAATGATGTAACAGCTTTGGTGAAAAAGAAGCTAGGTATCACTGCGGCACCAGCAACTACCCCAGAAGGAACCAAGCCTGCTGAGAATAAACCCGTAGCACCGAAAAAATAATTCGTGCAACGAATACAGCCGATGAAAGACAATCGCCCCATTGGCATATTTGATTCAGGCATTGGCGGACTCACCGTTGCCCATGCCATTCATCAGGCGCTTCCAAACGAATCGCTGATCTACTTTGGCGATACGGCCCACTTGCCCTATGGTGATAAGTCGGCCGACTCGATCAAGTATTATTCTATGCGCATCAGTCAGTTTTTGTTGCAAAAGAAATGCAAGGCCCTCGTCATTGCTTGTAATACCGCATCGGCGATGGCGTTTGAAACGGTCAAGGATTTCGTGGGCAAGCAAGCCCTGGTTATAAATGTCATCGACCCGGTGGTTGCTGAGGTGCTAAGCAAGAAAAAGCTTGAACACATCGGTGTTATCGGAACAAAGGGCACCATCAAATCCGACATCTATGCCAAGAAAATAAAACAAGGCAATCCTGCGCTTCATGTGAGCTCCTTGGCCACTCCCCTGCTCGCCCCGATGATCGAGGAGGGGTTCTTCAACAACAAAATCAGCCGCACCGTTATCGACTCGTACCTGAGTCGACCGAAATTAAAAAAAATCGACCTGCTTATTCTTGCCTGCACACACTATCCACTCATCAAAAAGGAAATCGAGTCGATCTACCACAAAGAAGTGGACGTAATAAATTCGGCCGAAACGGTAGCCATGGCGCTTAAGAATCAGCTGAAACGTAAGAAAATGCTGGCCGACACCAAGAAACCGAGCCACCAATTTTACGTTTCCGATTTTACGACCTCCTTCGAAAAAACCACTGCTTTGTTCTTTGGTAGTCGCATTCATCTTGAAGAAGCCGCTATCTGGAAATAAAGATTACAGGTGCATTTCGTACCTTTAAAGAAACAATCCGGCACGTGTTGAATAGATTACCATACTTGTTACTGATTTTGATTAGCGGTGGAATTTTCGGCTGCGTTAAAAAAACGCATTATTCCGAAATCCCAAATCTAACTTTTGTGTCGTACTCAACAGGTGACACGCTGGATCCAATTCTGCGTCAGGTGAATAAGTATGTGAAGATCAAATTCGCTTTCACGGATGGGGATGGTGATCTGGGCTTGCCACAAGACAGCACGCGCGCACCTTACGATTACAATGTTTTTGCAACCTTGTATCTGAATCGCACGGGCACCTATGAAATCAGTTCGCAGGAGAAATCGCGGATCAAAGACCTTGCGCCGTATGCGAATAAAAACGGATTGGAAGGGACTATTGAAGTAACCTACATTCCATACTTGCCGGCTGGCAGCAAGATCAAATACGATTTGTATATCTTGGATCAGGCGCTGCACCGCAGCAACACGATAAGCAGTCCGGAGCTTATTTTACCCTAGGTTATTGCTTCCTTAACTTCTTGTACATCCGGATGGCCAGCATCAACGCAATTGCTATGATGATTAGTCCAACGATGCCATACACCATACTGAGTCCGCTGCGCAAAACAGCAAGAAAAACGATAGCGATTAAAAAGAGTGTTGCCACTTCGTTCCACATGCGGAGGAAGCCCGAAGTATAGGTTCGTTTTCCGTTTTGAATACCAATAAAAATGTAATGGCAATAGCCGTGATAGCCATACAAACCAAGCAGCAGTAGTAGTTTGATATGAAACCAAGGCTGAGCAAGGGCGTTCTCGCTGATCACCAACCACGTTCCAAAGATTAGAATAAGGATTGCGGAAGGCCAGGTGATGCCATACCAAAGGCGGCGCTGCATGATGCGAAACTGTTCTTGAAGAATAGCTCGTTCAGAATCGGGGCGCGCATTGGCTTCTACATCGTAAATAAAAAGGCGCACGATATAGAACAGACCTGCAAACCACGTTACCGCGAAGATCAGGTGCAGCGCTTTGAGATACAAGAAATTCATAGCATCAGTCTTGATTGCGGGCGAAATAGCTTCGCAAATCGTCTTTGGCCATCTTCAGAAAATGCTCTTTCTGCGATAGGGTAAGTTTTTGATTCGTAAGCGCTGCGCGATTTACGGCCTCCAACTGCTTGCTAGCCTGCGGAAAATTATCACCGCTGATTAGCGCTTTAAACAAAAGGTATTGATACACGATGTTGTTGGGATGGCGATTCACAAGCACCTCGGCATAATCAACTGCCTTGCTTGGCTCCTTCTCCATGTCGAGATAAATCTTCAAAAGAAAATACGTGCCTTCGTTGCTGAGCAGCATTTCTTTCGACTTGCTAACTTTCTCCAGCTGCTGCAAACCGAGCTTCATATTGCCTTCAGGCAAGAAAAGCAGAGACGGATACAAGATGGGGTAGTTCTGCATGCCATAATCGCAGAAATAGTTGTAGATGCCTGAGGTAAAGAGAAAAGGTTCGTACTCATTCTCCTTGCCAAAAGATGTTTTAAGATAACGGATGCAATCGTTTACGTAAAACATCCCCTTCAGGTAGTTCTTTTGCTTGAGCTCGAGGCGCGATTTGAAAGAATAGGTGTTGATTAGGATGAAGAGCTCCTCGTTAGATAGAGAATCGGATGGCTGCGATTTCAGAATCGTATTCGCCAAATCCAGATCCTGCCTAAAACGAAGGCGATTAATCTCGTTATCCTCACCCGAGATAATCATCCACCAAAAATAATTGGCGGAGAGCAGATAGGTCATGGGCTGCAAGGGGTATTTTTTACGCAACACTTCAATAACCGAATCCGCTTTTACGAATTCAAAATTATAGATGTATTCAAAGCCTTGATTGACTTGGGTGAAAAGGGCGCTGCTCGCTTTGGCGTTGCGGTGTTTGGTGGGCGATATGTAGGTACGCGCCGGGAAAGAGCCGCTGCTTGAATACTGTTGGGCATTTCCGATGCTTACAAAGCACAGTAAGAGAGAAGATATTAACAGCAGGCGTTTCATAAAGGACTGCAAAGTTACGAAAAAAAGGAGGGAAAAGATGTAAGGGTTAAACTATTGCACAACGCTTACTTTACATCCTAAATACAAGAAAGTGAAAAAACTGATCCCCCTTCTCCTAGTGCTGCTCTCAAGTTCATTGTTCGCTGCAGAAAGCACCTACAAAATCAACGATCAAGCTGTTGATCAACTATTCGCGCAGGCCCAAGATGTTAGTTTAAGCGAAGCCAATTTAGTTGCGCTGATACCGACTGCTTCCGATGCAGCAAAAAACAAAATGGTTGCAGGGATAATGGGAATCTTATGCGGCGAATTTGGTATTCATCGCTTTTACCTAGGCCATACGAAAGCCGGTCTCATGTACCTGGGTTGGACCCTTTGCACGGGTGCTGCGGTAACGGTCATTTCCATTGCCACCTGGGGATTTGGCTCGCTGCTCTTTCCGCTGGTATATGCCTCTGGGGTGGTGGGCGTAATCGACGGCATTATGTATTTGGTAAGCGAAGACGCAGAGTTTGAAAGCAAATACGCGAAAAACAAGAAGCTGATTCAGTGGATTAATTAATACAGCTATGGACAAAAGAAAGGGATGCGTCAATCTGATGCATCCCTTTTTTATTTCTAAATGAATTGGATTAAGCGTTCCACATTAATTGGATGCCCACATAAACCATTTCGGGTTGTTGATGTATTTCTTTTTGGAGTCGTCGGTGAGTAAAATAATACCATCAACTAAGGTTAAAAAGCTATGTCAATCTATGTAAAAACAGTAAAGCGCAAAGATTCTGAGATTATTTACGCCTATAAAACGATGCCGTGAATTTAGAATATTATTGCAAGCAACACAGAAGCAATGGCAATTGATTGATTAGGTAATTTAGAAACAATCATCCTTTTAATTATCTTTGCAGAAACCACTAGATTTATGAAAAAAATAATTTTTATCTGCATTTTCATGTTTGCAATAAAGGCATTTGCAAAAGAAAGCAACTACAAAATAAATGACCAAGAAGTTGATCAGCTTTTTGCAAAAGCACAAGATGTAAGTTTACAGGTTGAGCATCTGCAAACACTGATTCCATCTGCTTCCGATGCGGCAAAAAACAAAATTGCAGCAGGTCTTATGGGTATACTTTGTGGTGAGTTTGGCATTCATCGCTTTTACCTGGGTCATACAAAAGCAGGGCTTATTTATCTTGGCTGGACACTCTGTTCAGGTGGATTAATCATTGGTCTTTCAGCTGTTACTTTTGGCGTAGGTGCGATTCTTTTCCCTTTAGTCTATGCTTCCGGCGTTGTCGGTATTGTGGATGGTATTTTCTACTTAATAAGCGAAGATGCTGAGTTTGAAAGCAAGTATGTTAAAAACGAGAAATTGATCCAGTGGATTAATTAGCATTTTTTAAGCAAAAGAAAGGGATGCGTCATCGATGCATCCCTTTTTTATTTCTAAAATGAATAGACTTTAGCGTTCCAAATTAATTGGATGCCCACATAAACCATTTCGGGTTATTGATGTATTTCTTTTTGGAGTCGTCGGTGAGTAAAATAATACCATCAACTAAGGTTAAAAAGCCGCCACAATCCAAAGTAACGCAATACAAGGCAAAAATCTTAAAATTGTGTCCACCTGTACCTAAAATAAAACGATGCACGGGAATAAGAAGCCCCACACCAAATAGTACAGATGCAATTGCTACAGCACCCGCCAAAACCTCCTTATTGTCATCTTCGGCAAACATATCGCTGGCAATTTTGGGATTGGAAAGTGTTGGCAACAAAGCCGTTGAAGTAACACTTAGATCCAGCGCCTGCGCAAATAATTGATCTATAGATTGGTCGTCGATTCGATAGGTATCAGCAGCTTTTGCAAGGGATATAAAAACAACTAAAGCGCTCAACAGGATTAATTTTTTCATATTTTTTTATTTATAAAATTAATTTTGAATTTGATTAAAAATGTGGGTTTAAAAAAATAATTTTTTTGCCTTTTGTTTCTAATAAAATGATTTTTTTTGATCATCGCTTTTAGTAGAAATTAGCCTTTAATTGATTTATGTCGTCGTTCAGAAACAAAAAAGCAAAACAAGATGGCGGCAGTTTCAAAGTTTACACCCGTTCAATTAAAGTATCTGTCTTCTAGCTATTATATGGCATCTGGTTTATACACTCATAAAGCAATAGGCAAAAAAAAGGCGAACAGGCTAAGCCTGCTCGCCAAACAAATCAAAAAAACTTAGAATTTCTATTTATAATCTCCGTCCTTTGGTTTTAAATCACCAAGTAGAATTCGAAAGAAATCTATTATAAACCATATACCAAAACCACCACCGGTAAAAAGTTGTATTAGACCGATACCTGTATAGCCGAGGTAAAAACGATGAATACCTAAACCACCAAGAAAGAAACAAAGTAACAATGCAGCAATTTTACTTTTGCCTCCTGCTGCATTAGCAGAATAAGGCTTCTTCAATAGCATTTTGCTTTTCGCTTTAAAGGAGCTCACAGAAGAGGTTGTTTCAGTGGTCTTAACATCAGTAGCAGATACTTGAGCAATTTCCGGCATTGCATTTTTTTTCATTGCTAGTATCACCGATGAACTACTAACAGATGCTGTTAATATCGGCTCCGATTTAGCAGCAACTGGAGTAACTGTGGGGTAAACTTCAAGGACTGAAGCTTCAGCTTTTTCAGAAATTGCAGTCGAACTATTAGACGAAGCCGCTTCGACAAAGTTTTTATGACTTTTCATTTTGGAAGTCAAGCCAGTTCCGCCGAACCACTTTACTTGATAGCCGGATGAATAAAGCCTCTTTTCAGAAGAACATGATGCTAAGAATACGATTGCTAGAAGCAACACACTAAACAATTTTGTTTTTTTCATAATAAATTTAGTTAAATTAATGAATGATTTTTAATATAAACGTTGTTTAATTTTCACAAATATAAACATACAAACTCAATAAGCAAAAAAATAATTAATTGTTTTGCATTTAATTTTCATTTATATTTGCCTAACAAACGTAAATAATAAATAAACATGAAAAATCTTATCTTAATTTTTGCGCTATTTTTTGGAGCCAAATCGTTCGCTATCGAAACGAATTACAAACTCAACGATTTATCAATTGATGAAAAATTCGCAATTGCTCAAGAATTGGATTTGAGTGCAGCCAACCTTTCCGATTTTAAGTCAGTTGTTGTTGATGGTTCAAAAAACAAAATGACTGCTGGATTGTTAGGGATTTTTTGTGGAGGCTTAGGGCTTCACAGGTTTTATTTGGGTCAAGGAGGGGCAGGAGCAGCTTATCTTATTGGCTCTCTATGCATCACGGGTGGTGGTATAGCTTTAACGGCAGCTTTAGGCTTTCCATTATTTGCATTTAACCCAATTGCTTTACTTGGCCTTATAGATGGAATTGTCTATCTTGTGGCGGATGATGCAGAATTCCAATCAAAATACGTTGCTAACAAAAAACTAATCCAATGGCTTTAGTAGCCTCGGTTAGTCTGAATAGACTATTTTAAACAGTGCGTAATACTTTTAGATATCTATTATTTCTTGTTCTTATTGGGTGCCTAGTTTCCTTCATGCTACCTGTTTCTCAGGTGAGTATGAAGATGACCGCCCGCATTCTCAAAGACGGCAAGTCGATAACCGCCACGGGTGAGTTGTACTACAAAGTGACTGGTGGCGGGATGGTCACGCGTTTCCTTACGCCTTCCGAGTATTTGGTGATGACGAATTCCAACGGTGAATTCTCCATTTACAACAACAAAGACAACACCGTTACGCAAGCGCAAGGGCGCGACTACAGCTCGGAAAACAGTTTCATCTATTATTTTTTGAGAAACAAAACCCAAGACATGGGCTTGGGCACCTCCGGCTTTCAACTCAAAGACACTAAATTTGAGGATAACTTGATGATCACGACCTGGAACCCACCGGCAGAACTAGCGGGCTCCATGACGCGCGCCGAATTGGTGCAAGAAAACTACCGCCCGATTTTCATGGGTTTTTACAACGACAAAGGCAAGCCGATTCAAAAAGTGTATTACTCGAAGTACGAGAAAGTAGGCGATTATTCGGTGCCCATGAGCATCACTGAGTTTCAATATTTGGCCAAAGGCGACTCCATCATCACCAAACGGGTGTATTCTGAAGTGAAAGTAAACGATCAGGTGGATGCAAAATGGTTGAATTTCCGCATTCCCAACAACGCCAAGGTCGTTAAATGATAGCCACCAAAGGCCTTGTAGGCCATCTCCTTATAACGGCTTTTGTACTTTTTAGCGTAAGCATTACGTCAACGCATGCGCAAGTAACCAGCACCGACAGTTTACTCATTGCCTCGCAGCAATTTAAAGATCATGCCTTTGATGCCCGCAAAGTGAGCTTCATGAAAGTGGGCAACAACGCCCTCACCCGCTACAACCCTTTGAGTTTAACATTCAGCGGTCTGTTATTCTTCTATCAAAAAGTCGTTTCGGCGCAGATTGCCGCTAGCTGCCCGTATGAGATCTCCTGTTCCAATTTCAGCAAGCAATGCATCGGTAAATACGGCCTGCTCAAAGGGGTTGCCTTGTCGGCCGACCGCTTGATGCGTTGTAACAAAATAGCCGCTTACGACATCCATCCGCTGCTCATCACCGACGATCAACGAATCCACGACCCGATTGAGAAGTACCGATTGCACAAATAAGCGGAGTTACTCAAAACCACGGATGCATAGCCAGCCCATAAATACCTCTCCCCTACTTGGATTTCGAGCGAAGCTGCTGCTCCTTGGGTTTCTGTTTTCATGTATCATCGGTAGCGTCTCTGCACAAGATAATTTATTCAGTCACGAACTTCGCTTTGCCGACTACCTGATTGAAAACAAAGAATACAAAGATGCGATCGCGGTGTTGAGTGCGATCCCCGCCGACTCTGTTGCATCGGAAACACAGCAAGACAGCTTGAACTATTATCTTGGATGGAGCTATTTCAACAAGAAAGCAGTGGATACCTCCTTTGTCTTTTTCGAAAAAGTGAGGCCCTCTTCAAGCTTCTATTACAAATCCTTGTTCCATGCTAGTTTCGGCGAAATCTATCGCGAAAAACGGAGTGAGGCGCGCAGTTTATTAAGCACTTTGCCGCCCGATGCCGACTCGTCGATGCTGCAGGTACGCAACTTTCAAGAGGCGGGAATTGCTTTATTGGACCGCGATTACGACAGGTACGAATCCTTAGCCAAGCATTTCACACAAACCTATTATCCCATTAGCGCCGAAGAAAAGAACTTCGAGGAATATCATTCCGACTTAATAAAGATTCGGAATAAATCACCTTGGGTGGCGGGTATGTTATCCGCTGTGATTCCTGGGGCGGGCAAGTTCTACGGAGGATATAAAATGCAGGGTTTGGCGGCCTTTGTGCAAGTAGCCACCCTTGGCGCAGCAGCAGCGGAGAGTTATTTTAAAAAAGGAGGAGGCCCGCAGAGTGCTCGTTTCATCGCTTTGGGCAGCCTTTTCTCTATGTTTTATATTGGTAATATTTGGGGCAGTGCCCTCAGTGTCAAAATTAATCGCGACGAACATTTCAATGAAATCGACCAATCTATTCTGGTGGATCTGCGTGTGCCTCTTATCCGCATCTTCCCTTAGGGCGGCGGAGCAGAACGAGCATTCCGATTCCCTCTCTTTCAAGACCGCAGAAGCCTATTTCGCTGCTGGCGATTTTTATAGCGCATCCATTGCTTATGAGCGGCTTGGTTTCTATTCAACATCCAACACAGAAAAGACACAGGCGCTGCTTGGCAAAGCCGAATGCCTAAAAAAACGCAGCCAATACAAGGAGGCGGAACAGGTGCTCAACCGCATCAACTACGAAGGCATGAACGATACGATGACCTATCAAAGTCGCTACCAATCAGCGCTCTGCGGATACTTAGCAGGCAGCTTCACCAATGCGGAGTCGCAATTGCAGCAATTGTTTTTTTATACAAAGGATAGCTCCATCACTAGGTCGGCCTTGCCGCTTTATGCCTTAATTTTAAACGAAGAGCGAAGATGGGAAGAAGCGCATCTTAAGCTTAGTGCAGCTATACAGCAGGCAAGCGGGAGTCGCGCAATGAAAGATAGTCTGCAAAGGATTGTTGATCAAGTGTATGAGAAGCAGCTTTTTCCAAAATTAAAAAGCATAAACAAGGCACAAATACTGGATGCTATCGTTCCGGGCGCTGGCCATATCTATGCGGGCTATTTTTGGGAAGGCACGGCCAGTTTCGGCTTGAATCTCGCTGCTTTGGCTTTTCTAGGATATACTATCTACACAGGCTATTACATCACGAGTTTTACCGTTGGCACTACCATCATGCAAATGTTTTATGTAGGTGGAATGAATCGCTCTGAAATACTGGTGAATAAGCACAACTACGAAAGCAAGAACCTGTATAACGAGCGCATTAAAAACAATGTGCTGGGGATACAGAGCAGGATTCGGTAGAGAGAGGTAATTACTGATTACTAATTACTGATTATAAATTATTAATTGGGAGGCGGAATTGGAGAATGGGAATGGGAATGGGAATGGGAATGAGAATGGGAATGAGAATGAGTCCCGAAACCTTGGGAAGGTAGAGCGTGAGAAAAAGAGCTAGGCTAATGTAAACGCTGCCTAAAAACGCCGCCCGAGTAAAATCCTAAAAGTTCAGGGAGGCCATGATGAATTGGGAGTTGTGATTCAAATTTAAATCAAAAAAAAAACGCCTTCATTGCTGAAGGCGTTTTTTATTAATTCCCAAATTGGATTACTTCATCCAAACAGTGAATTTCTTGTTGTTTTTGTATTTGTTGAAGTCTGTACCAAAGATAACTGACCAGAAGTCAACAAGGTTAACTACACCACCGTAAACTGGGATGCAAAGGTACATGTACCAAAGTGCACGACCGTCAGTTCCCATGTAACTTCTGTGAAGTGCGATGAAACCGCAGAAGAAAGAACGGAGAAGAAAGCCAGATTTTGTTTGTGATCCACCAACAGCCAAAGTTGACATGTCAACAGAAGCAGACGTGTTCACAGCGCCCATCATGTCTTCGTTGCTAACAGCAGTGAAGGTGATGTCGTTTGCTTGAGCAAACATTTGATCAACTGAAGCGTCGTTCAGTTTGTAGGTGTCCTTTGCAAAGGTAGAAGCAGCAAAGCCACCTACCAGAGCAGCAATCATAATTAGTTTTTTCATTTGATTTTTTTTGATTTGTTTCTGCAAGTATAAAGATTTATTTTCTTTTGAGCAAAAGTGAATGCACCCTGTTATCAACAATTGCAGGTGTTGAGACTGTTGATTTATAGAAAATGACTAATCTTGCAAACATGCGTATCGGGCTTTTTATACTCGTTTTATTGCTTTTTTTAGCACCCTTTGCGGGAATGCAATGGGTATATGCTAAGGCAACAAGCAAGTATGCCCACTTCGACAAGCTCAGCGCATCGCTTCGTCCGATAGCTATCGGACTTTGCTCGGGGACTGCTAGCATTACCAGGATTAGCATTGCGCATCTGCAGCGGTTCGATAGGCTCACACTACATACTCAGGGAGCCAATGATATCCGGTGGCTGAGCGATCCCGAAACATCGGGAGAAGCCCCGGAAATAAAGAATGGGAATGAGAATGGGAATGGGAATGGGAATGACAGGGGGAAGAAAAGAGAGAAAAGAGAGAAAGAAGAGAAAGAAGAGAAAAGAGAGAAAGAAGAGAAAAGAGAGAAAGGACAGAGAGGAGAGAAAGAAGAGAAAATAGAGAAAGAAGAGTCAAGAGCAAGTGACAGCTTAGGATTGTCTTTTGGGAAACGGGTGTTGTATGCCAACGCTACCATGGCTGCAAGTTCGGTAACTACTTTGTCTGGCTTGTATTTGTATAGCGGCGGGGTAAAAAACGTTAAGGCGATGATCAGCTGGCAACAGTTCAAAAGCGCTTGGCAACAGCCACCTGTAGTAGATTACGATGCGGCATTTTACAACTATGGAGTGCATCCCTACATGGGCAACCTTTTTTACTTAAGCTCACGAAACAGGGGCGGTAGCGCAGCGAGCTCTTTTCTTGTGTCTGCTATAACAGCAGCGAGCTTCGAGTATATCATCGAATCATTCACCCAGCCACCGAGCATAAACGATTTAATTATAACGCCCGTTTTAGGATCGATACTTGGAGAATGTAGTTTTCGCGTCATTCGGCACATGAAGGCCGATCATCACTTTAATCTTTTAGAAAAAATCGGATTCACACTGCTTGATCCCGCAGAAGTGCTGAGGCACGGCTACAAATTACCGCCTCCAGACCTTTTGAAATAACTACTTAGGACGTCTTGCCTGTGCTGTCCTTTTGATTTTTAAAGATGACTGTAACACCTACCACTACTGCAAGTGCTAGCAAGCCATTCACGAACAAGGTGCCGTAATCACCCGGCTCCATTTTTCCTTTTCGGCCCCACATCAACAGGTACGAAAGAAAGGTTCCTGCAAGAACCGAAAGGGTGATAATCGTTATTCGTTTTTTATCGGACATCATGGCGTGGTGGTGTTATAGGGTAAAATTACGCAATCTCAAGGTGTTTTACAATTGCGCCATAAGGTTGCAGCCGCGGATATCGCTGTGGTCGAAGCGCCCTAGCACACTGAAGCTGCCGTTGGGATTTATTCGCCCAAGGTCTTGTGTTTCGATGAATGAGCAAGAATAGAGATTGGCTAGATCAATGATGTTTAGTCCCCCGCTTTTACCATTTGCCAAATAGGTAAATGGATCCTGTGTATCACGAACTAACACCTGCATCGAAGGTGGGCAAGCGAACGCTCCTTGTTTCAAGGCATAGGCCTGCGATAGCAACTCTGTCATACCATATTCGGAACCAATCACATCCATCTCGAAGGCTTTGCCCAGCAGCTCATGCAGCTCTTCGCGCAGCAACTCTTTCCTCCGCCCTTTCATGCCGCCGGTTTCCATGATTTGCGTGTGTTTTAGAGGCATCGGGTGTTGCTCAGCAAAATCCAACAAAGCAAAGCTTACACCGATTAACAAGGTCTTCTGTCCTGCTTGCTCGTTGTGCAATAAACGCTCGGCGAGCGAGGCCAAATCGTTTAGAAAGAAGCCGTTGTTGGGATGTGCAGATGCAGCCATCAATTCCTTTACCATATAAACCAAAGACGAGTCGGAGCGCTCGATGTAGGAAGGCAAAAGCGCCAGGAAGCAGTATTCACGGGGATCGCCATAGAAAAGTTGAAATCCCGCCATCAAACTTTTATCATACAAAGCGAGGGATAGCACAGGATGCTCGGAAGGCACGCTTCCGGTGGTTGTGCTGCTTCTAAAAACCGCTTCCACCTTGTCTTTATCAAGGTGCGTTAGGACTTGCTGTGATTTAAAAAACTGTATCGGCAGAAATGGAATTTCATCCATCGACAACACGGCCTCTGGCTTTATACCCAAAACATGCATGTAGTGTCGATAAACAGCATTGTGCTCGGCTTGCAAGCGAAAGACCTCCATGGCCAAAGCCGCAAACTCGGTCTTGTTTTGAATGTTGATGACGCGATCGACAAGCGACCTTATATTTTCCATTTCTTGCAAAATTAGCAATTCCAAATGCGTTTTATGCGTATTTTTACAGTCCCATTAATCATTTCCCTGCATGAGCCAGACCTTCAATCCCTTGATCACGGTATACGCCGAAGCTACGCCGAACCCCTCTTCCATGAAATTTGTGCTCAACACAATGCTCATCGATGAAGAAGGCCGCAGCGTTGAATTTAGAAAGAAAGAAAAAGCGCTAGCGTCGCCACTTGCCTTGAAGTTGTTTGACAAGTCCTATGTAAAAGGTGTTTTTATCACCTCCAACTTTGTGACGGTAAGCTCCGACGAAAGTGTTGAATGGTACGAGGTGATTCCGGAGCTGAAGGAGCTAATCAAGATGCACATTGCTGCCGGCGAGCCTGTCTTTACCGGTGAGGTGTTCACCGAGGCACCACCGGAGGTTATCACAGGCGATCTCGAGCAACGAATCATTGCCTTGTTGGACGAATACATCCGACCAGCTGTGGAAGGCGATGGCGGTGCCATTCATTTCAAATCGTACGATACGGGAACGGTTACGGTAGTGCTGAAAGGTTCTTGCAGCGGCTGTCCATCCTCCACCCTAACCTTAAAATCGGGCATCGAAAATCTGCTTCGCCGGATGGTTCCTGAGGTGGAAGAAGTGATTGCCGAATCGGCTTAGGCGCTTCGTTTCTCGTAGGTCAGGAAAGAGTAGTCGTGCGGATTTTTTTCATCCGCCTTGCAATGCTTGGCATCGGTTTCAACCCATTTTTCAAAATCTAAAACAGGATAGAACACATCGCCTTCAAAGCGTTGATGAATCTGTGTGTAATAGATTTTGTCGCAACGCTCCAACGTTTGCTTGAATATCTCGCCACCACCGATGATGAAGCATTCCTGCTCACCGAGGGCATAGGCCTTTTCAATTGCCTCTTCAATCGTGCGCACCACGATAGCACCCGGCGCTGAATAATCAGCACGACGGGTAACAACGATGTTGGTTCGGTCTTTCAAGGGGCGATAACGCTCGGGAATGGATTCGTAATTCTTGCGTCCCGTGATAACGCAGTGCCCCTTTGTCTTTTCCATGAAGAACTTCATGTCGCTGGGCATGTGCCAAACGAGGTCGTTGTTTTTTCCAATCACGCCATTCTGAGCAACGGCAACTATCTGCGAAACGATCATGCGAAGGTTGGGATTATCAGAAAACGCTTAGACAGCCACAGCTGCTTTGATGTGCGGATGAGGATCGTAGCCGCTAAGCTCGAAATCGGCAAAACTAAAGTCGAAGATATTCTTCACTTCGGGATTGAGCTTCATAACCGGGAGAGGACGGCATTCGCGCGACAATTGCAGCTTGGCTTGTTCGATGTGGTTGCTATACAAATGGGCATCGCCTAGGGTATGGATAAAATCGCCAAGCTCTAAGTTACACACCTGTGCCACCATCATGGTTAGCAAAGCATAGGATGCAATGTTGAAAGGCACGCCTAGAAAGATATCGGCGCTACGCTGATACAATTGGCAGGACAGCTTTCCATGGGCCACATAGAACTGAAAAAAGGCATGGCAAGGCGGCAGTTTCATGCTGCTAATCTGCCCCACATTCCAAGCACTTACGATGAGTCGACGCGAGTCCGGATTGTTTTTTATTTGGTCGATAACCTCGGAGATTTGATCGATGTGTTTGCCATCGGGAGTAGGCCAGCTACGCCATTGGTAGCCATACACGGGACCCAGATTGCCATTGGCATCAGCCCAGTCGTCCCAGATAGACACGCCATGCTCTTTGAGGTATGCGATGTTGGTATCGCCTTTCAAAAACCACAGCAGTTCGTGAATGATGCTGCGGGTATGTAGTTTTTTTGTGGTCAATAGCGGAAAACCGGCATTTAGGTCGAAGCGCATCTGGTACCCAAAAACGCTGGTGGTGCCTGTTCCGGTGCGGTCGGTTTTCTGGTTGCCCTGCTCGAGCACATGGCTCATGAGGTGGTGAAACTGCTTCATGATTTAGAAAAGTATGCCGGCAATGGTTGCAGAGAGATACGATGCCAAGGTGCCGCATAGCAAGGCTTTCATACCCAAGCTAGCAAGATCGGCCCGGCGCTCAGGAGCCAATGCTCCTATTCCACCGATCTGCAT
>CANFOZ010000059.1 GCA_947448795.1 Bacteroidota bacterium
AATCGGAGCCTTAATTCTTCTTTACACTTTCTACTTTTTACTTTCTACTTTCTCCCCAATTTATAATTTATAATTCATCATTAATAATCGGAGGCTTAATTCTTCTTTACACTTTCTACTTTCTACTTTCTACTTTTTACTTTCTCCTTTCTCCCCGCTTTCCAATTCATCATTAATAATCGGAGCCTTAATTCTTCTTTACACTTTCTACTTTTTACTTTCTACTTTCTCCCCAATTTATAATTTATAATTCATCATTAATAATCGGAGGCTTAATTCTTCTTTACACTTTCTACTTTCTACTTTTTACTTTTTACTTTCTCCTTTCTCCCCGCTTTCCAATTCATCATTAATAATCGGAGCCTTAATTCTTCTTTACACTTTCTACTTTTTAGTTTCTACTTTCTCCCCAATTTATAATTCATCATTAATAATCGGAGGCTTAATTCTTCTTTACACTTTCTACTTTCTACTTTTTACTTTCTCCTTTCTCCCCACTTCCCATTTATAATTTATCACTAGTAATTAGTAATTAAAAAAAAGAGGCCGACTCTTGCGAGACGGCCTCTTTTTATTTTCAGGGATGATCTTCTTAGTGAAGAACAATCATTTTGCCTGTCCAGTTTTGATCACCAGTGTGGAGTTGGTAGAAGTAAAGTCCATCGGCCAATGTTGCACCGCTGAATACTACTTTGTTCTCTTCGCCACCTTTAACTTTTCCGTCAAAAGCAGTTTGGATAAGGTTACCAGCTACATCATAGATGTTCAGTGTAACGATGCTATTCTTCGTCATGCTGAAACGGATCTCTGTGTTTCCGCTGAATGGGTTAGGATAGTTCTCCAACATTGCGTTTGCACCACTGTTAGTAGTGATAACCGCTTCGTTGTTAACTGCACCACGAAGATTGTAGTTGCAAGTTGCACAAACTGTGTTCCAATCCCAATTAGTACGACCGTGTGCAGCAACTGTTTTAGCAATGAACATACCCGTCATGCTTGTTGCAGTTGATGTAGAGTGAACACCTGAACCAGAACCTGTTCCGGCATCACCGTTTCCACCTGGGCCATGTACTTCCATTTTACCAGAAGGTGCGTAGATGAAAGATCTTACAATTGCACTCTGAGATACTGCGATAGATGCACTAGCATCAGATCCGCTTCCGCCTGATCCACCGCCGTGACCTGATCCGCCGTTTCCGCCTGAACCGTTGTTGTTAACCGCTTCAAGATAGATCGCAAAATCATGTGCGTCTGCAGCTGGGTTAACAACAGCACCTTCGCCGATGCGCAGGTTACCTTCCATACGGATGCGTGTGCAAGACTTGTCGCCGCGCATTTTAGCACCTTTCTCAAGGGTAATTGATTTGCAATCAACTGTAGCATGCAGGAAGGTTAAAGTACCGCCTGATTTAACAGTGATGTTGCCATAAAGAGTACCGCTAAGGGTAACGCTTGTGTTAGAAGCAACAGATACGCTGCTAGCCGTGCTTGGTACAACAACGCCTGCATCAAAGATAGGCATTGGTACATTCGCAGGAGTTCCAGCAAGCTGTGTGCTTACGCTGCTAGTTCCATCTACTTCGATACATTTTGCAATTGCAAAAGTGCTAGAAGCAGTGGCAGCAGAATGTTGGTGCATTTTCACGCGACCACCGTTGCAACCTGAACCGTTTCCGGATCCTGTTCCTGCTGGCATTACAGCCGCAGTTGCGCCTACACCACCGTTCATAACCGTGTTGTAGCCGTGCAAGTGAACGTCAGTTGATCCGAGGATCGTGTAGTTTGACAGCATTGTCCATGGAGCGATGTTGATATCGATCGGGAATGTTCTGCTGCAAGCTGGTGTGAACTCATCTGTAACAGTAACTTCATAGTGACCAGGATTAGCCACAGTAACTACGTTAGAAGATGGATCAGTAATTACTGAACCGCTAGAAGCGCTCCAGCTGTAGTGATGTGCACCTGTTCCGCCGTTAGAAGTCATGGTAAGAATCACCATGTTGCCTTGGCAATAGCCTGGCAGCATGTTAACAGCGATATCACCGTTGATGCGTGAGTTACGCGTTACATGTTGAACACAAGAGCTGTGGTTGCCACAAGCATCAGTTGAAGTCCAAGTAACGTTTGTAGTAGTGCTTCCAGAAGCTGGTGCAGGGAATACATTAGGACGGTTGCTTGTAACAGTCACTGAGCTGCAGTTGTCTGAGCTTGATGGTGAAAGGAGAGCAACAGTAGAATCTTCCCAGCATACAAACACATCAGCTGAACAAGCAATCGTTGGAGCTTGTGTATCGCGGATAGTGAACGTAGCAGTAGTGTGTGAAGCGTTACCGCATGCATCAGTAGCTGTAAAAGTTACAGTTGCATAGCCGGTAGAGCCACAAAGATGGTGTAAACCGTCGTAGTTGTTAGACCAAGATACAGAAGAACACTCGTCGCTAGCGCGGGCGCCACCGTGATCGGCAAGCCATGCAGCTAAACCGGCTTCGCCGTAGCCGTATGAGCTACCTTCGCCGTGTCCGTTGCCTTCGCCTTGGCCTTGGCTGTTGCCTTCGCTGTTGTTGCCTTCGCCATTGTTGTTGTTGTTGCCTTCGCCTTCACCGTTGAAGTGAGCCGAAGAATGGTTGTCATCACCAAAGTGGTCGCCTTCGCCATCGCCATGTCCACCATCGTGGTTGTCCATTGCTGAACACTCAGTAGTCACATTAGATGCTTCGCTGAGAGTTGGAGCAGTGGTATCTTGGATAATGAAAGAAGCCGTTGTGCTTGAAGAGTTACCACAAGCATCAGTAGCTGTAAAAGTTACAGAAGCAGAGCCTGTAGCACCGCAGCCGTTTGATAGGCCACTGAAGTTGTCAGACCAAACAACACCTGAGCAAAGGTCGCTAGCAGTAGCACCGCCATGATTTGCTAACCATGCAGTAAGAGCTGCTTCAGGACTAACATTGTCATCGTGGCTGTTGAAGTTCGCTGAATCGTGATTTTGGTTGTCGCCTTCGCCACCACCGTTGTTATTGTTGCCATTTTCGTCGTTGCTATGTCCAGAGCACTCAACAGTCATTGTTGAAGCAGAAGTCATAGAAGGAGCAACAGTATCGTGGATAATGAAAGAAGCTACTGTGCTTGTTGCGTTGCCACAAGCATCAGTAGCTGTAAACGTTACAGTAGCTGATCCGCTCGCGCCACAGTCGTCAGACAGGGCATCGAAATCGTCAGACCAAGTAACACCAGAACAAGCATCGCTTGCTACAGCACCACCGTGGCTAGCCAACCATGCTGCCAATTCAGCAGCATTACCAGCACCGTCGCACTCCGCTTCGTAATCAGAAGCTGAAGCAGATAATGCTGGAGCTTGTGTATCAACGATAGTGAATGAAGCTGAAGTAGAAGAAGCGTTTCCGCTAGCATCTGTAGCTGTGAATGTAGCTGTGCGTGAACCTGCTCCTCCGCAAGTAGCAACCATGTTGCCCACGCTTGAAGACCAAGTGTAGCTGCAATTGTCTGAAGCCGTAGCTCCACCGTGTGAAGCCACCCATGCATTGAGGGCAGCCGTGTTGCCTGCGCCATCGCATTGTACAGAGGTGCCTGATGCAGCAGTTACAACCGGAGCAATATTATCAATCACCGTTATTGTGAATGCGCAAGTACCAGAAATATCGGTATGGATTTCTCCATTATCGCCGCTTTCATCGCCGTCTTCACCATTTCCGTTGCCGTTTTCACCGCTGTTGCCGTTTTCACCGCTATTGCCATTGCCTTCGCCATCTTCGTGGTTGTTGTTTAGATTGATGTTGGCAGAAGAATGGTTTCCAGAAGAATGGTTTCCAGAAGACTCGTGATCGGCATTCAGCGTCACGGTTGTTACACCTAAGTTGAAAACTGAACCACTGCCGGTTCCTGCACCGCTACCGCCGGTAGCGCCTGCGAACACATAGCCCATATCATCGTCCATGTCATCCTGGTTATTCGCAGTCAGGTAGTTACCCACCGCATTGCAGGAGCTTGGAGATGTGTACAGCGTCATGTTGGCTGGGCACATCAATTGCAAGGTGTTCCATGACAGACTTACATCGTCAATCGCCGAGTTCGGGTTTTTGTTGGTGTTGTTCGCACCACTGGCCGAAGTCAGCGCATTGCTGTAAATACGGATGGTTACCACGCCATTGTAGTCGTTCAAAGCCGAACCGAAATTCACGGTTACGTTCTGAGCGCCCCATGCGCTTGGATTCAATTTGGTTTTCAAAGGAGATGGAGACACAGAAGAAGCGTTGGTGAACGATGTCGGATTGGCTCCGAAACCGTAGTCCACTCTCCAGGTCACTGTTTGACCGTGCTCGTTGGTTGGATCCAATTGCATCAGCTTGAAGCTCATCGCAAAATTGGATTTACCCATGGTGTTTGCCACCTGGAACACGAAAGCACCGCCCGGGTTACCGGAACTAGCGGCTTTACGCACACCGAGTGCACGGTCTGCTCTTGCATTCTGCGCAGCAGCAGAGTTACCCGCTGCGGCTGGCGAATTGCTAGAAGCTAAATTCTCAAAATTAACAGCGCTTGAATTCCAAGCAACTGGTGTTGAACTGAAGATCCCTGCTGTTCCGAAGTTTGCCGGATTAGCAAGTGAACGCACAGACCAACCTGCTGGCAGTCCCGATCCGAGACTGTTGAAGTTCTGCACATAAGGCGAATTGCCCAGGGCTACTTGCGCAGAACTTTGCTGGGCGGGCAGGATGCCTATCAAGCCTAATAAAAGGCCCGACAGACCCACAGCCGGGCGCCAGAAATTTTTCGTTGATGTTGTTTTCATAAATATTGATTTAATAATGGGATTACTATTTATTAATAGAACAGCTTTTTCGGGAATACCCGGAGGCTGCAAAGCCGACGATTGTTAACCACTTAGGTTAATCGCCAGCTCCCTATATATAGAGAACAAATCCGGCGACTTGTTTTTTATTTCGATTTTATTTATCATCATAAATTTTTGTTTTGTTTTTTGAATATAGAACAAAAATAACAGTATGCAATTCCTTGTAAAAATTTTTTGATTACTTCGTTGTAAGTGCTTGTTTCTCAATTAGATAAATTCATGCACTTTTCTTTTTTCGAATTAATATTTTAAATTATTTTGATTTTCAATACCGAATTTCTCTTTTCTACGATTCTCTTTATTAATGTTTCGAATACATCGGAAGTCTTTTTTATCTCATTGAATACCAACTGTTTTTTTTAAATTGAATCCATGAATTTCGTCTGGTAATCCAATGCATACCTTAAACGTTAATTCAAAGAACAAATATAATCCGATTATAAAAGCAACAAATTATTATTTCGACATACGACATGTTTTTTCACATGAATGCGTAATTCTCTTTTTATTCAAAATAATATTTTGAGCCATTTAATTGATGATCAATGTTTTATACTTTATCGCACTTTCTCGTCAATTATTTATGATTGCAAAAGTATATCCGTCTATGCGGTATAGTTACCCAATTAGCTAAAGACAATACAGCTGTAAGAATTGGTGTTTTATTAACAAAAAGAAAAAGCCAATGGCCTCAAAAAAAGGGAATAAAAGGGTTGCCGAATAAAATTTTGAATTCGAGGTGTGAAGGTTTTATAGAAAAAAGGTGTATTTGGAATAGAGCAAATGATCCATTTAATAGAAGAAGGTCGCAGCTGACCATTAAACAAATACATTCGTTTAGTGGTTTATCTGCTAAGCACGGCGTTGTGTGCATAAACCGAATACCTTGTAGCTTATTAACAAAAAAGCCGCTACCAATGGCAGCGGCTTTGAATCAAATTCCGTAAAATCAATAGGCTCTGATCGCCCTTACATAGATGAGATTATCCTTGGCACTAAAAGAGACATCGCCTGCATTGAAATACCATGCGTCTGTGGCATCGTATTCCGTAGACAACCAATATGGGTGAATCCCGAGGATGGTTGCACCGGAGGTATTTGCCAATCGTTGGTTTATCACAAACTGATTCGGCCAAATGGCTGAAATTTCACTTATAGAAGGCAGATACCAATTAGAGAACCCTCCGCCACTGTAACTGGTGCAAAGAGCCGCTGCATCGGTTGATAAAGGCCCATTCGCCATGATGGTGGCGGTATTAGCTGCACCATTCCAGGAACTCACGCATCCCGGAAGATCGGTGCCATAAAAACCCCATTGGGCATTGAAGGCTTGATTGGTTAAAGAAAGGATTAAGCCTCGTTCCACACCGACTGAGTCTTTGTAGACCAAAGCAACTATTCCGCCGCCATAGAACTCACCGACATAGTGTGTAAAGCCGGTGCCGGTTGGGCCTGTTGATCCTGTAAGTCCAACACCGCCCGTAACCCCGCTAGGGCCGATAAGACCTGTAGGGCCTTGCGCTCCCGTCGGACCTGCATTTCCAGTAGGACCTTGTGCGCCACTTGGGCCTGTTATGCCTTGCATGCCAGTGACTCCAATACTGCCAGCGACACCTTGTACACCGCTTGGGCCGCTTGGGCCACTCGGACCAGCAACGCCTTGAATGCCTGTTGCTCCAATAGTACCTGTAGGACCTTGTGAACCTGTAGGGCCTGTTAACCCAATACTGCCTGTTTGGCCCGTCGGACCTGCATTCCCTGTGGCACCTGTATTGCCTAATGGACCCGTTGGGCCCGTGATTCCCTGATTGCCTGTTGGGCCTATGGGGCCACCAGCAGGCCCGGTTGCACCAGTTGCACCGGTTACACCATCGTGACCAATATAACCATCTGCACCTGTAGCACCCGTTGGGCCAGGAGGTCCCCCCGAAGGGCCGGTTGAACCTGTGGCTCCGGTTGCTCCTGCTCCCGTTGGGCCAGTGAGGCCAATATTGCCGCTTGGACCAGTAGGCCCTACATTGCCGGTTGCCCCTATACCTGTTGGGCCGGTTGCGCCTATGCCTATAGCGCCTGTGGCACCAGCAAGACCAGTTGGGCCGGTAACACCTGTGGCGCCCGCAAGACCATTGCTTCCTGAAGGACCAGCGACACCCGGCGTTCCAGTTGGGCCCGTAGCGCCGTTAAGACCATTGCTTCCTGAAGGACCAGCGACACCCGGCGTTCCAGTTGGGCCCGTAGCACCCGTGGCGCCCGCAAGACCATTGCTTCCTGAAGGACCAGCGACACCCGGAGTTCCAGTTGGGCCCGTAGCGCCGTTAAGACCATTGCTTCCTGAAGGACCAGCAGCACCCGTGGCGCCAGCAAGACCGTTGCTTCCAGAAGGGCCAGCAGCACCTGTGGCGCCAGCAAGACCATTGCTTCCTGAAGGACCGGCAGCCCCCGGATTACCCGTTGGACCGGTATTACCCGTAGCGCCAGCAAGACCATTATTTCCGGAAGGACCAGCAGCACCCGGAGTCCCGGTTGGGCCGGTAATACCATTGTTTCCTGATGGGCCCGTTATTCCTATAGCACCAGTTGCTCCTGGCAAGCCTGTTGCACCTATTGGCCCTGTTGCACCTGTTAATCCAGGAGAGCCCGAGGTTTCGGCATACAAGGCATAAGGCACAGATAAAAGCTGCGATGTGCCTAGTGCGAGAAAGCCAGATCCATTGTCGTCAATTTCAATTTCTAACCAATAGCTACCCGCCGACCAAACAATGCCATTAAAAGTTCCGATTGTTGGAGTGCCTTCGCCGATATGCAAAGAAAAGAGGCCATATTGATTGGTGGTAACGCTGTGCTTCTCTTGGAATACAATTGTTCCAGTAGCAGCCGCCGTTCGCACCGACATGCGCACCTGCAAGGCGTGCGCCGCTACTATTTCCCCTGCCGTATTACGCGCTACCCCTTGATAGTTGATGGCGTGAGGCACTTGCGCATGGAGCCGAAGTATGGTAAGGGAAAGAAGAAAAACAAAAGATAGTCTTCGCAAGAGAACTGCGGCTTTTTCAATGAAATCAGCTTTTTTTATCATGGCTTAATTGCTTTAACGGGGAGCACATTAATTATTCGTTTCTCAAAGATATAGGATTGTTTCTTGTTCAATGCTAAAAGCCTTAATATTGAATGCATTATTGGTTCATTCGTATAATTTTAGTATATTTAAACGATTTTTACAGAATAAAGATTCGACCGTTTAGCTAGCATGTACGGATTAGCTAACCAAACAATGCAAGGTATTGTTGAATTAGCGCATTCAAGAAAAACGGTAAAGGCATTTAAAACAAGGCTTCGGCAGCGAAAGAGATATACACGATACAACCATTGAAGATCAGATGCTGAACAACCGCTATATAGATCGCCTCTTCCCTTTCCATTTCGTTTTGGATAAGGACATGCGCATCTTGCGCAAAGGGGGGAGTCTTTTAAAACTGCTCCCAAGAGACGACGCCTTCAGCACTTGTTTTCAATTTGTGAAACCCGGCTTGGGCATCGATTACACCTTTGAATCGATACAAAGCTTTGAAAACCAAACATTCATTCTGCGTATCGCCAGCAATGAGAAGAAAATCCTACTTAAAGGTGAATTTGTTTACCACACAGAGGAAGCAAAGCTTGTGTTCTGTGGTTCTCCTTGGCTTCGTTCTGACGATGACTATACTGCTTTGGGGCTAGTCGATAGTGATTTTGCCCTGCATGATTCAATGCTTGACTTAGTTCATGTAAAGAAACAACATGCATTAACCACGCAAGATCTTTTGAGCGTGAATTCAAAATTAGAGGAGGCGATTCAAAAGAATCAGGACATTTCGCGCTTCCCTACAGAGAATCCGAATCCGGTAGCCCGTTTTAATAAAGATGGGCAACTTTTATTCTGCAATGAGGCCTTCCATGAAAACATTCAGCCTTTTTTGACTTTTCAGGATGAAATTCAGAATGCCTTTTATACCGGCCAAAACATAACCAAAGAAATCAATGTTGATGGTCGGTTTTTTAACACCATGTTCGTGCCCATTATAGACCGCGGCTATGTGAATCTGTATTGTGCCGAGATAACTGCCCAGAAGTTAGCAGAAAAAAAATTGCAGTCGAGCGAGTCCAATTTCCGCTATATCGTTGAGACCACGAATCAGCTTATCATCTCGTTTAACACCAAACTTGAAGCGACATGGATGAATCAGCGCTTTGCTGAGCTCACCGGTTATTCCTCCCAAGAAAGTCTGAGCCTCTATGATTTGTTCGAAGATGCTGCCTTTAAAAGCATCGTAGACAAGCTTTTTCGCTCAAATGATGAAAAGCAACACGAACACATCGAAGGTAAACTTCGGATTAAAGACGGGAAATTCTTAGAAATTGAAGGGGTTGCGTATTGTCAAATAAAGTATGATGGTGGCATTTCTGTAGACTTTTATTTGAATAACATCTCTGACAAAAAGCAATACCTCACTGAACTCGAGGAGCAGCGCTCCTATTATGCTGATTTGTTCGACAACTTGCCAGCCGATGTTGCCGTGCTTGATTCCAATTTTCGATTCCAATACCTAAACCGAAGCGCCATCAGTGACGAACAGCTGCGTGATTGGCTTATAGGGAAACGCGAGATTGACTACTTCCGTTTTCGAGGACTTCCGCTTGACAAAGCCATTGACCGAGAAGCACGCTTCAAGCTTATGGTGGATGAGAAAAGTCGAGAAACATGGGAAGATGTATATAACGAAGGCATGCCGAACGAAAAGGTGATGCTGAGAAACATGCTCCCCATTTTTGACGACAAAAAGCTTGTGTATATCCTTGCTTATGGGGTCGACATTACGCAGCTTAAAAAAGGACGCGATCTGCTCAATGTCAAGAACGAAGAATTAGAAAAAGTGAACAAGGATCTTGACAGTTTCGTTTATAGCGCATCGCATGACTTAAGAGCCCCTCTGCTATCGATACTCGGGCTTTTGGATGTAATCAACCGACAGGTTCAAACGGATGAGAAAATTGCAGGCTATCTAAGCATGATTCGTGGCGTTATTCTTCGTTTGGACGACACCATCAAGGATATCCTAAGCTACTCAAAGAATTCTCGCGTGGAGATTACAAGCAGTCCTATAGACTTGAAGGCGATGATCGACACCATCTTTCAGGGCATGCGGCATTTTTTGCCTCGCGAGATACGCATGGACATTGCTATTCAGGGAGACTGCGGACTGCATACCGACGAGGTGCGTATTCGCTCGTTATTAAACAACTTGATTTCGAATGCCATAAAATACAGTCGGGAATCGGACGCAGGTTCGTGGATTAAAATCAATGCTTTAATTGAACCGGCTAGTTTTACCTTGACGATAACGGATAATGGCGAAGGCATCCCGGCAGATAGACAAGCCAAGGTATTCGACATGTTCTACAGGGCTTCAAAGAATTCGCAAGGATCTGGTTTGGGATTGTATATTTGCGCCGAAATTATTAAAAAACTTGAAGGCCAAATTAGTTTAATATCCTCCCCTGGCCAAGGAACTACATTCTCCATTACCTTACCCAACCATTCCCAATAAAGACATGCTCTTCGACTTTCTGCTTATTGATGACGACCCTATATTTAATTTTCTGAACGAGAAGATCGTATCAGAAACAGGTTTTGCCAAGGCAATTACTATTCAGGTTTCAGCCGAAGAGGCCCTTGTTTATTTAAATAAGCTCCAAGAAAAAGGCAGCCCGTTTCCCACTATTCTCCTGCTCGATTTAAGAATGCCCTCTATGAATGGCATTGAGTTTCTTGCGCTTTTTCATCAGTTTCCAGAGGAAACCATCAAGCAAACGCACATTTACATGCTCTCGTCATCACTCAATGAAAACGATCGCAATAAAACATTGAGCTTTAAGAACGTGCGAGCGTTTCTATCAAAACCCTTAATGATTGAGCAGCTGGAGGAGCTTTGCAAAAAAATCAGCGAAGAAAAATAATTAACTAACGGATCAAATTTATGAATCCGTGCATATCCTGACCGTGCCCGTCGACAAATTCGGCGTGCACGATATACACATAAGCACCAGCAGGACAAGGCGCACCCAGTCGCTCCGTGCCATCCCATCCCGAATGTAAATCAGTAATGGTATAAATCGGATTGCCCCATCTGCTAAATATCTGGGCTTCCATAGAAACAATGCCATTTCCGATGATTCGAAACTCATCATTCAAGCCATCACCATTGGGTGAAAATGCAGTTGGCACATACATGTAGCCCGCTGCTTCCACGTGAATGATATGCATGAGGGAATCATCACATCCATTTGCATCTGTGGCGATAAGCCATACCGGATAATCGCCCGGCTGCTCGAACAGGTGCGTCATGTCCTCGGAAGACAGCGTCGTTCCGTCATCGAAGCGCCAAACATAGGAAGCAGCTTGAAGCGAGGTGTTTGTAAAATCTACAGACAAAGGAGCATCGCCGCTAATCACGTTTTCGTTGAAGGAGGCCTGCACTTGCGATGCGATCACCATAACGGAGTCTTTGACAAGACCACATAGGTTAGAGGCAAAAACGCTATATATGCCAGGCTGTGTAACTGCGATTGACGAAGCAGTAGCGCCCGTAGACCAGGTGCAAGAGGGAATAGCCGTTGCCGACAAGAGTAGTGACTGAGCAGGGCACAAGACTGGATTACGCGGGCTAATTGAAACGGAAGGCAAAGGCGTTTCGACAAGGACAACTTGTGCAATATCCGCAGCGCAAGGCGCATTCCCTGTTACTGTGTAGGAGCCAGCAGCCGATGCGGTAATTGTTGGTGTCGTTTCGCCTGTTGACCAAGCATAGGGCGCGCCGCCAGCTGCCGTAAGAGTAACACTAGCGCCGGTGCAAAACGGATTGTTTCCCGTCAATGCAATTGTCACTGGAGCGGAAGAGAGCGTGTCAATAATCAAACTGGCATTGGTAACGCCACATAGTGTAGTTGCCGCCACCGAATACGTTGCAGGCGCATTCACAACAATAGCTGCGGTGGTAGCTCCCGTAGACCAAACATAGGTACCTGTTCCAGAAGCTGTTAACGTAACGGAAGAGCCCGGACAAATACTTGGCGAGCCGGAGCAAGCAATGGAAGCGGCAACAGGGTTTAGCAGGTCAATAATTTGATTAGCTATATCGGTACCGCAGAAGTTTGTTCCGGTGACACTAAAAATGCCTGCACTACTTACCACTATTGTATCGGTGGTGGAGCCCGTTGACCAGCTGTAACTTGCGGCCCCAGAAGCGGTCAGTGTGGTAGAAGCACCTGGACACAGCGTAGTGCTACCCGATACAGCGACAGCAGCCACGGGCAGTGCAAGAGAGCTCACAAATTGACTTGCATTATCAGTGCCACATGTATTCGTGCCAGTAACAGAATACGTTGCCGTCGTATTCACTGTTATCGCCGCCGTGTTTGCACCGGTAGACCAACTATATGTATCGGCGCCGGAAGCAGTGAGTGTTAAAGACGAACCGGGGCACAAGGTAGTTGCGCCTGAAGCAGCAATGGATACCGATGGCAGCGCCAAGGCAACAACTGTTTGATTCGCAGCATCACTGCCGCAGCTATTGCTAGCTGTTACGGAATAACTGGCAGGCGTACTCACCGAAATAGATGAAGTAGTTGCACCGGTAGACCACAAGTAAGAACTCCCGCCAGATGCGGTCAGTGTAACCGATGCACCCGGACAGAGCGAGGTGCTACCCGAAGCGACAATTGTTGCGCTTGGCAGAGGCGCAATACTAACTGATTGGCTCGCATTGGCTGTCCCGCAAATACTCGTTCCAACAACCGAATAGGGACCCCCTGCATTCACCGTAATGGCGGGCGTTGTAGCCCCGGTTGACCAAAGGTAAGTACTGGCGCCTGAGGCTGTAAGGGTGAGTGTTGCACTTGGACAAAGCGTTGATGATCCAGATAGTGCGATGGCGACCGAAGGTGAGGCTGATGCACTAACTAACTGACTTGCCTGGTCGCTTCCGCAGCTATTCGTAACAGTAACGGTATAGGTGGTAGCGGTGCTGACAGAGATTACCGCTGTTGTAGCCCCGTTCGACCAGAGATAGGAGCCGCCGCCCGAAGCGGTGAGGTTGACCGCGTTTCCAGGACAAATGGAGGTGCTTCCGGAAGCACTAATTGCGGCCGTTGGTAATGGCAACAAGGTCACAATCTGACTAGCATTATCGGTACCACAGGGGTTTGTGCCCGTAACCGAATAGGATGCACCGCTATTAACGGCGATGGATGCGCTAGTTGCGCCTGTTGACCAAAGGTAGGTGTCGGCACCTGAAGCAGTGAGGGTAACAGATCCGCCCGCGCAAAAACTTGTTGGGCCGGATGGGGTGATGACAACCGTTGGCGAAGAACCTGCTGTAACGACTTGGCTAGCTAAAGCAGTACCGCAGCTGCTTGTGCCTGTAACGGTATAGGGTCCACCAGCACTCACGCTGATTGAAGCCGTTGAAGCACCGGTTGACCAAAGATAAGAGCTGGCGCCCGAAGCGGTCAATGTGATTGGACTTCCGGAGCAGGTTGAGGTGGGTCCAGAAATCGTTAGCGGAGAGGAAGCAGATAGTGTAATCTGTAGCGATTGCGAAACGATGGTACAGCCGTTGTTGATACTGAAGGTTAGCGTTTCTGTACCCGTGGCTGTAGATGATGCGGTGTAGGTTGTAATGAGACTATTGGGATCGGCGAAGGTTCCGCTGCCACCCGACCAGGAGCCGGAGACATAATACCCGCTGACAACGTTGCAGGTTACCGTGGTGGTGCCGCTTGGGCAGATGGTTGTAGGGGATGCATTTACATTAAACACCAAGCTTGGAACTTGACATCCATAGTTCGCATAACTAACGTTACCATTACTATCGAACTGAGCCAGTGCGCCGTTCGTATTTGAAGAGGATTGCAACCCATTGATATTAACCAGATCATGAGGAATGTAGGATATCGTTTCAGCACAACCTGCTCCAAAGTCTATGGAAATGTTACGTGGAGTATATGCACTGGCAATATTATCCCAATTTTTAAAATATCCTACAGAGGTGCCCGTTGTGGATTGAAATATCATGTAAAGAGTACCGGTTAGATTGGCAAAGGAATAGGCGGATGAGTTTGCTTGAGTGCCCATTACCAATACCACCTTAGATCCTGCAGGCAATATGCCCCCTGTAGGTTCTATAATTTGCCCACAAGAAGGGTTTAAAACAGATGCGTTAAATCCTGCAACTAACGATGCTGTTGTTGCATTTTGCTCGATACCTTGAAAGGTATGCGTACCCGTTGGCCAGGTTGCATTGAATGCGGAAACGTTTAGCGGATTTGGTCCTATGGTAAAAAAGACCATCTCATTATCGGGTTCTTCTGAGGAACACGCATCCGCAAGTATTGAGTTGATTTCAAAGCAACTTGTGGTGCTTTGGGCATGAAGCCTCGTAAAACCGAACACGATGACAAACAGCGTAAGCAAGGCACGCTTCAAGATACTCCGTTGTAAGAGCCATTGATGTCGGGATAAAAAAAACACCATTGCTTTTTTCAAGATTGTCAAAAGCGGTTGATTAGAATAACCATTCGGTCGAAAATCGAAGAATGCGGTATAAAATTAAACAAAAAACGCCTTTCTTGAAAATCGCAGATGCAAGTAATTGCTAACGAAGGCTTTGCTTGTCAAAAGCGTCTAAATACGAACATGTCTGTTTTCATGCTTTCACTATGCGCATGAAAAATCTATTTACATTTACACGCTTTCGTTACTTGATTTGAACCCCGCACCCACACTCGAAGATATTTATAAGGAATACGGCGCTATGGTATATAACCTGGCATTGTCGTATGTGCAAAATCGCGAGGAGGCGGAGGAGATCACGCAAGACGTTTTTCTTCAGGTGCATTTTAAAATAAATACATTTAAAGGCGCGTCTAGTTTATCGACCTGGATTTACCGAATAGGCATAAATAAATCACTGGATTTCATTAAAGCGAAGCAGCGCAAAAAAAGATTTGCCCAGCTAACTTCGCTCTTTTACGATGACAGCTCAGACCTTCGCCATGATGCGCAGGGCTTTGATCATCCAGGCATACAGCTGGAGCAGAAAGAGGCCCTGGAGCGTCTTTTTCATCATATCAACGAACTACCCAGCAAGCAACGCACGGCGCTTATTTTAACAAAAATCGAACAGAAGTCGCAATCGGAAGCGAGCGAAATCATGGAGCTTAGCATCAAAGCAATCGAATCGTTGATTCAGCGAGCGAAAGTAAATCTTGATAAAAAAATCACTTTGGACAAAGGAATCTATTAACCATTGACGTCTAACATTATTAACATGCATTTAGATTTATTAAAACACGTAAAAAAGGAGCCCTTGCAAAAGGACCTGCTGCCGCTTATTCAAGAGCGGCTCAAGGCAGAGCAAGCTGATCGGCTGCCTATGTCAACAACATACACGGTATGTTTATTGGCCGGACTTTTCGTTTTAACAAACGTTTGGTTTGTGACGGAAAAATTAAACCAGCACAATGAAACACAAGACCCCTTAATCACAAGCGTTATTACTGATAATCAACTCTACCGATGAAAAAACAAACGCTACTCATCGGGTTGGTAGTCATCCTGCTTCTATCCAACCTTTCCATGATTGGGTTCTTGCTTATGCACGATGGTCCGCCGTTTAACAGGCCAAAACCCGAACAAATTATCCGCGAGAAATTGCACTTAGATGAAGAGCAGGTAATGCTTTTGGCTGGTTTGCGAGAAGAACACCATCAAGCCATTCTGAAAGCCGATAGTGAAATCGATCGGCTGAAATCAGCGCTTTACAAGGAGCTTTTAAATGCTGAAAACACATCCAGCAAGGATAGTTTAATGCTTGCAATCAATCGCGTTCAGCTCCAGATTGAGCAGATTCATTTCGAGCACTTCCTAAAAATCAAAGGCATGCTGCATCCCGATCAGGCCAGCGCCTTTGAGAACCTGACCCAAGAACTACCTACTCTTTTCAGGAGTCAAATTCCGGGAGGAAAACATTAATACTTCTTTTAAACTATTCGCCAGTTAATTAGTCAAAATCAAAACCTCATTTATGTTAAAACCCCTACACAAAACCGCCTTCTTGGCCATCGCCATGCTCTTGAGCGGCCTTTCATCACAAGCGCAATACAACACCCTGTGGATCCCTGAAACCTTATCTGGAACCACCTTCAACCTTGCCTTGCGTGACACTTTTGCGCAAATAGTACCCACCGGGCAGCAGACTATCACTGCGGGCATTAATGGTAAGTTTTGGGGACCAACTTTGATCTTCAATCAAGGAGACACGGTGCACATGAATGTGCAGAACTATTTAAACGACTCCACCACGATTCACTGGCATGGCTTTCATCTTCCTGCGGTGATGGATGGCGGACCGCACCAAGTTATTCCGCCAGGCACCAACTGGCAGCCCTATTGGAAAGTAACCAACAACGCAGCCACCTATTGGTATCATCCGCACTTGCACGAGATGTCGGTGCAGCAGATTACCAAAGGTCTTGGTGGTTTCATCATCGTGCGCGACCCGATTGAATCGGCCTTGGCCTTGCCAAGAACCTATGGCGTAGACGACATCCCATTAGCCCTAACGGACCGTGATTTCAACACCTCCAACCAATTCGTTGATGTGCCTTACGGCGATAGTTTGTTGACCAACGGGGTGCTGCATGCACAGTATAGTTTACCTGCACAAGTGGTGCGTTTGCGAATACTCAACGCAGCAATAGAGCGCTCGTACAACATAGGCTTCAGCGACAACCGCAACTTCTCCATCATCACTTCCGACGGAGGCTTACTGAATGCGCCTGTATCGCTCAACCGCTATCTGCTACACGCAGGCGAACGCATTGAGATTCTGGTGGACTTTGCTGGACAATCCGGACAATCCTTTGACCTGAAAGCCTTCAACAGCACGCTAGGCGGCTTCATTGCAGGTGGCGAAAGTTTTCCAAACGGTCCTTTTGCGAATTATTTAGGCCATGCTGACTTTGCTCTTTTGCATATCAATGTAACTGCGCAAACAGCTAGTCCGATCACGAGCATTCCAACCACGCTCACCAACAACGTGTTGCTAAACAGCGCTTCGGCCAACATCACACGCAAAGTGACCATCAGCGACAGCACGGGCGTAACCAGTGTTCCGGTTCTTGGGCCCAATGCCTTCGTATTAAACCACCGCCTCTTCACTATTGATCATATCGATTACCAAGTGCCCTTGAACAACACGGAGATTTGGGAGATCACGAGCTCCTCGGCATTCGGTCACCCTTTTCACATTCACGATGTGGAGTTTAACATTTTGTCGGTGAATGGTTTGGCGCCAGTAGCAGCGCAAGCCGGCTGGAAGGATGTGGTTTTCATTCCTGGTAAAACAGGCAACACGAGTACCGTTGTGAAATTCATCGCCAAGTTCGATGACTACTCCGACATCACGCATCCGTTCATGTTCCACTGCCACATAGCACTGCATGAAGACGAAGGCATGATGGGTCAATTTGTGGTGTCTGACACAGCCGCAACTACCGATGTTAATGCCATCAAAGAAACGGGCGCTGATTTTTCAATCTTCCCGAACCCTGCCGATAGCCGCTTGTTTGTTGCGATGCAAAGCAACGATGCAAAACCCTATTACATCCGAATCACGAACGTGCTTGGACAAACGATGTATATGCTGCCACAACCCGATCTTTCAAACGGCATCGATATCAGTCGCTTGAAAAACGGCATGTATTTTCTGCAACTTACTAGCGACCCGTATAAGAAATCGATCACCAAAAGCTTCATCAAAGAATAAGCGCGGTGTTAAAATACGCGCAATACGTTATTCTTCTTTTGCTTTCCAGCCTGCTAGCATCTGCTAG
>CANFOZ010000060.1 GCA_947448795.1 Bacteroidota bacterium
TGGCAGTGGTAGATGCAAAATAAAGGGATTTAGAACCGGATGTAGTGTGGTTGTCGGTTACAGCAACATTAACATCATCCGCACCACCACCAGCACCGCTCCAGGTTCTCCAGTCAGCAGATTGTGGCCCAAGGGCTATACCCGAAGTATAGGATTCGAAATCATCGGAAAATGTTTGTGCTTGCAAAGTACCTAAGGCAAGGAAACAACCGATGGAAAGGGTAAGGAGTTTTTTCATGGTTTTGATTTTTAGTATAGCCAAGATACGCAGTCTTATTTAATACTCGGCAATGGATGTGTATTATTTTTTTAACACCATTTTTTACTGAGACTAAAGGACTAGGCGCCTAGACAGGAAGCAGGAATAAAGCAAAATCCCGGCACCTGCATTTCGCTGGCGCCGGGATTTTAAACACATCAATAATTACTTAATACACGTTAACTCCACGAGGCGGATTTCAATCTGAAGCTGCGTGAGGTTTTTCATCACCACTTCGAAAGGTAAATGATAGAAATGCGTCTGGTTCCAGGTCTTTGTTTCGTCATCATAAACCGTAGTTTCGTCTACCTTTAATAGCATCGGATTGGTAAGCCCATGCTTCTCCTGCATAGTCTTGCGAAGGTTTAGCAGGTTGGCGTTTAAAAGTTGCAGCAAAGGCGACTCCTTACCCTCGTTATCGAAAAGCGTAGAAACGGGCAAGCCAAAATTCCCTTTGTTCATTGCAATCGCCTCCTGTTCACTTATTTTCGGATCGTCGTCGGTGGCGCGTTTCACGAGATCCCCCTTGATGCCTTCGATTGCATTGTACAGCTGATCACAGTCGCTTTGTATTGCTTTCGCATCCGCTATTCGCTCGGGAGCTACGCTGGCAATAACAGCGTTCGTGGATGCATTTAGCGCGTTGCGAGTAACATAGATCTGCTGCTCGGCTAGGTCGGTGCCAAACTCTAGCCAAGCGCTAGAACGCAGGTTCGTCATCATAAACAGAATGCCTGCAGCAACAAGAATCAAAATAGATGAGATTGTGGTGTTGAGCTTCGCTTCGGGATTGCGAATACCCGTAAGGTAATAGATAGGCAAAAACAAAAAGACTAAAATACTGAGTGCGCTAATCCATAGCATATTTGCGCCCGGCCAATGCTGTACTTTAAACAAAGAAGCTAAACTGACTATAATACCGAACAGCGTAGCAATAAACAGTACAATTTTATCACGGCTGCTGATAGACTCTTTGGTTTTAAGTACAAAGAGGATTGGTAAAAAGCCGAAGCAAAAAACCAACACGGCCAAGCAGAGCATTACACCTGCCCCCGGCCAATGCATGATTTTAAAGAAAGATCCAAGTACAAAGGTCAATGCGGACAATGCGCCGCTAATCATCATCGTTCTTTTCATAGCGTAATAGTGTTTATAGGTTAATAATAGATTGGTTTCCGTTTGGATTTCTTTCAACTCTTTTTTAAAAAATCGTGGCAACACACGCGAATAGACAACGGGAAAATCGCTTTCGTTTTCAAGCTCCTCTTCCACCAACGTGCAAATATGATCCAACAAACTCAATCGAAGCTCCTCCGACTCAATGCCTTGGCGTTGCAGATCGGAAGTAATAAAAGCAACTTGCTCGTGACTTAACGCTTGCATCCTACCCAATTTTCAACTGAAGGTCTAACAAGGTCACCATCGTATTAATGAAATCACGATACTCGCTGAGCTTCTCCCCTGCTAATTTCTTTCCACTCCTCGTAATTCCATAATACTTGCGAATCCGATTACCCACATTCTCTGTATGCGTGCTCAACACCCCTTCCGCCTCCATAGCATGAAGTGTTGGGTATAAAGCCCCTTCAGTTAACTGGATTTTATTGCCTGTTAATTCTTTCACCCGCTGGGTGATTTCATAGCCATACATCTTATTACCGTCGGCTAACAACTTAAGCACAATGGTGCGCAAGGTTCCTTTGATGAGTTCTGATGAATACATAATGCAAAGATATACTTTTATTTTTATATACCTAATATTCTTATGTATTATTTTAATAAGTGTATCGACAATCATTTTTTCCGCGCCGCAATCTTTGTTACTTTTGTCGAAACAACAAAACAATGAGTCAAGAGAAAGAACATATTCAATGTCTTATCATCGGCAGCGGTCCTGCCGGATACACAGCAGCCATATATGCAGCACGCGCAGGCATGAAACCGGTTATGTACCAAGGTCTTCAGCCTGGAGGTCAGCTCACCATCACTACAGAAGTGGAGAACTATCCTGGGTATCCTGACGGAATCAATGGTCCTCAGATGATGGAGGACTTCAAAAAACAAGCAGAGCGCTTCGGCACGGATGTTCGCTGGGGTTATGCTTCATCGGTTGATTTCTCGGGGGCTCCCCACAAAGTTACTATTGACGAAAAAACGGAATTGACGGCAGATACTGTAATCATTGCTACAGGTGCATCAGCAAAATGGCTGGGCTTACCTTCTGAGCAGCGTCTCAATGGCTTTGGCGTATCGGCATGTGCAGTATGCGATGGCTTTTTCTTCCGCGGCCAAGACGTTGCGATCGTCGGTGCCGGCGACACGGCAGCAGAGGAAGCTACTTACTTAGCTAAGCTTTGTAACAAGGTTTACATGATTGTTCGCAAAGAAACCATGCGAGCATCAAAGGCGATGCAAGAGCGCGTGCTGAAAACCCCAAACATTGAGGTATTGTGGGATTCAGAGACACAAGAAATTACGGGTGCTAAAGGTGTAGATGGTGCACGCATTTTAAATACAAAAACACAGGAAGTTCGAGAACTTAAAGTAACCGGATTTTTTGTGGCGATTGGTCATAAACCCAACACCGATATTTTTAAAGGATGGTTGAATTTGGATGAAAACGGGTATATCCTTACCCAGCCAGGCTCTTCACGCACCAATATCGCAGGCGTATTCGCTTCAGGCGATGCACAAGACCATATCTATCGCCAAGCAATTACAGCTGCAGGATCTGGCTGTATGGCTGCCTTAGATGCGGAGCGTTACCTCGCAGCCAAAGGCATACACTAAACGAATTTAGTACCCAATAAAAAACCCCGCCTCGATAAGAAGCGGGGTTTCTTTTTAATAATCCTATTCTTAGTTCAAGATCATGCGTACTGTTGATGTACGCTTATCGGATCTGAGCTGAATGAAGTACATGCCTTTCGGAGCGGCGCTCAAATCTATTCCGTTTGCAGCAGCACCAACAGTGGTGTTCATGATTTCTTGTCCGATTACATTGATAACGCGAATGCTCGCATTTGCATTAAGACTGCCTGTGTTCAAGTAAACCATACCATTGCTTGGATTAGGATATACTTCTAATGCGGATCCACCTTGTGCTTCGTTGATGCTTGCGCAGAGTTCGATGATGGTTAGTGCAACAGGTACGGTGTCTTTACATGAACCGAGCGTTGTTACTTTCAGGATGTAATAGGTACCACTCTGACTCACTGCCGAAGGCGTTGTTACAGCTGTAGCAAGAGATTGATCTGTCCAGTAGCTGATTGCGCCTGGCAAGTTATTCGCATCGGTAACTGTTAAACCAGAAAGGTTAATTGTAGCAGGAGCACACACAGCAGCTGGCTCCGAAACGCTCAAGCTTGGTGATGGGTGCACAAGCACAACAACAGGAACGGTATCGGAATGGCAAGATGCAAAACGCGTCGTTTTATAAACATAGTACGTGTGCGTACCCGCCGTTACACCAGCAGCGGTAGGGGTTGCAAATGCAGTGGTTGCTCCTGCATTGTTCCAGTAGGAATAGGTTCCATCAGTACCCATTGAATCAACGATTATTCCACCGAGTGTTAGATTCACTGTAAAAGGGGCACATATAGGAGAAGGGTCTGTAGCAATAAGGTTCGGATACTCCTCAACATGCACATCCACATTGGCAGCATTACTCTGCGGACAGCCTGTAGTTGTTTGTGTTACATAGAACGTATCTGTAACACTTATCAGCGATCCGCTAAGCGTGCTGCTAGAGGCGAGCAAGTTCGTAAGATCAGCACTATCATACCAACTCAAATTGGCACCTGAACCTTGAATGTCGTTTATTGTTGCACCAACACAGTAGTAGTTACTATCAGTTAGCACAGTTGGAGGGGTGATGGCACAAGACCAACGGTAGATACCGCCCGTGGTGGCGTCTGCATTAAAGTCGCCTGACCAGCCAAAATCTGCCTTAGAGAAAGCAAGTGCACCGGCATGACTTACAACATCGATTGACGTCCATGTTGTTCCGTTATCAGCTGAAAAAGAAGAGCCGTTAGCATCTGTACTTACATATAAGCCTGCTGTTGATGGAACGAAAGCAAGAGCTCCCATGTTGGCAGAGCCAGCCGTGTTGAGTGCACTAAAGACACGACCACCGTTGGAGCTTGCTGCAACCATACCAGAAGCGGTAATAATTAATCCATTCGCTGTATCGCGGAAAGCGATCGCTTTCGCTTCTTCATTGATTGAATCACAACGAAACCAAGATGTACCTTGGTTGTTGGTGCGATAGATACGAGACATTACGATGCCTGGACCCGCTGCTTCCGTAGTAAGAAACCAAACGGTATTGCCAATTGCTTTGTAGCCATTAACAAGGCCCATTTCTGCGGCTTGTGGTGTAGGGATTTTTGATGAATCGATGCGCGTCCAAGCGGTTCCGCCATTGGTGGTACGATAAATCTCCCAATTGTTACCATTTGGGTTACCTACTGTTATACCTATTGTGTCGTTGAAAAAATGCACAAAGTTTGGATGTCCGTTCGGAGCACCAAAAGTTGCCGTGGACTGACGTGTCCAAGCAGTGCCACCATTGGTTGTTTTATAAACACCACCGCTATCGCCAGTGGTTTTGTAAAGAGCAGCCCATGCCATACTAGATGAGCGCGCATGGATGTTTGCGATATGAAATCCTACTGCACCGTTTATTGAACCGGCGGCCCATGAGGTACCACCATTGCTTGTGCGAGAAAAAGCTTGTGCGCTTGCGCCCGATGTTGTATCCATTGCTGATACCCACACTGTGGAGTCGTTGACAATAGATACGCTAGTGCTTTTCAGAGGAGAAGCAAAACCAGTAACTTGTGGTGACCACTGTGCACGGGCAAGGCCACAAAAGGCCAATACCGCTGCTGTCATGAAAAGGTATTTCATCGGATGGTAGAATTTTGTCATATTGGATTGGTTGAGTTTCAAAAGTAGGAAATAAATTCTAATGCAATTCGTGTTTTTTATTGAATTTCTATGAAATTTAGAAAAACAAGTTTAAAGGCAAAAAAAAACCCCGTTCCAAAGAACAGGGTTTGTAAGCTTGGTCTATATGAACTATGCTTTCGCTTTGTTCGATATTGGTCCTTTCTTTTCTTTAATACGGGCTTTTTTACCGCTGATGCCACGTAGATAGAAGATACGAGCACGACGCACGATACCAACTTTATCAACTACAATCTTCTCGATTTTTGGGGAGTGCAAAGGGAATATACGCTCAACACCAACACCATTAGATATTTTGCGAACGGTAAATGTACGCGTCGAAGATGTTCCTTTTACTTGGAGCACAACGCCTTGAAACATCTGAACACGCTCCTTGTTACCCTCTTTAATTTTGTAGTGAACGGTAACTGTATCGCCAGCCTTAAAGTTAGGGTTAGCGCGGTTGTCCATCAGGACTTCTTCGGCATATTTAACTAAATCCATGATCGTATTTTTTTAGAGATTAATGCTTTCCGCAAGAATATAGGATACACGTTTTAATAGCGGAGGTCTTAAAACGGAGTGCAAATGTAAAAAAAAAACACGTTACAAGCAAAAGAAATAAAAAAAATCAAATTCAGCGTATTATTGCCGTGTCGATTTTAGCTTGTCTTGATTAAAAAGCTGACTTAAATTTAAGCAAGCAAGCACAGAAAAAAGCAGAAAAAAGGGATAAACAGGGGTTAAATAGCGTTGTTCAATATATCCAAAAAAAACAGGTAAGCCGATCAGGAAAAACAAAGGAACGAGCACTAAATAGTGTTTTTTATAAAGAAAATAAAGACATGCTAAGAAGCCGAAGAGGTTTATCGCTAACAGAAAAAAGTAATAGAAGATTTTTATACTTTTCTGAAACAAACTCATTTGATCAAAGGAAGGAAGCGGCAGATTATCTAACCTGCTTGGCAAAAGAAAACGTGTTAATAAAATGAGTCTATTGGAAAAATAGGCGCGCACTGGATGTTCCATCCGATAACTTTGCAAAAAGCGTCTACTTTGGTCGATTGCAATTTGAGCAAATGCATTCCTTTCAGAAGCAGTATTGGATACCGTGCGAGATGCCTGGAAGTTATACTTTAGGGCTATCAAAGAATCAAGCGAGCAGGAACTTGTTTGATAACTCGCTAATCGCGATGCATCACGAGAATCGGCATATTGTTTCAAAAAGAACCATGCTGCTGCTGAACCCTTAGCCCATGGCTGAATATCTTCACCCCAAGCAATAATCAATTCGCGCATGGCAAGCATTTGCGGAGGTATGGACGAGGAGCATGACGACATGGAGTCTTGGAGAATTATTATACGCCCAGTTTGGCGATAGTTTTTTAATGTCCATAAGCCCAAGAAGAAAATTAAGGGCAAAAGAAAAATGGAAGCTGTTTTTAAAGATGCAAGTGGTCGTTTATAATCCAGCAGAAAGAACATCAAATAGATAGGCACAAGGAGTCCATGAAGGGGCCTAAAAAAAACCGACCATGTTAAAAGCAATGCGCTCAACATTAAATGAATAAACCTATCACTGCGCTTAAACTTAAGAAGAAAATAAACCGAGCTGATGAGCATGGAAACGGCAAAAGAATCTGAATATCCAACATGATTCCAAACAGCAACAAAGTAACTGAGTGAATACACTATTAGTACGAGCCAAAACGCCTTGGCATTTTTACTTACCCACCATGCAATTTGTGCAAGCAGATAGGTTGCTACCGCATCGCCGATAAACTGAAGAAAGACGATGATGGTTTGTGTCCAAGCTGGACTACAAAAAACGCGTAGGCAATAGTAGATTGGCAACAAGCCTGGCATCCGGCAGACCGAGGTATAACCATTGCCTAAAAAAAACTGCTCACATGGAATGTAGTAGCCACGTGTATCACCAGCAATAGTAAAGAAGTAATTGATGCTTGCGTTCGAAGCCGAATACGCATGGAAATAATATGCGAAGAGAAGAAAAAGAGGAAACTTAATTGCAAATACAACAGCTAAAGGACGCAACGACTCCTTTTTAAAATGAACATCTAAATAATTCCACATTAACGAAGCAATTCTAGGACATTCGTTATAACGTAGTCAATCTCTGCGTCTGACATGGGCACATACAATGGCAATACGATGCTGCGATCGGAGGCATCCTCTGATACAGGCAAAGCGCTTCGCAAAACAAAATCGCCGTAGGCTGGTTCGCGATGTGAGGTCATCACCCCTCTGCGTGTGGATATACCTCTATCTAAAAAAGCTTGCATTAAATCATTGCGATCTAAACCCGTATTGGGCAACAAGTAAAGCACATACGATTGCCAATTGGTGAAGTAACCAGCTGGTTCAACAGGCAGGCGCACTTTATCGAGTTGCGCAAAAGCATCTTGATATCGATGCGCAATTTTTCGGCGCTCATCGACTAAGTAGTTTAATCGTTCCAATTGCTGTATGCCGACAGAAGCCTGTATATCTGTCATCCTGAAATTATAACCAATTTCAACATGCTCCTCGAAGAGCACTTTGGTAGAGGCGTGCCGCACGCGATCGTTCACCGACATGCCATGCTGGCGCAAAAGACGCAGACGATCTGCATACGCTGCGCGAGAGGTTGTGATCATGCCACCATCACCTGTGGTTATTACTTTGCGCGGGTGAAAAGAAAAACAGACCAAATCGCTATGTGAGCCAATTCTACTTCCTTTATAGGAAGAACCGGCCGCACAGGCAGCATCTTCAATGAGCGCCAAGCCATGCCTATCACATAACACACGAAACGCATCAATATCAGCAGGCAAACCTATTTGATGAACAATTAGAATGGCCTTTGTGCGCGGTGTAATAAGCGATTCTGTGTGCACAGGGTCGATATTATAGGTAAGCGGATTTACTTCCGCAAAAACAGGCGTTCCTCCTGCATGCACAATGGCATTCGCCGTAGCAATATAACTCATGGAAGGGCATATCACCTCGTCCCCATTTTTCACTCCCGCTACGATCAGTGCAAGTTGAATAGCGGTGGTGCAATTTGAAACTGCTACTGCATGCGGAGCGCCCACAAAGGCCGCAAAGCGCTCTTCAAATTCAGCAACCCTTGGCCCCTGGGTTACCCAGTTGGTTAGAATCGTGTCGTAAGCCGCTTGTGCTTCTTCCTTGCCCATAAAGGGCTTTGCTACAGGTATTTTCATGGCCATTAAATTTCCCAATTCTTTAGTTTAACATCATTCAAAAGATCTTTTTCACTAGCCAACTTCGTATAGAAATCGATTGCTTCGATAAGCCCTTCATCAAAAGAGCGTTGGCTTTCAAAACCAGTTATGGTTTTAAACTTGGCAGGATTTACCCACAGACGAGGCACATCGGCTGGTCGATCGGGCTGAAAATCAATAGATAATGGACTCTTCATCAAGCGCAGCAAGCACTCCATGGTTTCACGCATGCTGATTTCTACCCCTGTGCCTATATTAATAATCTGCCCATCGAGTCGATCAATATGCAGTAAACGCGTCAACACGTCGGCTGTATCTTTTACAAAAAAGAAGTCGCGCGTTACACTCCCATCACCAAAAACAACGGGCTGCTTTCCATATAATATATTCACGATGCTTCGAGGGATAATCTCCCCGGCATCGCCTTCGTGATGTGCCCGCGGTCCATAATTATTGAAGATCCGCAAAACCGTTGTAGGAAAACCGTAGCATGTATAATATGAATAGGCATAATGCTCGCCCGCTAACTTGCTCGAGCCATATACTGTTTTGGGTAGCGGCACACCCGATTCATCAATCGGAAAAGTTTGAATATCGCCGTATATTTCGGAGGTGGATATGTAATAAAAATGCTTCACATGGGCTTGTCGAGCGGCCTCCAAGATATTCAAAGTACCCTCGGCATTTACTCTGTGGTTCTCAAACGGACTGTGCAAAGAATGCCTCACGCCAAGGCAAGCCAAATGATATACAACATCAATCCCTTTACAGGCCTCGGCGCAGTGCTCCTTCTCGAGCACATCACCAAAGATCATTCGGAAATTTTTGTTTGCGCAGGCATCAGAAAGATTGGCAATACGGCCATTCGATAGATTATCAAGTACAACCACTTCGTGTCCTTCAAACAACAAGCGATCGCTAAGGTGTGAACCAATGAATCCAGCACCACCGGTTACAAGTATCTTTAGTTTAGACATGCTTGTTTTTTTCTGTTATTTCATCAACAATAAATACAGGACGATTACGCGTGCTATCCAATGTTCGCCAAAGATATTCAGCAAGAATACCTAAGGAAATGTTGGTAATGCCAAAACCAATCATCAAGATTGACAGCAGGACAGGCCATCCAGCCAAGAGGTCATTAAAGAGTAATCGGCGACCTATAAGATAACTCGAGTATACGATACCTGCTATAAAAAGACCGAATCCAACTATTGTAACCAACCGAATCGGAGCGTATGAAAAAGCAACAAAGGAGTCTATGAACAGTTTTATCTTACGAGAAAATGTCCATTTAGAAACACCTGTCTTACGCATGCTTTTATGATAAAACACCTCCGATTGCTTAAAGCCCAAGGTGAGCAGTTGCAGAAAGATGGAGGAGTTGCCTTCTATGTTTTGATTGAGCCAATACTGCACTTTAGAAGAGAACATGGCAATGTCAAACCCTTGCTCGGGATAGTTCGATGCAACATATCTTCGCATAAGCGAGGCATAGCCAGCCGACATCCAACGCGATCCCAACGCATTTTCAGACGAATTGCGCTTGGCCCAACAAATAGCTGATCCCTTTTCGCAGGACTCGAACATTTGATCTATGAGTGTTAAAGGATCTTGCAGGTCGGCATATTGGAAACAGATATAGTCTGCTTCGGCATGCGCTATTCCTGCTCGCAGGGCAGCATGGGAGCCGTAATTCTTGGACAAGGACAGGAGCTTCATCGAAAAAGAAAGCGAAGCGCTTGACTTCAATAGTGCAGCCGAATCGTCCGATGATCCGTCGTTCACAAAGATTACCTCTGCTTGGTATGGCTTAGGATCAGCAAAGAACGTATTCAACGTTTGAAGCAAGGATGGAATGGACTCGGCCTCGTTCAAGAAGGGAATGATAATGGCTATCTTTTTCATGATAATAATCGAGCAGGATTACCTACCATTCTTAAATCTGAATCTACACTTCGAATCACATTACTCCCCATTCCTATCAAGACGCGCTGGCCAATATAAATTCCATTTATCACGCTGCTTCCGCTACCAATATAACAGTTAGCGCCAATGCGAACAAAGCCGGCAACAGTAACATTAGAGCCGATCAAGGTATACTCTCCAATTTCAGAATCGTGATGAATCACGGTGTTGGGTAAGATGCAAACATGGTCACCAATGGTGCAGTTAGCTGTCAATACCGCGCCAGCCATGATCAAGACATTGGAGCCGATCACGGCAAATTTTGAAACTGTAGCACGGGGGTGAATAACCGTCGCAAATCGGTCTTGAGAAATACCCAAAGACTGAATAACTTCGGCTCTTTTCATAAAGCTAGTTGGGCTTCCAGGCACAGCAATAACCATGGCATCTGGAAACACGTCGAAGGCTTCACGCGAATACACTTTTACTCCAAAAACCACAGTGCCTTGCTTCTCTTTTGTATCATCGACAAATCCAATGACTTCGACATCATCAGGCATGCAAGACAGCGCCTCGATGCCGTTTCCATTACACGGAAAAATCAATATCTTTTTCATCAATCTTGTTTCAAATCAAATTCCTTTACTAAGCAAATGAATTTACCGTATCAATAACGTGTTGTACTTCTTCATTGCTTAATTCGGCAAACATCGGCAAAGAGACAGCGTGTGCGGCAAGGTACTCGGAATGCGGCATGTCACCTATCTTGTAACCCAGATGACTATACGCTTTTTGCAAGTGACAAGGAACTGGATAATGAAATCCAGGTTGTATCGAGTTAGCAGTAAGATGCTGAACGAAGGCCTCCTTATTATCAACCGTGACTACAAAAAGGTGATAATTGGAATCGGCCCAAGTTGGTTGCGATTGCATTTTCACCTTCGGGTTCGTAATCTCTTTAAGATACCTACTAGCAATCTCCCGGCGACGGTTGTTCCACTGCTCAAGATACTTCACTTTTACTTGCAAAGAGGCGGCTTCTAGTCCTCCCATTCGCATATTAAAGCCAACTTCATCGTGGTAATAACGAACCGTTCCACCGTGGTTTCGCAAGCTTAATAAGTGCTTGTAATACGCTTCGTTGTTAGTAGACAAGCCACCCGCTTCACCGCAGGCTCCGAGGTTTTTACCAGGGTAAAAACTGAAACACGCCAATTCGCCAAAACCGCCAACCATCGTGCCTTTGTATCGCGAACCTTGGGCTTGTGCGGCATCCTCTATTAAAAAGAGCTTGTGCTTTTTGGCGATTGCGGTTACCGCATCGACATCAAAAGGCATCCCGTAAAGATGAACTCCTATTATTGCTTTAGTTTTAGGGGTGATGGCTTTTTCAATAGCGATAGGATCTATTTGCCAATGCCCAGGATCACAATCTACAAATACGGGGGTGGCGCCAACATAGGATGGTCCCCATGCCGTAGCAATAAATGTGTTTGCTGGCAGAATGACTTCGTCACCAGGGCCGATACCCAATACGAGCATGGCTAAATGCAAGGCCGAGGTGCCATTGTTTACACCGACAACATACGGTAAACCGGTGTATGCGGAGAACTCTTTTTCAAATCGCTCAACAAAGGGACCGCCCGAAAAGGCAGTGTTCATATACACTTGCTCAAAAAGCTCAAACACCTCTTTTTTAATAGCTTGGTGCTGTCTTTTAAGATCTAGACACGGAATCTGCTGCATAGTATTAGGCAATTTGTTTTATAATTTTAGCCGGATTGCCGGCAACAATAGTATTTGCTGGAACATCCTTCGTAACCATCGCGCCAGCTCCGATGAGCGCATTTTCGCCAATCGTAATGCCGCACAGAATGGTGGCGTTACTTCCTATGGAAGCTCCTTTTTTAACAAAGGTTTCAACCAAAACCCAGTCGGCATCGGTTTGCTGCGAACCATCCGGGTTGGTAGCCCTTGGGAATAAATCATTTGTGAACATGACGCCATGACCCACAAAACAATTATCCTCAATATGAACACCCTCACAAATGAAGGTGTGACTTGATATTTTACAATTTTTACCAATAGTTGCTCCTTTCTGAATCTCCACAAAGGCGCCTACTTTACTGTCGTCATCGATAGAGCAGCCGTAGGCATTTACAAAGTTAAAAATCCGCACATTGTTACCAACGCTCACGTTTTTTAAACATTTGCGTGGCTCGTCGATATTAATTAGTTCCATTGCAGCACAATTTCTTTTCCGTTGGATTTAATGGATTTTTGAGACGCTTCCAAGATGTTAATCACACGAAGTCCGGATAGCGCACTGGACACGGGTGAACGCTCTTCGCGGATGGAGGCAACGAAGTCGGAAGCCATGCCAAACAAAGCTTCTTTTTGAGCAACCTTCGGAATAAACACATCGCCCGCCCGATAATCCACCATAACCCGACGCTTATCCTCATCACTCTTATGATCGTAACCGGTATCATAAATTCGAAGCTTCTCAGAAGGCTCTAAATCGTTGAACAAAAGCATTTTTTTATCACCACCAATAAGAATATTACGCAATTTTACCGGCGAAGACCAAGAGCAATTGAAATGGGCAATGAAGCCGGATTGATAATTAATGGTCAAATAGGCGATATTTTCGATATCGTTTCCTGTATGCGACACACCGGTCGCATTAACGCTGTAAGGCACATCGTCAATCAAGTAATCGAGAATGGATAGATCGTGTGGAGCCAAATCCCATAACACATTAATGTCGGGTTGAAATAGCCCAAGGTTGATCCGCGTTGAATCGAAATAGGTTGGCTTTCCAATAACGCCATCAGCCATCAGTTGCTTGATCTTTTGTACAGCTCCAGTGTATAAAAACGTATGATCGACCATGAGTATCTTGTGCGTACGATCAGCGATTTCGATCAGCTCTTTAGCTTCTGCTGCACTTGAAGTCATGGGTTTCTCAATCAAAACATGCTTCCCGCTTAGCAGTGCTTTTTTGGCTAGGTCGAAGTGCGTGAATACAGGCGTAGCGATAACCACAGCGTCCAAACTAGCATCATCCAACAAATCCTCAAAACGAGAGGTGCATATAACGCTAGGGTTAATGGCCGCAACAAGACTCAATCGTTCGGGACGAAAATCACAAACATAAGCTAATTCACAGTCTTTTATCGCACTGAAATTGCGTAAAAGGTTTGGCCCCCAGTATCCATAACCAACAATGGCTATTCGCATATCTTTTTTTTTCAAAAATACGGATTTTCAAGCATTCTATAAAGCGTCTAAACCAACCGTTTAAATAATTTATTTACGCCTTAGAACGCAATTCCTAAATTCGACCCAAAGGTAAATTGGAAGCCATATCGGTCAACATCAATATTCGCACGTGTTGAGTTGCGAAAGCGACTTATGCGCCTATTTACGCCGAGGCCACTAAAAAGCTCTATTGAAAAAACATGACCAATAAGCACTTGATAGCCACTCAATAAATTAGCCGACATGTAATTTAGAAACTCCAATTGCTTTATTGGCTTGTCTGCCAATTGCTCAGAAACCTGCAAGTACGAATAGGAAATATGAGGGCCAACAAAAAAACCATCGGGCGCATAGGACTTCTTGCTTAGATACCAACGGTACATCAGCTGACCACGAAAACCAGATTCAATCGTTTGTGGGCTGCGAATCTTCGTGAGCCAGTCAATTGGACTTTGATTTAGATAGGAGGCGCAAAACAAATAACTCCTGTGCGGAGCAATTACATGTTCATAACCCAATCGAAATTCTGCCGTCAAGGGAATTGGCCCAGAAAGAATGGCAAAAGGATTCGTCTTTATTAAATGACGCGGAGGCAAGTCTGGCTTTTCTTGCTCTTGGGCAAAGCCAGTTAATGCAATTATACCCAGAAAGGCAAAAAGGAAAAAGCTCTTTTTCATATCATTTTCCTAATAGGGGTCGTCTTTCTTTGGTGCGTTGAACAGCCTGCTCATGCTTCCATTTATCAATGTTTGCAAAATTACCGGAAAGAAGAACAGGCGGCACAACCCAACCATTGAACTCAGCTGGTCGGGTATAAACAGGCGGCGACACCAAGTCATCCTGAAAAGAGTCGGACAAAGCAGAAGTCTCATCGTTAAGCACACCCGGCAAAAGACGGATGATGCTATCCGCGAGGACGGCTGCAGGCAACTCACCCCCAGAAAGGACAAAGTTTCCAATCGACACTTCGCGGGTAATTAAGTGCTCACGAATGCGTTCATCGATTCCTTTGTAATGACCGCACAACAAAATTATATTCTGCAAAAGCGAAAAGCGGTTAGACATCTTCTGATCCAACAGTTCGCCATCGGGCGACATATAAATGACCTCGTCATAGGTCCTTTCCTTCTTCAACGATTCGATGCAACGAAAAACCGGTTCGATCTTAATTACCATTCCCGCCTCACCCCCAAAAGGAGCATCGTCAACCGAACGGTGTTTGTCGATGGCATAGTCCCGAAGGTTGATGATATTCACCTCCACTTTCTTCTTCAAAATGGCCCGCTTCATGATGGAGTCGTCGAAGGGACTTTCGAGGAGTTTTGGGAGGGCTGTAATAATATCTATGCGCATAGTAAAAATCCTGAAAAAGCTCCGCGGCAAAATCGGTTAATGGAGGAGCAAAATGTATTTTAAAGGAAAATGAAAGGTCCTGTATTATGCGTAAAGATACACAATTAATACTGCTCAGATTCATTCAAAACCATTTCGTTTTCAGCGCTTAAATTCAGCAAGACAAACTGCCTAAGCATCAAATAAAAGCTCTAAAAAGGGCTTTTTTAGAGCATGACAACATGTCAATTTTATTATTTAGTTAATTAATTATGAGTTGTTTATATAATTTAATTAAACTTTTATTTTAAGTAAAACAAAAAAACAAAAACTATACACACAAAAAACAGATTTTGAACACAATCTAGGTTAAAACGGAAAGCAATAGCTGGCCTTTACACCTCCCAAAATACGACCTCTGCCCTACCCTAATTTCGTCGGTTTTTCGGCAATTATCAGAAACGAGCCGACTGGAAAAGGCATCAATTCCAGGACCGTTTTGGAGGTCAAAGTACACCGTTAAGCGAGCAAAAAATCAAAGGCTTTGCGCACCAAAAGAGGACTCAAAACATAATTTTTTTAGATCAAAAAGCAAAACAAATGGCTTTTTTAAGGGGTAAAAAATCGTCGAAAACAGGACAAAAAATTCTTTACCAATCGTCCACAAAGTAAAAAAACTAGGCTGTAAATTACATTTTACTTACTCCGAAAGGGATGGATTAGCCGGTCAAAAAAGATGCTTTTGTTAAAGAAACCAAGACGCAACGACACCAAAACCGCCTGTCAAAAGCGACCAAAAAGCCAGCATAAAAACGGGCATAAACAAAAAAAACCGGAGGGCTATTGCCTTCCGGTCGATGTCTTGAGCCACAGAATAGTATGTGGTTATTGCTGTGCCCGAGAGGAGACTCGAACTCCTACAGGTGTTACCCCACAGGCTTCTGAGACCTGCGCGTCTACCAATTTCGCCACCCGGGCAATCTTCAAATAAAAGGAACGGTTGCCCGATCAGAAATCTCCTTTTACGCTCATTCTAGTGCCCAGGACTGGATTCGAACCAGCACGGTCGCCCGCCACCCCCTCAAAGTGGTGCGTCTACCAATTTCGCCACCTGGGCCTTTTTATCAAAGGGAGCGCAAAAATACAAAAATTATCAAAAGAAGAACAAGCTTTGAATATATTTTAATTAAAACATCGAAATTGAGTAAATTTAAGGTAGCGTATTTATTAATACTTAACAATTAATGACCGCTTGCTACTTCTTGCTTGATCAAAAACCACCAAAAAATACACCCCTTCTGCTTTACCGGAGAGGTTTACCGAGCTACCTACTCCCTCTAAAACCTTGTTTCCTTGTGTATCCACAACCAAATAAGGAGTGCTATACCCGATGCCGCCAATTTGGAAGACACCCGCGCTTGGGTTGGGATAAACCGAAAGCGCAGGTCGTGTTAGCGGTGCGGCTATTCCAACACCAACAGAAACGGTATCCTTGACATTGGTATAGCCCGAGAGCCCATCCACATTGTAGGCGGCCACCCGATAATAGTAATGCGTCGAAGGAGATACGGTATTATCCGTGTAGTAATTGATATCGGTATTGACGCTATCGATAGCATCAAACGCTAAACCGTCGCTGCTGCGCTCGATACGAAAACCAAGCTCATCGCTAGAATTATCGACCCAATCTAATGCTATTAAAGCTAATGCGGCCACTACATTGAGATTGGAAGGCGCCAAAGGGGGCGCAAGCAATTGACTTTCATGCGCGGCAACAAGGCTCAAACGAGCCTTATTACCACTAGCAAATGTTGCGGTAGCGCAACTGAATAGCAAGGAAAAAAGGAGGATGTATTTCATAGTATAATTAATAATAAGAGCAAAGATACGACACGAATTTAGCGCGACAATTCGTGTTTATTGAGATGGTCAGCAAGATAGGCACCCATGCTAAATGCAGCTTGAAGGAGATAGCCCCCAGTAGGCGCATCCCAATCGAGCATCTCGCCCATGCAATAGGTATTTGGCAACTTCTTTAGCTGAAGATGTTCATCCACTTCATCCAACGACACCCCACCAACGGTGGAGATGGCTTCATCTATAGGTGCGGCACCAATTATCTCCAATGGAAATGCTTTTATCAAGGCCGCAAGCCGACCTGTATCCATGAAATCATCTTTTGATACAAGCAGTTTTATCATGGCGAGCTGGGTTTCAGAAAGCCGAACGTATTTTTTAAGTTGGTCAGTTTTTTTTCCAGGATAAGACAGGATTTCGATCACCTTTTCCAAGGAGAAGCTCGGCTTTAGATCAATTTTAATAGACGCTTTGCCGTTTTTAAGCAAGGCAGCGCGCAGCTCCGAACTCAGCGCATAGATTGCGCCGCCTTCCAAGCCTTCTTTAGTAATCACAAGCTCACCCGCCATGCTTTTCAGACCGGTATGTACCACGATATTTTTCAAAAAGTGGCCCGCTAACTTTTTGGAAGCCTCTTTCGACCAGTCGACACGATAGGCGCAATTGGAAGCGGCAAAAGCAGGCACCGATATGCCTTTATCTAAAAACACGTTCCGCCATTCACCAGCCGAGCCCGTTACTGGCCA
>CANFOZ010000061.1 GCA_947448795.1 Bacteroidota bacterium
GGCTTCGACGAGCTCAGCCACCGAATTTTTCATCATTCATAATTGGCTGTTAACCCCGAACTCCTGCGCACTTCCCCATTTATCATTAGTCATTCATCACTTTAATTGGCTGTTAACTCTAACCCGTTCGCCCTGGCTTCGACGAGCTCAGCCACCGATTTAATTCATCATCAGTAATTGCCTACTAGTATTCCTTAAGCAGCAGCTCCAGCGGGATATCCAGCGCTATGTGGATTTTACGGATCATATCAAGCGTTAGCTTGCGTTTGCGATTCAGGATTTCACTCACCCTGCTTTTGAGACCCAATACGGCGGCTAAATCCTTTTGCTTAACACCGAGTTCTTCCATTCGGAGTTTGATGGCTTCTACTGGATCGGGAGGGTCAACAGGGAAGTGCCTTGACTCGTAATGATCAATGAGTAAACTCACTAGTTCCAATTCATCGCTGTGCTTCGAATATTTACGAGCATCAAATAGTTCCTCCAAACGCGTCAGCGCTTTGTTGTAATCTTTTTTCGTTTTCAGGATGCCCCACTGCATGATCAGATAGTATTAGCGTTTATGTTGTTGTATTCTTCATGCGTTCCCACAAAACGAACCCACACCAAGCCAAATTCATAATTGATTCGAACAATCATGCGGAAATGATTGCCCTTGATGTTGAATACCACCCGTTTCGAAGGTAGTATACTGGCCGATGGAAAATCACGCTTCACATCCGATGGTCCGCGCCAAGCAGCTTGGCTGACTTGCTGATGCCAAACTTTCAAGGGTTGCTCAACCAATGCATGTTTGGCCCAACATTCCCGCAAGGTTCGTTTTGAGATGATACGCATGGCAAAGATACTAAAAGTTCCCGAATTGGGAACAAGTAAATAGTAAGGTCAAAAGTATCTTCGCGTTGATTTGCGATTGAAGTGATAGGGGAATTCGGCAGATTTAGAGACAGATTAGGTAGTAAATCGAAAAAAATCGGTTTGCCCGGGGCTTCGTCCCGATGTCCCGATGCCTCGATACGCTTCGCTAAAGTTTGACAAGCTCACTTCATCGCTCAGCCACCGGTCCCTGAGGCTCCAGAGGCTTCGGGACGAAACGATGCACTGAGCGAAGCCGAAGCGGGCAGCCACCGAATTTTTCATCATTAAAAATTGGCTGCTCCCCCTAACTCGTTCGCCCTTCCAAAATTCATCACTTTAATTGGCTGTTAACTCTAACCCGTTCGCCCTGGCTTCGACGAGCTCAGCCACCGGATTTTTATCATTCATCATTGGCTGCTACCGCTAACCCATTCGCCCTTTCCCGATTTATCATTAGTAATTTATCATTCATAATTGGCTGCCACCTCAAACCCGTTCGCCCTTTCCCAATTTATCATTTTAATTCATCATCAGTAATTGGCTGTTCCCCCTTCCCTCAACCCCCTTTCCCCTAATTCTCTCAATAATTGGCTGTTAACTCAAACCCGTTTGCCCTTTCAAAATTTATCATTTTAATTCATCATTCATCATAGGCTGTTAACTCAAACCCGTTCACTCTTTCCCAATTTATCATTTTAATTCATCACTTTAATTGGCTGTTAATGACTGGCTGTTACCCCTAACCCGTTCACTCTTTCCCAATTTATCATTTTAATTCATCACTAGTAATTTGCTGTTACTTTCTACTTTTTACTTTCCACTTTATACTCTCTTTCTTTCCGTAACTTCGCATCCATATTCAAAACTGCCACCCATGTTCGACAACAAAGACAGCCGCACTGAACTCAGCTCTTTAGGTGAATTCGGACTCATCGACCACATCGCCAAAGGCGTAGAAATAAAACACGCCGCATCGCTCAAAGGCATCGGCGACGATGCTGCCGTAATCGACTCCGAAGGGCTGCTCACCCTCGTTTCTACCGACATGCTGGTGGAAGGGGTGCACTTTGATTTGTCGTATTGCCCGATCAAGCATCTGGGCTACAAAGCAGTTGTCGCTAATGTGTCCGATATCTATGCCATGAACGGCTTAGCCAAGCATATCACCGTGAGCATCGCTTTGTCTAACCGCTTCTCCGTGGAGGCCATCCAAGAGTTTTACGAAGGCGTGCACCTAGCGTGCGATCATTACGAGGTTGATCTTATCGGCGGTGATACAAGTTCATCACACGCCGGACTTATTATCAGCATTACCGCCATCGGTGTTGCGAAAAAGGAAGATATCGTGTATCGCAACACAGCCAAAGAAAATGATCTTATCTGTGTGACCGGCGATCTGGGCGCGGCTTTCGCTGGGCTCAAAATACTCGATCGTGAAAAGAAGATACACGAAGAGAATTCGGATATTCAACCCGATTTTGCGGGCTACGAATATGTGATTGAGCGTCAGCTCAAACCAGAGGCACGTTGGGACATGCTCGAGCGCATGAAGGAAGCAAAATTAAAGCCAACTTCGATGATTGATATTTCAGATGGACTTGCATCAGAGGTGTTGCACATCTGCAAGGATTCGGAGGTGGGTTGTGTTATTTATGAAGAAAAAGTGCCTGTTGATGCTGCTACCTGTCATGCTGCAGAAGACCTTGGCTTGAGTCCTACCGTATGCGCCCTAAGCGGCGGCGAGGATTATGAGCTCTTGTTCACGGTTTCTTTGGGCGACTTTGATAAGGTGAAGGCACTCAAAGGGGTTTCTATTATCGGTCACATCACCGAAAAATCTGCTGGTATGTATTTCACTACCACCGGCGGCAGCGCCATCCCGCTGGAAACACAGGGTTGGGACGCTTTCTTGGAGAAAGGGGAGTAAAGGATTCATTTTCAAGGTCTAGCAAGCCCTGACACGCTCTTTTTTGATGTGATCAGGTATGTTTTACTACTAATGTGGTATTTGATTTAGGCGAGGGTAGTGGTTTTTTTGTGGTATAATCAATAACACAAAAACCATGAAAAAACTACTACTTTTAAGTTTAGCGTATGCATTTGCCTGCCTTGCAGTCAAAGCGCAGATCACCATCACAGTCAACGATGTGCAACTGAGTGCTTATACTTTAATCACAGGTAGATATACATCATCCATTATTCAAGCGGGGTCTAGTGGTGCAAATCAGGTTTGGGATTTTTCTTCTATTAACCCAATTCAATTTGATACGATACATCATAATTTGTCTTCTTTTACCCCCAATCCTTTATTTCCTAATGCTACAAATGGCGAATGTCAATCTTTTTCTTTTGGATCGAATTGTTACTATATGGATATTTCATCCACTGGTATTTATCAAATAGGATTAGAAGCTAATTATTCTTTCCCAAATAATAATATGCATGTTGTAGCTGAAGATTTGCCTCCTTCAGGGTATCCCTTGCCATTAAATTATAATCAATCATTTACAGAGTCCTATGTTGAAAGGAATGTAACTTCAAACTCAAGTTCAGCACCTTATGATTCTACTATCACTGTGTATTATATTTCATCAACACATACAGTTGATGGCTGGGGGACAATTATTACTCCCTACAGCACATTTAACGCATTGAGAATTAGAAAAATATCTAGTTCATTGGATACTACCTATAATCATACGCCGGGCGTTAGCTGGTCTACAGGTTCAATTCATCCTTTATTTTCAGATACATCTTATAGTTGGCTTGCCAACGGGGTTCTTGAGGTTGCAAGTATTTATCGGAATGGCCCTGAATATAATTACACTTTTATGAAATCGAATATTCTATCTATCGCTGACCCATCAGCAAAAGAAGCTGTTTGGAAACTTTTCCCTAATCCTGCAACAGACAATCTCTACATTCAATCGAATACCGGCATACGGTCGGTGATCTGTAAAAACATCGTGGGGCAAGCCTGTGCGATTGCAATGAGTGGAAGCAGCGTGGATGTATCGAAGCTTGCGCAAGGTGTTTACTTTTTAACACTGGTCGATGAAAAGGGCGCGGTGCAAACGCAAAAGTTTGTGAAGCAGTAAGTCGCATTGCTTCTTGCTTTGAATAGACTATAGAAGAAAATACGACCCTACATTTAAAACACGAGATCGGTAACCCAAATCAAATAGGGGCTGACCACCCGATATGAACTCAAGGCGATTCCTAATGGAATGCATGATAATACCTAAAACAGAAACCAATACAAAAGTGGCGACAACGCAAAACCCATGAAAAACAAACTTAACCTTCTAACGCTGCTTTTAATCGTTGCAGCGTTTTCGAGTTGTACAACGTATAATCACAGCATGCGAGAGCCAAATACTCGACTCGAACTTACCAAGAGTGATTTTTCTTTGTCGGATCAGGTAAGCGCCGAGGCTACCTCGACAAAAATTCTTGGTATTGATTTTGCTCGGATTTTTACCAAAAAAACAGGTATGGTGAATGGAGATGCCAGTGCTATTTCTTTAGCCAGTATTCCTGTGGTGGGTAATTTCGTATCTGAAAAAACGGCCAATTATGCATTGTATAATTTAATGAGTGGTAATCCTGGCTACGATGTGGTTGTATATCCACAATACGAAACCAAGGTTTTCAAGCCGGTTGTTGGAGTTGGTTTTATAGTGACAATAACAACCGTTAAAACAACAGCAAGACTTGGTAAATTGAATAAATAGGCCTTTACCCAAATGCAACAAGGGGCGGAAGTTCAGTAACTTCCGCCCCTTGTTGTTTTCACCCTCATCTTAAAATTTGTTGAGGGCTCACTTCAATCGATTGCTTAAGGCAAGTTGCCGACACGAATACCCACTAAATACTGCTTGAATGTTGTTTCTTGCGGTTCAGTAAAAAGAAAAGCGTCCTCGCTCAAGCCTGTTTGTCCGTTGTATTGAGCAAGGAGCCAAAAACGGCCATTTTTGTTTAGCGGAAACTCCACTCGCAAGGATTCGTAAGGCTGAAATTTCGTTGAGCCCAGTGTTTTCCATCCCGTAAGCAGTACTCGAAAGTCCGGATATTTTTTGCTCATGGCATATTCAGCCCTGAAAACGAGGGGCGTGCTTAAGTATAATAGCGGACCGTCGATGTTGGGCATGGTTAAATCTCCTATTCTTGCAGCACGCACCCTGAGATCCATGCCAGCCAAGGCTCCCCAGCGCTGCGCACGCCAGCCTAGCATACCTAGGTAGCCGAAGGCACCATTCATGCAGAATCGGCTTTCTTTTTCGACAGCGCCTCGCATAAATTTGGTGTGCGCTTCCTCTTTCATAAGTCCTAAGTCTAGGGTGAAATAAAAAGCATCGTGAAGAGCAAATCCATCCCAATTCTCGGATAGCCAGGAGAAGATTTTAATCTCATTTAATAGGTGTATTCCTTGAGCTGTGCGTATGCTACTGTCTCCAGCTTCCATGGTCCATTGTGCATAGCCAATGTCGGCTCGAACAACTTTGCGGATGCCGTCTTCGCTAACGTAAATGTATTTTTGCGCAAAGCTTGTGCCGGCTAGTGCAAGAATTAACGTAAAGAGTAAAAAATGTTTTTTCATTGTGTTTGGTGTGTTTGGTTAAAGCATAAAACTCCGGTGCTTGCACCGGAGTTTTAATGCTGAATATGATTTTAATATTGAGTCTGAAGCGTTTTTAATTTAGCACAAAGGCCTAAATTATTTTGCTCCTTTGAAACGAAGCACATTATTGCCGTCAAACTTGATGAAGGCATTGCCCGTTGCATCGAAGTAAGGGTAGCGCGTGTCTTTGATTTTTCCGAGGAGGGTTCCTTTTTCAATATCCACTAATGCGAAGGCATCCAAGTCATCTTCTTTCGGGCCCGTCCAGATCAAGACGTTGGAGTTGCTGATGAATTTGTTTCCGTAATTATTGCCGGTGTTGATGGCGTACGTTTTGTTGCCGGTAGCCGGATCAATAGCTGCCACGCCTTCTTCACAAGAGAGGATGAGTTTGTTTTTGTAAAACACATAGCCCTCCATTTTCCCAACTTTGAAAGCGCTGATATCGGTTGTGAAAGCCGGTTTTCCGCTCGCAATATCAATCTTGTAAAACATGTTTTCGCTGCTGAAGTAGGCATTCGAGCCATCTATTTTGAGCGAAGTCGTGCGGTTGAATTTGTCGGTTTTGATAATCGACTTGGAATCCCACACCAGCTTGCCTGTTGAAGCATCGTATGTTCGAACACCGCCGTTATCGGCCCACTCCAGTTTGCGTCGGTAGGTATCGGGATTGCCGCTCGATCCCGGGATGTAAAGCTGTACTTCCATCAAGCCACCGAAGCGTGCGAGCAATATATTGCCGGCAATTTCCAATTGTGGAATGCGCGCATCGCTGTCCACCTTGTCTGATTTCCAAATCACATTGCCTGTTGCAATATCGAGCTTCTTGATGTTGTTTTCACCACGACTTAGGTCAACGATGTACACCGCATCTGGGGTAATGATCGGAGCAGCAGATATGCCAAGTACTTGTTTAGCACGCAATCCAACAGAAGCATCCACATTGTCCATTTTCTTTTCCCACAGCAGTTTGCCTGATCGGATATCGATGCACGCAATGCCTTCGTAGGTGACAAAAGCATAATTCCCCTGCACTTGCAGTCCGATCATGTCGTCATCGTAAATGCAATCGAGGTACTCTTTGCAGATAGGAGCAATGACGGTACCTTCAAACTTTGTCGACCATTTTTCAGCGCCTGAAGTTTTGTCTGTAGCGGTAAGTCGTATTGTTTTAAAATTTGTAGCGCCGCTGTATGTTAATTTCAGATTTGAGTTCGTGGCCTCGTCTTTTGCCCACGAAGCGAATTTATTTTTGGTGCCAAACAAATTGGTAAGATCGAGCGCCGGTTTGCTTTTCTTAGCTGTCGGTGCAACGGCATCCTTGCTTTTTATTTTGCCTGTTAGGATATCAATCTCGGAGCGCACATCACTAGCAGTGACGGCCAATATCTTTTCGTCGGGGTAGATGCAGTACTCAAGTCCGAATTCAAACTCAACAGCTGTTCCGTATTCTGTGGTGCGCCAGAGCTCTTGGCCGGTGGTGCCATCAATACAGATTTTCAAAGAAGGTTCTTTTTTGGAATCCTTGGCGTAAAGGAAAATCAGATTCAATTCTTGGTTATACACTCGGTAGTCCATTTTTTTGCCTGCCGATTTCTGGATATCGTATTGCCATAACAGTTTGCCGGTGTTGCCATCTAACATAGCCACGTTTTTTTCATTCGAACCGTAAATGAAATTGCGGTCAATGCTGCTGTTTCTGTTGACTACTTTGAAAGGAAAGGTTGATTCGTACACCTGCTCAAAATTTTGAGCCGAGATACGCATGTTGGTGCATGCGAAAATGCACAGTACTACGATAAGGATTTTGTTTTTCATATGTGTGGTTTTTAGGATGGCAAAACTACAGGCCGTATGGGGTAGCTGAAATACCACTTTCGTAGTAACATAGAAGCCGCAAGTCAGAAAAAAAGAAACCAAGCAGCTCTTCTTATCCTTTGGACAAAACAGAAAAAGGAAGATTTTAAACAGAAAAGAAGCTCTTGAGCTATTTGCCGAACACCTTGTTCAAGGCATCGGTGCGCGAGCTCACTTGGAGCTTTTCGTAAATGTTACGGATGTGCGTTCGCACTGTTTCAATGCTGATGAACATGCTGGAGGCAATTTCCTTGTAACGAAATCCTTTCGAAAGGTAGTTGAGGATTTCTTGTTCGCGCGCAGTCAAAATTTCGAGCTGTTTCGCTTCGCTTTTTTTAGTCTGAAAATTCGCGACGATTTTGCGCGCAATGCGGCTGCTCATCGGTGATCCGCCTTGATGTACTTCGTGGATGGCCTCGATGATTTTATCGGGAGGGGTGCTTTTTACAAGATAGCCGGTAGCACCCGCAGTCAGCGCATCGAAAATGTTGTCGTTGTCTTCAAACACCGAGAACACGATGAATTGCGTTTCCGGAAGAATCGGCTTTAACTGCCGAATGGCTTCAATGCCACTGCCACCTGGCATGTGAATATCTACCAATACCACATCGGGTTTGAGGCGCGGCAATGCGCGGACCGCCTCGTTTGGGTTGTCGAAATCGGCAACACAATGCAGATTTTCATGTTTGTTAAACAATGAAACCAAGGTGTTTCTGATTCCATCATTATCCTCAAGCATGGCAATTTGAATACTCATGGCGCTAAGGTAGTTTGGTAATACATTCTAGCGTCTAACACTTTGATGTGATTTTGTGGCTATAATTCATAGTCAAAATGACCCTCAAGATACCTTGCTGAACAAGTTTTTTGTGTGAATGGTAAAGCCAACGCGCGTTCCTTGGCCGGGTGTCGACGAGATGGTTGCTTTCGCCTGTATGGCTGCCATGCGTTTCTCCATGTTGCCCAAGCCATTTCCTTTTTTTCGTTGTTCCTCTAATGCAAATCCTTTGCCGTTATCAGCCACTACAATATGAAACTCCTCTCCCTGCATCAACACATCAATTTGAATCAACGATGCATTGGCATATTTGATGGCATTGTTCAGCGCTTCTTTGAAGGCGAGGAATAAATGATGCCTGCGTTCTTTGAGGACATTTTGATTTGGCAAATTGTCAGGGATATTAATTTGATAATCAATACCTGTTTCATCGAGGTAATCACCGGCATGGCTTCGGATGCTGGCGAGGAGCGCATCGAGCGAATTATCCTCGGTGTTGAAACTCCAAATCAAATCACCAAGCCCATGGGTTAATTCATTCGCGGCTTTGCCAATGGTGGCGAGGTGGTCTTGCAGTCTGCGCGTATCATTGCTGTTATCTTTTGCAAATTGCAAAGCAATGGCGATTTTGGAGATACCGGATCCCAACTCATCGTGCATATCGCGGGCCATCCGTTGCCGTTCTAATAATTCCGTTTCTAAGATGGCTTTGGCTTTGGTTGCCGCAAGTTGTGTTTGTTGATGTTTGCGATAATAAGAAAAGGCGATCACTAGTCCTACTAAGATCAAGCCGGACAGCAACAACAGATAGTTTCGTTTGGTTACGTCCAGTTTAGCTGAAAGCAGTTGCACCCGGCTGCTCGCTTTTTGCAGTTTCAAACTATCGATCTCGCGCTCTTTTACTTCTGTTTCGTATTTAATTTGCAGAGCAGCGATTTCCTTGATGCGTGCTTCACTTATCACGCTGTCTTTCATTTCCGACCATCGACGCAGATATAGCATCGCACTATCCAATTGTTTTTCTTGCAAATACGCATTGGAGATGCCCTCCATGGATTCAGCAATAATTTTTCTGTTTTCCAGGTTTACGCCGAGACGTATCGATTCGCTATACCAATGACGCGCTTCTGCCGGTTTTTTCTGCATAGCTTTGATCATTCCCAAATGGTTGTATGACACGCTGAGACCTTTCACATCCCCGTGTTCCTCTTTTAAGGCGATGGCATTGAGTTCATTCTGCTCAGCCAAGGAGTAATTATGCAAGCCAAAGTAACATTGCGATAGGCCGCTGTAAGTTTTTCCCAAATTAGTAACATCGTTCACTTTCTTTGAGTTGCTCAAGGCATTATTAAATGCTGCAAGGGCTTCCGAATACTTTTGTTGGTTTGTCAAAATGAGTCCCATGGTGAGATAGGAGGTACCTAATCCAAAAAAATCATTCAGCGTTTTCCGTATGCTGATTGACTTCTGGATGTAGCGATTGCCCATGTCGAACAAACGCATATCCAAATACAAGTTGGCAACGTTGTGGTATCCCGAAGCCATGAGCTTTTTATCGTCAAGCTCTTCCTTCAATTTAAGTGATTGAAGGTAATACTCGAGTGCTTTCGGATAGTTGCTTTTAGTGGAATAGATATTGCCGATATTGTTCAGCGTCGATGCTATCGATGCCTTGTTGCCTAAGGCTTTTTTTAAAACCAATGCCTGCTGGTAATAGTTAAAAGCGGAATCGGGTTCGCCGGTGTGCTCGAAGATCAAGCCGATGTTGTTGGTCAGGCCTGCGATGTTTTTTTTCGCTTTTAACTCTTGGGCAAGCCGCAACGCTTTACGATAGGTGCTTAATGCCTCAGCATACTGACCCTGGTTGTCCATTACATTGCCGGTAAGATTCAGTGCTTCTACTTGACCCGCTTTGTAATCCAACTGTATGGATAATTCATAGGCCTCTCTGCTGAATGCCCTTGAAAGTTTTGGGTCGCTCGTTTTTAATCCCCAAGCTGCTTCGTTCAATGCCTTTATTCTCAAGGTGTCTTTAGGCATGCCATTCAAATTGTTTTTTATGCTGTCAATTTGAACGTTTAAATCTGGGTTTGAACCGAAGCTTGTTGATACGACAAATAACAAGGAAAAAACCGTCGACATCAATCTATAAAGACACGGCGAACATGATTTGTTTATTAGTCCCTTATTTCGTATGTTAAGGTTCATTTTAGCTCTATTACAAGTTATTCGTTGAATAGCTCGGCTTCTTGTTTGGGTTTGTATTTGGGTTGGTCTTTAACTGGAAAAAGGGAATTCAATTTTGAATACAATATAGTTAAATATTCTTCACAAATTGTATCAGGGTGAAGATTTAGAATGGTATAAAGTATCGGCTATCCATTTTTTTTGCCGGATTTTTCGCAATTCCCGCCGAATTCATGCTAGCCGAAAAAATGATTGATCTGCTCGTGTTCTTTTGTGAAAAATAATCACAGAGGAACTTGCAATAAGTTATCTGATTAGCTAACTTTGATGGATCAAAAATTTAAACGTAAAGTATATTACTATAAAAACTTTTATAAATCCTTTTTCATTGAGCTCGCTCCTGAAGTTCAGCGGAAATTCAACTGGACATTGGATTTGATTTCCAATCAGCGACATGTTCCAACAAAGTATCTGCGATATATAAACGAATCGGCAGGATTGTATGAGGTTCGAGTGGAGTATGAATCCAATACCTATAGGGTGTTTTGTTTCTTTGATAGTCAACGTGTTATTCTATTGAATGGATTTCAGAAAAAATCTGCAAAAACCCCAAAGATAGAGATAGCAATCGCCCAGCGACTTAAAAAACTGTTTTATGATGAACAATAAGAATAAAAATCTAACTTCTTTCGATGCCCATTTAGACGAGCAATACGGCCTATCTGGCACTCCTGCTCGCAATTGCTACGAAGACGGCTTCGAGGTGTTTCGACTGGGCTACTTTCTGGAGGAGATGCGCCGAGCCAAAGGGCTTACCCAAGAGCAGTTGGCGGCCAAATGCAAAACCACCAAATCCTACATATCCCGGATTGAAAATGGCGCCAGCGATATCCGCCTATCTACCTTGATGCGCATCGTCCGTGAAGGCCTTGGTGGCAAATTGAGTTTGCAGGTGGAAGACCGCCGCAGTAAATTGCGCACCGTGGAGCATGTCCTCAGCGAGCCAGCGGGTAAAACAACTCGTAAAAAGAAAGTCGTTACTAAAAAGAAATAATCCTATGATTGACAACATAAACACGGAGCATATACTTTTTCTAGACATCGAGACGGTACCTATGTATCCCGACTACAGTTATCTTCCTGATCGTTGGAAAAAGCTGTGGGAGCGCAAGGCCGAGCAGAAGCGCAAAGATCAGACGCCGGCTGAGTTTTACACCAGTGCGGGCATCTTCGCCGAGTTCGGAAAGATCGTTTGTATCTGTGTGGGTTATTTTCAAGTCGCTGATGGTAAAAGACGTTTCCGCATCAAGTCTTTTGCTGGCGATTTGGAGAAAGAGCTATTAACCAATTTCGCCGAGCTGCTCAATAAACATTTTTCGCAACGCGAACATTCGCTCTGTGCGCACAACGGCAAGGAGTTCGACTTTCCTTTCATCGCGCGTCGTATGTTGGTGAATGGCGTGAAGTTGCCGTCTTTGCTGGATATTGCCGGCAAGAAGCCCTGGGAGGTGCAACTCCTCGATACCATGGAGCTCTGGCGTTTCGGTGATTACAAAAGTTATACTTCGGTGGAACTGCTCGCCGCTTTGTTCGGCATCCCAACACCCAAAGACGACATCGATGGAAGCCGCATCTATTCGGTGTATTGGGAGGAGAAGAACCTAGAACGTATAGTCAAGTATTGCCGCAAGGACGTGCTCACCATTGCGCAAATTTATTTACGCATGAAAGGCGAGCCAACAGTGCCGGATGCGGATGTGGTGATGCTCTGACTTTAGCGCTTGACGGCCGCCTTGAACTGACTGATCGCGTTGATCGTGAACTCGGATAACACCAAACGTCCACTGATTTCAGCGCGTTCAATCAAAAGCTGATCCCAATGCTCAGTGCCTTTCCAAAGCACGCGTTTGAGGTCGTGCATGGCTTCCAGACTCGAGGCGGCAAGCTTACCGGCTAAAGTGTCAACAGCTTTATCCAATTCTTCAACTGTAGCGTAAATGTTTGCATACAAGCCTTTCTCTTTCGCCCAAGCTGCCGATTCCCATTCGCTGGCATTGATGGCCAATTGCGCAAAAGCCGAGGTGCCTATTTTGCGTTCCACTGCAGGTCCTACTACGAAAGGGCCAATGCCAACCGCTAATTCGCTGAGCTTCACGGATGCTGTATCCATCGCCAAGGTGTAGTCGGCTGCGCTGGCTAATCCAACACCACCGCCAACGGCTTTGCCCTGTACACGCGCAATCACAAACTTAGGTGCTTTGCGGATAGCATTGATCACCATCGCGAAGCCGGAGAAAAACACTTTGCCTGTTGGCATGTCTTTGATGGAGATGAGCTCATCAAAAGAAGCACCAGCACAGAAGGATTTTTCGCCTTCGCTTTTCAAAACAATGACACGAGCCTCCGCGTTGTTTCCCGCTGCTTCGATAGCGCTAGCAAGGGTGCGCAATAGTTCACCGGGTAATGAATTGCTCTGCGGGTGAAAAAAAGTGATGGTGGCGATACCGCCGTCAATATTTGTTTCTACTTTTCCGTTCATGGGTTTATTGGATGATAATGCGAATTGGCTTGTCGCCTGCACGATTGCTCTGCAGAAAATACATGCCTTTCTCAAGTTGAATTTGGGTTCGTTTCTCTACTAAGCCATGCCAAACAACACTACCTAATAAATTCACAATTTGGCAGTTGTAGATTTGGTTGTTATCGCAATCGATAAACAGTGTTCCGCTTGATGGATTAGGGTAGATGCGGATAGGATTGTTGTTGATTTTAGTGATGCCGGTGCTTTGGCAGGACTTCACCACCACCGTCTGCGTGTCGGCTCCGGCGCAGCTGTTGAGGTCGCTATAAGAGTAAATTATTTGATGTGCTCCTACAGTCATGGTTGCTGGATTAAAGCTCGTGGCTGCTACACCATCGATGGTATAGGCGCCACCCGCAGGACTACCACCAGTCAAGTTGAATGGTGCTTCGTTCTTACAAACTGTATCCGGATTAAAGGCGGTAAGAATAACATTTGGTAAGAGATTGACATCCACAGTAAGTGTTGTGTCGGAAGTGCAGGCGCCACTGGTTAGCGTTACGGTGTAGGTTGTGGTGTTTGTTGGAGATGCCACCGGCGATGCGCTACTGCTGCTAGACAATCCGGTTGTTGGCAGCCATGCATAGCTTGTGGCGCCGCTTGCATTGATGGTTACGCTGCCTCCTTCGCAAAACGCTGGGTTTGCGGGGTTGAAGGTGGCTGAAGGTGTGTTGATGGTTAGCAATGCAGATGCCGAGGTGCTCGAGGGAGCGCATGTTCCGCTCATCACTACGGTGTAGGTGCCTGCATTGGATGCTGTTGCTGGATTGATCACCAAGAGGGAAGAGGTGGCGCCACTGATACTGCCGCCGTTGCTGATGCTACTACCATTCTGTTGCCATTGGAAGGTAAGTCCGGCCCCACTTCCTGAAACGGAGAAGGTAACCGAATTGCCGGTGCAAATTGTTTGAGGACTTGGTGATGCGCTAATGTTGGGTGCGCGGTTAATGGTGATGTTAGCGCCATTGTCGTTGCCTGTTACAACGGGTGTTGAACTTGCAACACGAATGCGGTATGCGCTGCCTGCTGCTGTTCCGCTCGGAATGGTTGCTGCGATGGTGCCTGCCGCTGTTGCTGTTAATGTGCCAATGCTTGTCGGACTTGCAAAAGAGCCTGTTGAACTGGAGAGCTGGGCTGTAAATACATTGCCGGCTGTGAAGGTGCCAACGCAGGTGTAGGGTACGTTTAATGTAGCGCCAGCGCAATAACTTGTTGTTGATAACGCGGTTGTTGTAATGCTGTTAATTCCTCCTAGCGTGCCCGAAACGGAGACATCATCAAAAGCAAAGGAAGGATCTGTGGCATTAGCGTCGTCGTTGTTTTGCCAAACGAACGCAATACGTAAGTTGCTAATGTTGTTACATGTAGCTGGCATGTTCCAAGTAATCCCTGTCCACAAACCTTGGCCAGCACAGGTGGTATTATTAGATTTTAAATTGTTTAAACTTGAACCTGCTGGCAGGGCCGGATTGGCACTGGTGGGCGCTCCTGTCGCATTGATCCAAGTTGTCCCTCCATCAATGCTGTATTGTAAATATCCTTTATCGTTGGTTGGGTCACCTTCCCCTTCAAAGTTGAAGGATAACACAATGTTGCTGTATCCCGTGGTGTTAATGTTGGCCGAGCTGACACGGGCATTTGTAAACACACTTGCGAAATAGGCGGCCCCGATACTTAAGCTGGAACCCATGTAGACCGATTGATCTGTAAAACCTACTGCCCCACAGTTGCCCGGGGCTAATCCTTCTTCGTTGGCATCGTTATACCAGCTGTTTCCAAAGCCAACGAAGGTGGTATTTCCCCAAGGGCTTGTTAAATTAGTGGTAGTCCAACCTACCGTGGCCAGATCAGATTCAAAGGCCTGGGTGTAAATAACCGTGGCTTGTGCTTTCAATAGCAGAAAGAACACCGATAAAAACAGGACTGTTTTTTTCATTTCTAGTGGTTTTGTTTAACACAATATACTAAAAAAACAGGATTTGTCCAAATCTTACTGCACGCGCTTTTGAACCATGGTCAGGATCGTTGCTATTGCCACTGTCTCGCCCGTTTCATCCACCACATCCACAAGCCACTTCACGATGCCTTTAGCCACATCTTCCGGTGTTTTCTTCTCTTGCTCGGCTTTCTCTTTGCAAGTGAAACGCACCTGAATGCTCATGCCTGGATATACGGGTTTGGTAAAGCGGCATTCGTCGATGCCGTAATTCAACAATACCGGTCCTTTAGGTGGATCTACGAAAAGTCCGGCTGCACGTGACAGGATATAATACCCGTGTGCCACGCGCCCTGTAAATATCGTGCCTTCGAGGGAGTTGGCATCCATGTGTGCGTAAAACTTGTCGCCACTGAGTTCGGCAAAGGCCTCAATGTTCTCTAGGGTCACAAGGTGCTGCTCGGTGATTAGTGTTTGTCCAATTTCTAAATCTTCAAAATGCACGCGGAACGGATGCACATCTTTGATGATGTATTTTCCTCCTTGCTGGTATTGATTGGTGATGTTGGTGATGGTTGTTGGCGAACCCTGAATAGCAGTGCGCTGCAAGTAGTGAAAAACGCCGAGTTTGCCGCCCATCTCTTCGCCACCGCCTGCTCTGCCCGGACCTCCGTGCACCAGCATCGGCATAGGAGAGCCGTGACCGGTGCTTTCTTTTGCGCAATCGTTGTTGAGGATCAAAATACGGCCGTGCATACTGGCAGCGCCAAGAACGTAAGTTTTGGCTACTTTATCATCAGCAGTAACAATAGAACTCACAAGTGAGCCCTTACCCATCTTGGCAAGCTCGACGGCCTCTTCGATGTTCTTGTAAGGCATGATGGTGGATACTGGTCCGAAGGCTTCGATGTTGTGGCAATCTGTGTTCACGAAAGGATTCTCATTCAGAAACACAATCGGTGGCATGAAGGCTCCTTTATGCTTATCTGCACCTTTCACTTCGAAGTTGTTGAGATCACCGATGATGATGCGTTGTGTCTTGGCGAGCAGCAGCACTTTTTCTCTAACCTCAGTGAGCTGCTCCATGCCTGCCAATGATCCCATGCGAACCCCTTCCACGGAGGGGTCACCTATGATCGTTTGCGCGAGTCGCTTGCCTAAAGCGATATGCACATCCTCAAGCATGTTCTCGGGAACCATAATGCGTCGCACGGCGGTACACTTTTGGCCGGCTTTGGTGGTTATCTCGCGTTGCACTTCTTTGATAAAGATGTCGAACTCGGCCGAGCTTGGTTTTACATCTGGTCCCAATATGCAGCAATTTAGCGAGTCGGCTTCCATGTTGAAAGACACAGCTTCTTCGAGCAAGCGTGGATGTGCTTTGAGTTTTTTGCCGGTGAATGCGGAGCCGGTGAAGGTTACAACATCTTGACTGCAGACATGGTCGAGGATTCCGTTGGCAGATCCGCAAACGAGTTGCAGCGCTCCCTCAGGCAAGATGCCGCTCTTGATGATTTCTTGCACCACCGCTTCCGTCAAGAAAGAGGTGATCGTTGCTGGCTTTACGATTGCCGGAACGCCTGCGAGCCAGTTTACAGCGACCTTTTCAAGCATACCCCAAACAGGGAAGTTAAAGGCATTGATATGGATGGCTACGCCTTCTTTCGGCACACAAATGTGATGACCAATAAAGGTGTTTTGCTTGGATAGTTTAGCCACATCGCCATCGAGACAGAAGGACTCGTCAGGAAACTGGCGACGAAGACTTGCGTAGGCGAATAGGTTGCCTATGCCGCCTTCAATATCAACCCAAGAGTCCATCCGGGTTGCACCAGTAGCATGTGATAAGGCATAGAAGATTTCTTTTTTTTCTTGCAGGTGGAAGGCCAGCGCTTTCAGCATCCGACCCCGTTCGTGAAAGGTCATTTTGCGCAGCTTAGGTCCGCCAACGCGGCGCGCATAATCGCACATACTCCCAAAATCTAACCCTTTGCTAGAAGTAGTGGCGATGCCTTCGCCGGTGAGTGCGTTGAAAAGGGTGGCGGCTGTGCCAGCTCCGGCAGTCCATTGGCCGAGGGCGAAGTTCTTCAGCTGAATCATGGTGTTATTTTCTGTAGGTTTTTTTTTCGTTGCCCGCTTTGTTTTTAAGGAATCGCCAGTAGTCGGCCCCATAGCTTACAAAGATCTCTGCACCTTTGGGTATGTTCTTGGTTGCAACAATGTAAGGGACTCCTTTTATGACATTGTATTCTGCGTTGTTTGTCAAGCCTTTCACGCGCGAAAAGCCATTGGCGTCATTCGCATAGCGGGCTTTAGACTCCATTGTTTCTTGAGCATCAATCCAAACATTCGATTTTACCCAGAACAGATAGTTGGCATCTAAGATGTCGTTGTTGTAGCGGGCACGCACTTCCTTCCAAGTGAGGGTGTCTCCTTCATAAACAATAATTTGCTCGCCCTTCTTAATAGGAGTTGTCGTGTAAAGCCCTTTGCCTGAACCGGGGATACTGGATTTTTTTACTTGAAGCATAATGTTTTATTCAATCTGTTGCAATCGTATATTGCGGCCCGAAGGTACGATTTGATTGGCATTGAATCGCAAAAATAAGCGCCTTGGATTTGTTTTTATAC
>CANFOZ010000062.1 GCA_947448795.1 Bacteroidota bacterium
GATGACCCAATCGGTTGATAACAACGCATCGGTATCGATGAGCGACATGGCAAGCGGCATGTACTTTGCACAAGTAGTTGCCAATGGCCAGATGCACAGCGAAAAAATTGTTGTAGCGCAGTAATGGCCTTAGAGCCGCAATGCTTTGCGGCTCTAGAACAACAGTAAAGCCACAATGCATTGTGGCTCTAGAACAACAGTAAATCCGCAATGCGTTGCGGCTCGGAAATGGTAAAGTCGCAATGCCTTGCGGCTCCCACGAATGGTAAAGCCGCAACGCCATGCGACACTCCAGCCACCCGGATTTCATTGCTAATTAATCATTAGTAATTAAATCCGGCTGCTCACTTTCTACTTTCTACTTTTTACTTCCCCCTCAACTACTGCTTCTCCAAATGATACACCGCATGTAAATCTTTGGTGCTGGAGAAAGTAACATCGAGGTCTTTGATTATACCATCTTTCACATCATAGACCCAGCCGTGCAAATTCAGCGGCTGTTTCTTTTTCCATGCATTTTGAACGATGGATGTTTTGCCTAAGTCATTTACTTGTTCAACCACATTAAGCTCTACGAATCGGCGGGCACGCTGGTCTTTGTCTTTGATGGCATCGAGTTCGGTGTGATGGTAGCGATACACATCTTTGATGTGACGAAGCCAGTTGTCGATTAGGCCAAACTGCTGATTGCCCATCGCTGCCATCACGCCACCACAGCCGTAATGGCCGCAAACGATGATGTGTTTTACTTTCAAAACCTCAACCGCATACGACAGCACGCTGAGCATGTTCATGTCGGAATGCACCACCATGTTGGCAATGTTGCGGTGCACGAACACATCGCCAGGTTTGGTGCCTGTGATTTGGTTGGCAGGCACGCGACTATCGGAGCATCCGATCCAAAGAAACTCGGGATTCTGACTGTTGGCCAGCTCATCGAAAAAGTGAGGATCTTTCTGCAACTCCGTCTTCACCCAAGCTTTGTTATTGTCGAGCAACCGTTGGATGGAATTCTTCATGGTGTAGGTTTAGATTAGTTTGGCCTTTTTCGAAGGATATCAGATTACAAAATTAATCATTATTGCAATCGAAACGATGGTCTTTTTGGAATGCCTACTGCTTCAGGAAATTCGTATACCAGTAGCCCGAATTCTTGATGGTGCGCGCTTGTGTGCTGAAATCGATGTACACCAGCCCAAAGCGCTGTTTATAGGCTTCTGCCCACTCAAAATTGTCGGTTAGTGACCAAACGAAATAGCCCTTCACCGGAAAGCCATCGTGCACTGCTTTTTGCATCTGGCTAATATACCCTTTGAAATAAGCTATGCGGTTTTGGTCATCCACTTGGCCGTTCACAAGCTGATCGCGGAAGGAAGCGCCATTTTCAGTGACGAACAGTTTTTTAACCTGTGGGTAACTACTGAATTGTTTGATCATCTCATAAATCGATGAGGGATGAATCTCCCAGCCCATTTCGGTGTATGGTACTGCCCGTTTTTTCGCAGGAACGAGTTTGGCACCGAGGTAGGGAACCCATCGGCTTGCAGTTACTACTTCACGCGTGTAATTTTGCACACCCACGAAATCGAAATCGGCTATAAGATCCTTTTCATCACCGGGCTGCATGCTGTTTTCTAAACGTTTTAGCACAGGTAGCTCGGCTATTGGATAACCCAGTCCCAGTGCGGGTTCAATCATCAAGCGGTTCAATAAAGCATCCATCCTTTGTACGGCCGCTTTGTCGTTGTCTGTGTCGTTATAAGGGGTGAGTTGTGAACAGGAGAATGTAGAGCCGATCATGGCTTCGGGCTGCAAGCTGCGAATGAGCCGGCTGCCTTTGCCTTGAGCAAGCAGCGCATGATGAAGCGCTGGTAAGAAATGGTTCATGCCGCGGCGTCCTGGTGCATGAACGCCGATGAAGTAGCCCGCACCTGTGAATACGAGCGGCTCGTTCATCACCATCCAATGACGCACTTGATCTTTGAAGGAGTCGATGCAAACACGCACATAGTCGCAAAACCACTCCACGCTAGCACGGTTGGTCCATCCGCCTTCTTTTTCAAGCGTTAGCGGCAGGTCCCAATGGTACAGTGTTACCCAGGGCGTGATGCCTTTGCTTAAACAATAGTCGAACACCCTGCGGTAGAAGTCGATCCCCGCCTGATTGACCTTTCCTTTACCATCCGGAAGAATCCGCGGCCAAGCGATTGACAAGCGAAAATTGCGAATGCCAAGCTGGTGGATGATGTCGATGTCTTCTTTATACCGATGCAGGAAGTCGCAGGTAATGCCCGGTTCGATTTTTTTTCGAAAAAAAAGGCCCCTGCTTTGAAACTCATCCCAGATAGAAGCCCCGCGGCTGCCATCGGTTGCACCCCCTTCGGTTTGTGGTGCCGAGGTGGATACACCCCAAATGAAATCGTTCGGAAATTTGGATCTATCGGGTTGTTCAGGATGCATGGGTGGCCAATCGTTTGCTGGCTGCGCCAGACTTGGTACGTTGTGCGTTCAAAGCCTTCGCTTTGTTGCCGTGCACACGAACTAGCGTATCCACTAGCTGTTTCGTCAGGTCCGGATAATTCACTTTTACGGGTTGTTCTTCATCCAGCCAGGTATGGATTTTTTCCGCGTGTTTCTTTTTTAGTTTTTTAATCACGGCAACGCCCATGGTATTGAGCATGGCGGCATTGCAATATTGTTCGAACTGGGTTTTCATGGGAATCACGAGCAACTTCTTCTGCATAAATAACGCTTCACTCGTTGTTCCGAAGCCAGCGTTGCACATCACCCCTTCAGCGCTAGCCATGCTGTGTAAGAACTTCTCAGGGTCGAGGGGATGCAGGGTAATGTTGTCAACGATTGTGACGCGGCTGGAATGTTTGGAGAATACCTGCCAATCGATGTGTTTAAAGCGCCTTAGGTTTTTCACAATGCGTTCGTTGTCGTAGGAGGGCAAATATACGGTATAGTGCCTTTCGTTGGTGAGTTTCAGCTCGCGAACCTGCTTTCGGATGATAGGTGTGTAAACGGTTGCGTCCAGTGCTTGGAAATGCATTCCGTAATTGTGCGTTGTTGGTGCATAGCGCTCCAGAACCAACTTGCCAAGCAAATCGATTTTCTTTGGCTTGGGTGCTTTTGGGTGCAAGGTGGCTACCTGGTTGCTTAAGCCAATGCATGGTTTATTGGCCCGCTTGCAAGCCCATGCAGAGACAGGTTCGAAATCGCTGATAACGAGATCGTACTCCTCGACGGGTAGCTTCTTAACCTCTTGCATCAGCAACTTCGAGTTCATCTTCAAGTAGGTGTTCCATAAATCGACACCGCCTTTTTTTCCAAACACAAACGAGAGGCCGTTGAATCTGTATTTTACTGGATAACCGAGTTCGATATTGCTTTGTGTACCGCTGATCAGGATGTCTGTTTCGCCATGCTGTTGAAGATACGGGATGATTTCCATGGCGCGGGTAAGATGGCCATTGCCAGTGCCTTGAATAGCGTATAAAATTTTCATTGTTGTTCTTTATTTACTTGACTTGATGACGTAATTTGATTCTCGTTGGAATTCGCCGAGGATGGATTGAAAAAGATCTTTGCCGTCTTTCATGGCGAGGAGCTCGTCTTCCGCATGCGTTTCGTCAATTGATTCATCCTGGAAATCTGCTTCTTGATAGTGATATAGGCGCCATGTGCCTTTGTGGTATTCCAATGCACTCAGGTTCTCTATCCAGTCGCCTGAGTTCAAGTATTGAACCTGTCCTTTTGGGGTGCTGATGGTTCGCATTTCTGGTTGGTGGATATGCCCGCAAATAACCGTTTCATAGCCATTCTCTATGGCGATATCTGCTGCCGTTTGTTCAAATTGGTTGATGAATTTTACCGCGCTCTTGACGCCGTTTTTAATGTTTTTTGAAAGCGATAATTTCTCGCCTCCCACTTTAACCGAGAACCAGTTAACAGCAGCGTTAATGAGAATGAGTAGGTCGTATCCATGAGCACCTAGCTTAGCGAGCCAACGCGAATGTTCCATGGTCACATCGAACACATCGCCATGAAAAATCCATGTTTTCTGGTCATTTAGGTCAAGAAGTAGTTTGTTGCTTATTTCTAGCGAACCCATTTTGAAGCCGGCGAATTTGCGTAGCATCTCATCGTGGTTGCCGGTTATGTAATGCACTTTGACGCCTTTACTCACCCATTTAATGATGTGGTGGATGACCATCATGTGTGACTTTGGCCAGTATCTTTTAGAGAACTGCCACATATCTATGATGTCACCATTTAGGATAACGGTTTTTGGCTTAATGCTTTTGAGGTATTTTAACAGCTCCTTGGCGTGGCAGCCGTATGTGCCGAGATGTACATCGGAAATAACTAATACATCAACCCTTCGTTTCCTTTTTTTTAATTCTTCGTTTTCGGGCATTATACCTAGTATTTGCAGCGCATAGGTGAAAAAATGGCCGCATGCGTTAAAAACAAGTCATCCCGGATAGTTGTCAGTATGTCGATGCCTTTGTTATAGCTGCGTTGTGTTCTGTATACAAGAGGTGCTAAACTTGCAAGAAGTACCATTTGGATAAATTGTTTGCGTGTTAGCGTCTTCATTTTCGCTGCAAAGGTCGCCTAGCCTTGTTAGTAGAATGTTAAGGTTGTTTGAATCTAGTATTATGTTTTATAACAACGAACCCTAAATTCATGCAAGCAAAAGCTTAAAAACAACACAATAAGTTTGCATTGACTTTACTAATTAATGTGGATTTAGTAACAGTTCTTTAAAATACACTTTTTGAAGTCCGTCTACTTTTGATGCACCTAAAACACGTCCATGAAATCACGATTATTATTGCTTATCCTTTGTTTTTCGCTAATTGGCCGAACTTTTGGTCAAACACCCTCCAGTTGTTTCGAAATTACCCGCATTCTTGCGGATGCATGCGGTACCCCAGAGTATAACAACGAAATGCTCTTTTTTACAGTGGGCCCCAATCCGCTGAATACTGCTAATCTCACTGTAACATGGAATTCAAATGCGTTTTTATTTCTCTGCCAAGATGCAAGCACCGCGGCTAAGGTCGCTGCAATTAATGCTACCTTACCTGTAGTTCCTGGAACCTGTCCTTTGGTTCTTGAGCCAACGGGTGGCGTGTTGCCTGCAGGTGCAAAAGTTGTCATTGTAACAAGCGTGGCTTTTGATCCATCCATTTTCTCCTTCACCAATCTTTCCGGTACCTTGTATATGGTGTTTCAATGTGCAGGAGCTTCTAGCGGGTATTTTAAAAACTATACTGCCGGTGCCGGTACCAGGACTACCACTTTGAGTTTCGGTGCAGGCTGCACCGATGTAGCTACTTATGTTGTTGATTCCTTAGTAAATCAAGCGGGCATTCATGCTGCCCAAGACGGTGCTTGCATTAACTTTGCCTATCCGGGTAGTGGTATCTCCTATGCAAACTACGGATGTGGAATGCCTCCGGATGTGCTCTCTTTTTCGGCGAGCAGCGCACAGGCCAGTATTTGTCAGGGTGCAAGTGTAGCTGTTGATTGCGTTATAAGTGGATCTTATCAAACCGGCGCATGGTCGGGTGGTAGCGGCACCTTTACAGATCCAACAAGTCCAAGCACGACCTATCAACCTGCACCAGGGGCAACCGGCATAGAGACACTCTCTTTTAATATTCTCGACAATTGCAACAACATCGTAACACAAAATACAAGCATTACTATTAATCCAACTCCCGCTGTTAGTATTGCCGCATCAGGCACAACAACACTTTGTCCTGGGGCAACGGTTACATTAACTGCAAGCGGAGCCGATACGTATGTGTGGTCTGATGGTTCAATCGGTAGCTCAATTGCCGTGAGCGGAGCAGGAGTGTTTTCAGTTACGGGCACAAACACCTGTGGAACCGGCACAGCAAGTCAGTCGGTTACTACCGTTTCTATTACTCCAGTCAGTATCGCGGTTTCGCCGAGTGCCACCATTTGTGCAGGCGGCAGCGCAACCTTGACGGCAAGTGGCTCCGGATCCTATGCATGGTCAACAGGTTCATCCTCTTCTTCCATTGTGGTCAATACGCCAGGACCCTATTCAGTAATCGCAACAAACACCTGTGGCACGTCGAATGCAAGTCAGGTGGTCACGGCTGTTTCCACTACGCCAGTAAGTATCTCCGTATCACCAAGCGCCTCGATCTGTTCAGGTGCCAGCACCACCTTGTCGGCAAGCGGCTCCGGATCGTATGTGTGGTCAACAGGTTCTGTTGCTTCATCCATCGTGGTTAGTACACCCACCACCTATTCGGTTACAGCTACCACGGCCTGCGGAACAACGTCGGCTAGTCAGGTTGTTGCCTTGTCTGCGGCATCAACAGCAAGTATAAGCCCTGCCGGCAGCACTACGCTGTGCGCCGGTTCATCTGTTACGCTAAATGCAAACACAGGCACAGGCCTGACCTATCAATGGAGTGCAAATGGAGCATCTCTAGTTGGTGAAATAAATTCTTCATATACCGCAAACGCCACCGGAAATATTACGGTTGCGGTTACCAACGCAAGTGGGTGTTCGGCTACATCAGCTCCAACCGCCATTCAGGTCAATAACGCACCAGCAGCAGTCACTGTGAACGGTGGCGGAACATTTTGCAGCGCAACAGCAACACTAACAGCAAGTGGTGGAACGGGTGGAGTTATTTATTTTCAAGGCACTACGGCAAACGGAACCGCGATGACTACGGCCTCGAGCTCGCAAGTTATTTCAAGCTCCGGAACCTATTATTTCCGTTCTTATAATACCTGTGGTTGGGGAACGGAAGGAAGTGTTACTGTAACGCTTAGCACGGTGCCCGATGCGGTGACTGTATCAGGTTCAGGATCCTACTGCAATTCAGCCACCATTTCTGCGCTAGGTGGAGTAGGAGGAACGGTCTATTTTCAAGGCAATGTGAATAACGGGACAGACATGAGCACGGCATCTGCTTCTCAAGTGGTGACGGCCTCAGGCACTTATTATTTTCGTGCTTACAATAGCTGCGGCTGGGGTCAGCAAGGCAGTGTGACGATTCAGATTGATGCTTTTGTGCCTGTGGTGGGTGCAATCAGCGGCGCGCAAACGGTTTGTGCCAATTCGTCAAACCTCTACTCGGTAGCTTCTGTGTCTAATGCTACGGGCTATGTTTGGACCTTGCCTAATGGCTGGGCGGGTAGCTCCAGTAGCACATCCATTGCAACATCCTCTGGACAAACAAGCGGGGTAATTATGGTGCAAGCGGTGAATGCTTGTGGTCAAGGACCGATGAGTACATTGAATGTAAATGTTACAGCAATTGATACTTCTGTTACCCAAACTGGGCAATTATTGACTGCGAATGAAGCAGGAGCAAGTTATCAGTGGATGCATTGTTTTGGTTTGTCTATTCCTGGCGCTACCAACCAAAGTTTTTCGCCCGGCACAACGGGGGTATATCAGGTTTTGATAACAGTTGGTAACTGCGTGCAACGATCTGGCTGTCGCAGCATGCAAGTGGTTGGTGTAGATGAATTAGAAAATCAGCAAGCATTGTCTGTTTACCCGAATCCGTTAAGTGATTATTTAACCATAACGCTTGCTAAACAAGATATGAACGAGCGGTTTACGGTTGTTGTTTATAATGCAATCGGTGATCAGGTGTTGAAGCAGGAGATGAATTCTTCCAGTTTGGTCCTAGACCTTTCTAAACAACCTGCGGGGTTTTATATGTTGTCTTTGGTTTCTAAAACGCATGCCTATCACGAACGCTTTGCGGTGAGTCGTTAAGTTTGCAATACGGATCTATTTACTTTAGGCAAACAGCCGAATAACAATGGCTTGTTTTTTTATTTGCCCTGGCTTTACGCTGAGGTAAGGTTTTAATAATTTACAGGTTAAGGGCAATTCATCTACCAAGGGCATTTTTGCGGTACGAATTAATCATTCATGCCATGAAAATAAGATTGTCGCTGCTCGCCCTGTTTATTGTTTTTACAGGCAAATTGTTTGCGCAAATTCCAAGTACGTGTTTTGAGATAACATCTATACTAGTTGATGCTTGCGGTTCACCAGAGGCCAACAACGAGATGCTTTTTTTTCGTGTTGGACCCAATCCGCTCAATGTAGGCACGCTTACTGTAACTTGGTCATCCAATTCGTTTTTGAACATTTGTCAAGATGCAACAACGGCAAGCAAAGTAGCTACCATCAACTCAACAATTACCTCTTGTGGCCTCGTTGTTGAACCTGTTGGTGGGGTTTTACCTACCGGTGCAAAAGTTGTTTTGGTTACGAGTACCGCTATGGATCCAATGGCGCACTCCTTCGCGAATTTATCGGATACCTTGATCATGATTTTTCAATGTGCCGGTGCAACTAGCGGCCACTTTAAAAACTACTCTGCAGGTGCAGGTACCCGAACTACCACCTTAAGTTTCGGTGCAGGCTGCACCGATGTGGCAACCTATGATGCCGGTTTGCTTGTTAATGCGGCGGGTAATCATGCAGCGGCGAATGGAGCGTATGCTTTATTTTCGTATCCGGGCAATACGGTTTCGTACACCAATTACGGATGCCAGATCCCTCCTTCCGGTTTGGTATTCCATGCCAGTGCTAATCAAACGAGCATCTGCTTGGGGAACCCAATCAATCTTAGTGGAACAATTACTAGCGGAACCGATCTCAATCAATTCTGGAGCGGAGGCCATGGCTCATTTACAAACCCTGATTCTTTGAGCACAACGTATACTGCTTCGTCAAGTTTTGTGGGCTCTGAATATTTGTATTTAAACATGGTCAATTCTTGTTTAGACACCCTCCGTGACAGTGTTCAAATTACTGTAGGTGCGCCGCCGAACGTGTCCATCGCCCTTTCGGGTCCAAGTACTTTTTGCATTGGTGGCTCTGTTACGCTTAACGCTTCCGGTGCTACAAATTATACCTGGTCGAACGGCATTGGCTTCGCTTCTGTGAATGCAAATACAAGTGGAGTCTATACTGTCGTTGGAACCAACACCTGTGGCTCTGATTCTGATAGCGTGGCAGTTACAGTTAACGCCTCAACTCCAGTTAGTATGACTGCGAGCGGTCCAACTACTTTCTGTGTGGGCGACTCGGTAACCTTAACGGCTGCTAATTCGGGATCCTATGTATGGTCAACGGGTGCAACTACTTCTTCAATCGTTGTCGATTCCGCCGGTACGTATTCTGTTCAGGGAACAGATGCTTGTGGAACAAGCTCTGAAAGCCTTGTAATTAGCACTCTTACGGTGCCTGTTGTTACGATTACTCCTGCTTCCTCTACCACATTTTGTTTTGGCAGTTTTGTTAATCTTGCTGCGTCAGGTGCGGATACGTATGCATGGTCAAACGGGCAGAATGTGCCTACACTATTAGTGACAGATTCAGGAACCTATACTGTTACCGGCATGAACGTCTGCGGCACGGATACAGCAAGTGAGCATATCACTGTTAATTTTTTAAATCCTGTGGCCATAGCGGCTTCCGGTCCTTTGAGTTTTTGCCAGGGAGATTCGGTAACGCTAACCGCTAGTGGCGATGGTCCATATACCTGGTCAACAGGCTCTGTCGCAACATCCATTGTTGCCTATACAGCAGGCACCTATACCTTATCAGGCAACGCGGCTTGTGGTACAAGTGGTACTTCGGTTGATGTAACGGTCAATCAAGTGCCGGTTGTTTCTATAGCAGCATCAGGAACAACCACTTTTTGTAGCGGTGGTTCAGTGGGACTAACTGCCTCGGGTGCTTCTAGTTACACATGGTCAACAGGTTCAAGCAATTCGAGTATTACAGCTTCTTCTTCGGGGACTTATCTAGTAACCGGGACAACAGTTTGCGGAAGCGATACTGAAAGTGTTTCTGTAGATGTGATTACCCAAACTCCTGTATCGATTGCGCTTAGTGGTTCAAACACCATTTGTGCTGGCTCTTCATCAACCCTTACTGCAAGTGGTTCTGGTTCGTATCTATGGTCAACCGGCGAAACCACCGCTTCCATCGTTGTATCTAGTGCAAATGCCTATTCCGTTACTGCAACTGCTTTTTGTGGATCCACATCAGCAAGTGAAGTTATTTCAATTCTTGCGCCACCTGTTGTTTCGATAGCGGCATCAGGCTCCACAACGATATGTCCGGGAAGCTCCGTTACACTTTCTGCATCAGGAGCAAGCAGCTATAGCTGGTCAAGCGGCAGCGTAACAGCTTCGGAAGTGGCATCTGCTTCTGCAGCCTACACGGTGACCGGCACCAATATTTGCGGTAGCGATGTTGCTACTATGAATGTTACGGTCATCAGCGAAACCCCTGTTTCAATAAGCCCCGGGGGTACTGCAACCGTCTGTGCTGGCTCCGATTTAACCTTAACAGCAAGTGGCTCTGGTTCGTACCTCTGGTCGACAGGGGAGGTTACAACTTCGATTGTGGTGAATACCGCAAATACGTATTCAGTGGTGGCAACGGCTACATGCGGAACGACTAATGCAAGCACCACGGTGAACTTAGTGCCTGTTATTCCGGTAACGATCTCAACGGGCGGCTCAACCACCTTTTGTCAAGGTGCAACATTAACACTTACCGCATCGGGTGGGTCGCCATATCTTTGGTCAACAGGTGCAACGGACTCGATCATCACCGTAAATAGTTCAGGAACCTATACGGTGATTGGTAATTCTATGTGTTCGAGTGACACCGCCCACGAAAATGTGATTATGATTCCCTTGCCAGTAGTAAGTATTTTTCCGTCAAGCGGAGTATTGTGCCCAGGACAATCCATGCTCTTGACAGCTTCAGGGGGTGGTGCATATACTTGGTCAACAGGTTCAAACGCAACGTCTATTGAGGTATCTCAAGCCGGTCAATATAGTGTTTCCATTTCGAACAGCTGCGGCATTTCCAAAGACACTACACACGTTTTGATGAGCACTATTGATGCATCTTTCAACGACAATTCGAATCTTGGCTTTGCGCCATTGGATGTGCTGTTTGCGAACACCTCATCCGGCGCAACTAATTATAACTGGTCTTTTGGCGATGGAAGTGTGTCGTCGGCTGAAAACCCGGCATACACTTTCGATCGTCCAGGTGATTTTATGGTAACGCTGATTACTTCGGATGCTAATGGATGCATTGACTCTACGATGCATGTGATTCATGTAGAAGGACAAACTTCCGTTTTTATGCCGAACGTTTTTAGTCCGAACGGCGACGGAGAAAATGACGACTTCAGAGTTTATGCAACAGGCGCAAAAACCTTCCAAGGCTTTATTTATAATCGTTGGGGGAATCTTGTTTTCGCTTGGGAGGATGTTGTGGGAGGATGGGACGGCCGTTTAAAGAATGGCTTGCAATGCCCTGATGGCGTGTATGTTTACGAAGTGAATATTGGCATGTGGGACGGTTCAACGAAAAGTTTGCATGGTACAATCAGTTTAGTTCGTTAACAGCGGCCAAGTTTAAAGCAAACATTTTTTTAACGGTTTGTTGCACATCTATTTACAAAGGCTTGCTGAATTGGTAATAGAGGGGTTAAATAGCATTAACACCTTAGTAAAGCCCAACCTTGATTTTTGCATCCGAAATTCCATAATAGGCATACATTATTTTGTATTTCGATTCCTTTTGTAATTATTAATTCCATATACCTAAACCATCATCACAGTGAAACAAAACTCTTTACTACGATGGCCTAGTCGACTCATGCTGAGTTGCTTGGCACTGCTCCTCTGGTGCGTGACTTCCGTCGCCCAGACTAACCCTACGGCATTCGACATGTCTGCGGGTGCGACCTACTCCTTGTCCTCATGGGCAAGTACAAGTACAGCTGGTACCTATCCTGCCAACATGTATTTCCACACCACCGCAACACAGGATCCAACGCTTGCTACCGCAATGACCGGTAACTACGCCGGCGCATACAACGGAACAAGTGGTACGCGTGCAAACGGCACTGCAACCGGTTTCTCTTTCACAAACACCAGTACTAGTGGCTATCTTGGTTCAGCGGTTTTAGCGCTTAACACAACGGGTCGTATCAACGTAACGGTTGCATGGAAAGGCAGTATGTTGACTGCTTTAACCTACGGAGCAGCTCAAGGACGCTTTTATAGCGTTCGTTTGCAGTATCGTGTGGGCACATCAGCTGCCTTCACAGATGTTCCGGGTCCTGTTGAATTCAAATCGGATTCCTTGGCCACTACCTATCGTGCACTCAATGCAACCCAGAATTTCACAACTGTTCTGCCATCGGCTTGTAACGGACAATCCGTGGTTCAACTGCGTTGGTTCTATTATCAGGCGGCAGCCAATGGTGGCGGTACACGTCCAACCTTGGGTGTCAATAACATTTCAGTAACCAGCACCGTGGCTCCTGTTTCAGGTCCAAGTGCTTTGACTGTATCAACTATCAATGCCGGTAATTACGTGTTTGCGAACACCGGCTTCTCAGCAGTGGTTAACGCCGTCGATGCAAATGGTGTTGCTGCAAACGTAACTGCTAATACAAACTTCTCTATCGCTCTTGCCTCGGGTTCAGGTTCACTCGGTGGCACACTTACCGGAACAATTACTGCAGGTTCAAACTCGGTTACTGTTTCTGGTATTACCTATAACACCGCAGATGCCGCTGTTAGCATTCGTGCAACACGCACTGCCGGTGACAACCTTACTGCAGGCTCAAGTGCTGCTTTTGAAGTACTCCCAGCATTAACAGATCCAACACCCTATAACTTAAGCGTAGGTAACTACCTGCTCAGTACGTTTGATGGATTGACTCCTGCCGGTTCGTATCCTCCGAACATGGCTTTTCAGCGCATGGGGCCTTCTGTTTTAGATCCAAGCACCACTAGTCCTGTATATTCAGACTACACAGGTATTTACAATGCAACTTCTCAAACGCGCATCACCGGATTAGGCAACAATGGCTTCTCCATGATCAACACCAGCACCAGTGGTAATTTGGGTGCTGTTGTGCTCGCTTTGAACGCAACAGGTCGCAGCAACATGACTGTGAGCTGGAACTCTTTCTTAAATAACGCAACCCAACTTGTATATAACGCAACTAGCCAAAACCGTGTGTATGGCTTACGTGCTCAATACCGTGTTGGTACTACAGGTAGTTTCACGGATATCCCGGGCCCTGTTGAGTTTTTATCCTCTACCGGTGGTACAACTTACAAAACCAACGGTGTAAGCGAAACCCTTTCTTTCAATCTTCCAACTGCTTGTAATAACCAACCAGTAGTGCATGTTCGTTGGGTATACAATTCAGTAAGCGGAACCAGCGGTTCTCGCCCGGAAATTGGTATGGATGAGGTGTATGTGGTTTCTGATCCTCCATTCTTGCCTTCTAAATTTACTTCAAACATCGTAAACGCAGGCAATAGCGTTACTGCAAACTCTCCTTTTAGCATCAATGTTCAATCTGTAACATCAGCGAATTTCGCTGCTAACGTAGCTTCCAATACTAGCTTCACTTTATCTGTTAACACAGGAAGTGGTGTTTTGAGCGGAACCGTTACCGGAACCATTCCTGCCGGACAAAACAACGTCACTGTTTCCGGTTTGAACTACAACATCGAAGATCCTTTTGTTGTTCTGAACATCACCCGTTCTGCTGGAGACAATCTCGCCGCAGGCATGTCGCTTCCTTTTGCTGTAAATCCAGGCGCTTCTCTTCTGTATTTTGCAGCGAGCCCAACAGGCGTTGTTAATTCACCGTTATCGAATTTGGTTGTAAATGCGCTTCGTGCTGACAATACTGTAGATCCTTCGTATACAGGTGCTGTTACGCTTGCTGTTAACAGCGGTCCTGGCACAATCAGTGGCACAACTACTGTTAACTGCGTTAATGGTGTTGCAACATTCACTAATGTTCGCTTGAGCGCTCCAGGAACCTATGACCTGGTTGCAACCGCAACGAACTTGACTTCAGGTATTTCGAATCCATTCTCTTTAATGGGCGTTACTGAAGTTATCATGCCATTGTATATGGAAGGTTTAAGCGGAACCAACAACAGCCGTGTTCCATTTGCTGCTCGACTTACCTTATCGGGTTTAGCTCCATATAGCACCTACTCCTACTATAACCAAGCGGTTATTTCTACTGATCTTGCCAACACCAGTGGTGCTGGTAACGTATTGTTCGGTACAACTGCGGGTTCTTTTTATCGCAGTAGCGCTCCATCATTTGCTTCTGCAGGAAATTATGCGGAATTAACCGCTGACCAAAACGGTAATTACACCGGTTGGTTTTTGATGGAAGCAACAGGAAACGCACGTTTCGCTGAAGGCGATAGCATTTACATGCGCATTATGCTGAATGATGGAAACGGTGGCACCTCTGTAAGTGCTCGTTTAACCACAACTCAGTATACGATTGTTAAATCATTTGGCACAGCGGCAAGCAACGGTTCTGCTATTTACGGGAACTCGTCTGCTACAGCTTCTAACTTTGTCTTCTTATATGACAACGTTGGCGGTACCGGGCGCCCGGTTGCCGGTACTTATGTAGAAAGCGATGGTATTGCTAATACAACAGCCAACAGCTTCGCTACTTTTTACGAGACCAATGTTGAGGCCGTATCTGGTGCATGGGGAACCATCATCCCGAATACCCTCGCAAACGGTGTGCGTCGCATTGAGCAACGTTCATTCGCCGATGGTTCGATTGCAGGATGTCCTGCTACAGACGCTGATGGTGTTTGGTCAAGCGGTGTAAACACGGTGAATCCAACCAATGGGATAGGCAGTTCATTGCACATTCTTTCTTCCGATGCAGCGCTTGTAACTCCGGTTGCAATAGCTGGTAGCAACGGTTCTGTTTGTGCAGGTACAGCTTTGAATCTTACTTCTTCGGGTGGATCTTCTTACGCTTGGGTCGGCCCGAACGGTTTCACATCAACTGTGCAAAACCCTTCGATTGCCTCTTCATCACTCGCTGCAACAGGAACGTACACAGTAACGGTTTCTAACGGATCCGGTGCCGGTTGTTCATCTTCTGCAACTACTGCAGCTTCAGTAATCAACTGCTCTGCATCGGCTCTGAATATTACCAGCATCAACGGCGGTGTTCGTCCTTCTGTAAACACGCCATTCTCTGTGACTGTGCAGTCGGTTAACTATCTTAACTTAGCTACTTCTGTAACTGCAAATACAACGGTTACGATTTCACTGAATACAGGTAGCGGCGCATTTGCCGGAACTTTAAGTGGAACGATGTTAGCGGGTACTAGTTCGGTAACCATCTCCGGTGTTCTTTACAACACGGCTGAAACGAATGTTAAAATCAACGCAGTTGCTACTGCAGGCGATGCCCTTTCAAATGCGGTGAGCCAGTTCTTCACAGTGCTTGGTGCTGCAAACCACCTTGCTTTAGCAAGTGTTCCAACATCCGGTTCACCTGCTACTAGCCTGACTGCATTTACACTCAGTGCTCTGCGTGCAGACAATAGCCTGGATTCTAACTACACAGGTGGAATGAGCTTAGCCATCGCAACCGGAACAGGAATACTTTCCGGCTCTACAGGTCAAATCGCAACGTATGGTTCTGTAAATTACAGCAACATTTCATTCGCTTCTGCTGGTCTTTACACCCTCTCCGGTTCATCTGGCTCATTTGCTACAATTACTACCAGTACAATTGCTGTCTCTGGCTTGATTGAAGTAGTCGTGCCTCAGTACATGGAAGGTGGCAACGGAAGCACTAACACAAACCGTTTGCCATATGCATACCGTGTAAGTCTAGTTGGACTCACGCCTAGTGCAACGTATCGTTATTTCAATAGCGGTGTAATCGCTACAGATGCAGGTACCTCAAACGGTGCAGGTAACTGTATCTTCCCGCAAACAGCAGGTGGTTTCGTTCGAACTACAGGTGCAAGTCTTTCAACGGCTGGTAACTACGGAACATTCACAACCGACGCCAACGGATCATACACTGGATGGTTCGTGCTCGAACCTACAGGAAATACGCGCTTCGCTCCAGCAAATCCTGTTTACATGCGTATCATGATAAACAACGGTGCAAACGGTACTACTGTTGTTAACCGTTTCACGACTACTTCTGCAACCACTGTTCGTCAGTTGAACACGACTTCGAGCGACGGTTCTGCTATCTGGGGTAGCTCAAACGGCACTGCTTCCAACTTTGTAATGCTGTATGATAACACAGCCGGAACAGGTCGTCCAATCTCTGGTTCATATATCGAAAGCGATGGTGCAGCAAATACGACTGCCAACAGCTTCGCTGCATTCTACGGTTCTAACGTTGAAGGCGTTTCTTCAGCATGGGGAACGGTAATTCCGAACACCAATGCAAACGGTATCCGCCGCATTGAGCAGCTTAGCCTTTCAACAGGTGCAATCGTTGGTTGCCCAGCAACCGATGCAGATGGTGTATGGCCAAGCGGTGTTAACACTGTAAATCCAACCACCGGAACAGGCGCAGGTTTGCATATTTTAGCTACCGATGCTCCTCTGAACACGCCGACTGCTTCAGCAAGTAGTAATACTCCTGTTTGCGTGGGTGCAACACTAAACTTGTCTGCAAGCAACGGTTTATCTTATGGATGGTCTGGTCCTAACGGATATACATCATCTACTCAAAACCCTTCTCTGACCAATGTAACCACTGCGGCTACAGGTACTTACACAGTATCGGTTTCTAACGGTACTGAAGCTGGTTGCTCTGCAACTGCTACTACCAATGTATTGGTTAATACACTGCCTGTTATTACTTGTCCTGCTAACGTAACTGTAAACGCAACAACAGGTCAATGTGGTGCTGCAGTAAATTACACGGCTGCTACAGCCAGCGGATTACCTGCCCCTTCAATTTCTTACTCAATTGCTTCAGGCGCAACGTTCTCAGTTGGAACCACTACCGTTACGGCTACAGCTACTAACTCATGCGGTACCGCTTCTTGCTCATTCACTGTAACTGTTGTAGATGCTCAAAATCCGGTAATCAGCGGAGTAGGAGCGAGCTCAACTATCGCTTGCCCTGCAATACCATCATTCAGCAACCCTTCCGTATCTGATAATTGCACAGCTACTTTGACGTATGCTGATGTAACTACGAACAACTGTGGTAACACCTACAGCACAACCCGTACTTGGACTGCAACTGACGCTTCAGGAAACCACAGCTCAGCTAGCCAGACTATCAACGTGGTTGACAACACCGCTCCAGTAATCAGCGGCGTAGGATCAAACGGTACTGTTAGCTGCCCAGCTTCTCCGGTGTTTAGTGCTCCAGTAGCAACTGACGCTTGTGGCACAGCTACCTTGACGTATGCTGATGTA
>CANFOZ010000063.1 GCA_947448795.1 Bacteroidota bacterium
CGGATGCTAGCGCTGTTGGTACCCGTGTTACCTTATACGGTGCTTGGGGCAAACAAATTCGCGAGGTGCGTGCAGGTGAAAGCTACGGCACAACCAATTCGGCTCAACTGCATTTTGGTATTGGTCAGGCAACAGCCATCGACTCTGCAGTTATTCACTGGACTGCTGGCGGACACCAAACGATTGTGAATCCAAAGATCGATCAGTTTGTTAAAGTGGTTGAAAATAGCTGTGTTTCTCCTGAGGCAATTATCACCTCCAACCAACCCTTTGTTGTGTGTCCTAACAGTACAAATCAAATCACCTTGTCTGCACCTGCTGGCTACACCTATCTTTGGTCTACTGGCGCTACCACGCAAACGATTCAAGTTAGTGCGGTAGGTGATTACAATGTTACTGTTTCTGAAAATGGAAACGCCTGCTCATCAGTTTCTCGAACTATCCATGTAACCCTTAATCCAGATGAGACGCCTGTAATTACTACCATCGATCCAACGGATGTGTGCCAAGGTCAGGTAATTCACATTACCGCGCCAGCAGGTGCTCAGTCTTACCTTTGGTCGAATGGGGCAACTACGCAGAATATTAATGTTACCGAAAGCGGTACATATACACTGCATATCGAAGGAACTTGTCAGGGTTGGGATTCACAAAACTCAGTTACTGTGCTTGTACACATTCCTACTCCAGTAACAGTAAGTGATGTAACATTAACAACACCAGGTACTGCAGACTTAGTTGCAACCGGTGGCTCTAATGTAGCATGGTACGATGTGCCTACAGGTGGTACTGCGCTTGCAACTGGCAATACATTCACTACGCCAGTGCTCAATCAAACTACTGTTTATTATGTAGCTACTTCCTCTGAGTTTGGTAATGCCAGTCAATCGGTGGGTAGAAATGACGCTGTTACGGCTAATTATGGAGCTTCTACGACCAATGCAAAAGTATATTTCGATGTGCTTGATAATTGCACACTGCGCTCCGTAAAAGTGTACACCGACATCGCTGGGCCTCGTACAATTGAACTTTACAACAATGTAGGTGCGGTAATTAACTCAACAACGATTACTCTTCCTGCCGATTCGTCGGTGGTTGATTTGAACTTCGTACTTATGCCAGGAACAGGTTATTCTTTAGGTACCAATGGTGCATCGAATACAAACAACTTTGGCTATGTAGCTCCTCGCTTAAAGCGCCATGCTGCTGGTTCAGTTTATCCATACACCTTTACTGATGTGCTTAGTATCACCGGCAATACAAGCGGTGCTGCGTACTTCTATTATTTCTACGACTGGCGTGTTGACCAAACGCCAACCATCTGCGAAACTCGTGTTCCCGATTCAGTTTTTGTAGACAACACATCTGGTATCTATGAACTTGTAAAAGGTGGCCAGTCGGTTTATCCGAATCCATCAACAGGTTTGGTTAATGTATCACTTGGTTCATTGACAGCTCAAGCGGGTACTATGACTATCACGGACTTGCTGGGTCAAGTAGTGCAATCAAGCGCTTTAATGCTTGCAAAAGGCAACAATGTCGTTGAAGTCAACCTAAGCAACTACCCTGCTGGTGTGTATTTCATACGAATGGCTTGCCCAACGGGCAGCTTCGTGGTGCGAGCAACCAAGCAGTAATTTTGTTGGTTATTAATAAAAACCCATCTCCGAAAAGAGATGGGTTTTTTATTTGATGTCGTTTAAATGTATATTTGTGTAAAGACAACTATGAAACACAACTTCACTATCGCCACTTTATCGCTTGCTTGCATTATCGTTCTTGCAGCAGCCTGTACATCGAGTAAAAAAACAGCTTCGCAGGATCCGTGTCAGAAAGCGCCAGCTACCTACACATCAACCATGAAAGCCATCATTGATGCGAAATGCGCTGGATGTCATCAAACCGGTAAAAAAGCCGCTCGCGATGGGGTTTTTACTTCCTATGCGGAGATGTCTGCGAGTCTTGGACATATGTACCACGAAGCGGTCGATGAAAAAACTATGCCACCTTCTAAAGCCACACAATTAACTGCCGAGGAGCTTGCTGCTTGGAAGTGCTGGCAGAAGAATGGATACAAAGAGTAATCGATTTTTTATTCCTTAAAATAATGAAAAACTTCGTAGAGTTTTTGGCTTGGTTGCGCATCGCTGCTTCGCCATCGATAGCAGGCTGTCTTTTAGGTGGTTTTTCCTATGTGTATTTTACTTCTCCATTAAACATCGGAATGGCTGTAGCACTATCCTGTGCTGGTCTTGTGCTCGGTATTCTTTGGGCAAACAAGGTTAGAAAAAGGCGCAGCGCTGTGGATTTTATTTCCGAAGTGAACCGCAGCCGCGACGCGGATCAAAAAGCATAACATGATTGCAAAGCCTTCCGGGGATGGTGTTCCTGCCTATTATCAAAAATATTTTGACCTCGTTTTAGAAGATGATTTAGGTTTTGCATTGGATTCGGGTAGAAGCCAGATGCTTGCTTTACTCAACGAAGTTCCTGATTCGAAGCTGTCATTTAGTTATGCTCCAGGAAAATGGAGCTTGGCTCAAGTTTTGCTCCATATCATGGATACAGAGCGTGTTTTAAATTATCGAGCCCTTGCTTTTGCGCGTTGCGAAACACAATCGCTTCCCGGTTTCAATGAGCAAGTGTATGCTGAAAACGCAGGTGCAGAGAAGCGCCAGAAAGCAGATCTCTTAGCGGAATACGAAGGTATCCGCGCTGCTTCAATAACCTTTTTTAAACACTGTGATCCTACCGCTCTTGATCGTATAGGAAAAGCCAACGAAGTTGCCGTTACTCCAAAGGCCATCGGCTGGATGATCGCCGGTCACGAGCTTCATCATTGCAAGGTGATTCGGGAGCGCTATCTTTAATTTGTCTTTTCTGCGATTATCTCGCTTTGAAAGGAAGGCCTAGAGCCAAATCCTTCTTACCTTTGTGCTCGGTATCATCCACCATGTACAAGCAGCGCTACTTTCTTGAGATTGCCTATTGCGGAACCGCCTATCACGGTTGGCAGGTGCAAGCCAATGCCCATACTGTTCAGGCCGAGCTCAATCAAGCACTTGCAACGATCTTCAGAAACCCAATCGAAACACTCGGTGCGGGCCGAACAGATACAGGCGTGCACGCGCGACAACTTTATGTGCATTTCGATTTGAATGAGCCGCTGCCGAATCGTTTTCTCTATTCGCTCAACAGCCTACTGCCTTTCGATATCACCGTGCAGCAGTGCTTTGCTGTGTCTGACAAAGCGCATGCTCGCTTTGATGCAACGTCCAGAACGTACGAGTATCTGATGTATACAACAAAGAATCCGTTTTTGCGCGGCCTTGCTTGCTATTATCCAATTCCATTGGATATAGAAAAGATGAACAAAGCTGCAATGCACTTGCTTGGTACGCACGATTTCTCTTGCTTCAGCAAGGGGCATACCGATACAAAAACTAACATCTGCACCATCACACAAGCCACCTGGTCGATGCGTGACAAGGTGTTGGTGTTCACTGTGCAAGCCGATCGTTTCTTGCGTGGCATGGTGCGCGCCATCGTAGGCACACTCACCGAAGTGGGTCGTGACCGCCTTGACGAGCAGGGTTTGTTGCAAATCATTCGAAGCAAAAAACGCAGTGAAGCGGGCGAGTCGATGGATCCTAGCGGTTTGTATCTTATTCGCGTGGATTATGATTTCCATGCATTGACTTTAAACGAAACAATCACACGTACTTCCATTCACACAAAATAAATGACATCGGTTAGCGGAAAAGCATTTGATATTCCTATTTTAAAACGGGTATTCACTTTGGTGAAGCCTTATCCACGCGTGTTCTTCTTGTCTTGCGTGCTTACCATATCGGCTGCTTTTCTGTCTCCTTTAAGGCCTTATCTGGTGCAGCTTACGTTGGATAAATACGTGGCCCTAGGCGATTACAGCGGACTGCAGCGCATGATGCTGATTTTATTGGGTTTATTGCTCACGCAAGCGGCGGTGCAATACTATCAAACCTATCTTACCAACTTATTAGGGCAGCAAGTAGTACAAGATCTGCGGGTCAAACTTTTTCGTCACATCCTGGATTTTCGTCTCGGTTATTTCGACAGAACGCCAATTGGTACCTTGCAAACGCGCACCATCTCCGACATGGAGACCATCTCCGATATTTTCTCCGAAGGACTTATCGTTATCATTGGTGATATCCTTCAACTTATTGTAGTACTCTCCATGATGTTCTATGTCGATTGGCGTCTAACATTAATCTCATTAAGTACAATTCCGCTGTTGTTAGTTGCTACCAACATCTTTAAAAACGGGATCAAGAACTCGTTTCAAGAGGTTCGAACACAACTTGCACATCTGAACACCTTTGTACAAGAACATCTTACGGGCATGAGTATCGTGCAGATTTTTAACCGGGAAGAAAGGGAGCTAGAAAACTTCAAAGAAATCAATAAAAAACATGCCGATGCGAATATCCGTTCGGTTTGGTATTACTCTGTTTTCTTTCCTGTGGTAGAGATTTTATCGGCGGCATCCGTTGCCTTGTTGGTTTGGTGGGGAATGGAAGGTGTGCTAGCTGGCCACTCTACCTTCGGTAGCATTGTCGCATTTATCATCTATATCAATATGGTTTTTCGTCCAATTCGTGAGTTGGCTGATAAGTTCAATACGCTACAGATGGGCATGGTTAGCTCGGAGCGTATTTTTAAAGTAATGGATACTCAGGCAAGCATCTCGAATGAGGGTGTTGCTATAGCTGAAAATATAATAGGGGAGATTGTATTCGAGCATGTATGGTTTGCTTATCAGGAGGAAGATTGGGTGCTGCGCGATGTGAGTTTTCGTTTGTCACCTGGTAAAACCATGGCTATTGTTGGCGCAACGGGTTCTGGTAAATCAACAATCATTAATCTCTTATGTCGTTTTTATGAATTCCAAAAAGGTCGAATCACAATCGATGGTGTTGATATTCGGGCTTACGAATTAGCTTCGCTTAGAAGCGCCATAGGTGTTGTCTTGCAAGATGTGTTTCTTTTTTCAGACACCGTAAGCAACAATATTTCGCTGCGAAACGAGTCCATCGATGAGGCCATGATAAAAGATGCCGCTGTTGCTATTGGAGCCCATGCATTTATTGAGCGACTTCCGGGTGGGTACAACTACAATGTGCAAGAAAGAGGCGCTACCTTATCCGTCGGGCAGCGCCAACTGATTGCCTTCATTCGTGCCTACGTCTATAATCCGGCCTTGCTTGTTCTTGATGAAGCAACTTCGTCCATCGACTCGGAGAGCGAGCAACTCATTCAACGCGCAACCGAAAAGCTGACAAGCAACAGAACCTCTATTGTTATTGCCCATCGACTAGCTACTATTTTGAATGCCGATCAAATCATGGTTATGGATCATGGGCAAATACTTGAGTCCGGCACGCACAAGGAGTTGCTTGGACAAGATGGCGCCTACAAAAAATTGTATGAAATTCAATTTCGCTCGGAGGTTGTGGGCGAAAAAAATACATGACGACCAATGGACGAATCGAAGATCATTTTAAGAGCGTATGGAATTATTATAGATGATAATGGCCGCGTACTTGTTTGCGATGAACGTATCAACGGTTGGTGTTTAACCAAGTTTCCTGGCGGCGGGCTCGAGTTTGGCGAAGGCTTGCTTGACTGCGTGCGCAGAGAATTTATGGAAGAGCTTACACTGGAGCTAAATAGGGTAGATCATTTTTACACCACCGATTTTTTTCAGCCTTCTGTCTTTAATCCTTTGCATCAAATCATTTGTGTGTATTATCTTGTGTCTCCAAAGGATATCAACGACATCAAGGCTGTAGAGCAAAAATTTGATTTTCCCGAAGGAAAAAACGATGCGCTTACTACACGATGGATAGCATGGTCGGAGCTGCATCCAGATCATGTTACCTTGCCGATTGATAAACAGGTTGTTGAAAAATTAACACAGTATCTTCGAAGCCACTATGCATAATCGTTATCCTGCACTTATTCTTTTGCTAATCCTTGTTTTTGCTAGTGCTTGCGCTCCCACACGCTTGGTCAAGCCCCTCGCAAAGCACCAAAAAGTGATCAACGCCTCCATAGGTGGCCCTGTGGTGCATTTTTCCGGACTCGTTATTCCTACGCCTTTTACAACTGTAACAGGTGCCTATGGATTAACTGACAAGACCACTGTTTTTGGTTCGCTTCATCCGACTTCGGCCTTGTTCGGTGTGTTTCAGATGGATGCGGGCATGGTTCAGCAGCTATCTGCGCAAAAAAAATGGCTGCCTGGTTTAACGACTTCACCGGTATTGAATTTTGCTACATCAGGAAAGGATACAAAACTTTGGCCACAACTGGATGTGAATGCCTATTGGAATTACAAGCAACGCCCTAATTTCTTTTATGCAGGTGTGAGTACTTGGTTTGAGTTTGCCGCTGTTAAAGCGCACAATGAAGTGCAATCGCAGCATGTTTTTCCAAATTTTCAACTGGGGCATTCTTGGATAAAACCCAAAGCTGATTATCAAGTAGAAGTGAAGTACCTTGGTTCCAACTTCAGCAATCGTGATATAGTGGTCGATTATGTTGGTGTTGCTCGCAAAGGTGCGCTCGGCGTGTATTTTTCCTTCTCTAAAAAATTCTAAGATGAACCGTAACGCACTCTTCTTGTCAGCTTTTTTGTTTGTAGTTATAGCGATTAGCTCGTCGTGTTTTAAATTGGACAGCAATTTATTTAATTCAAAAAAAATCGAGGTTTACCAGCGCGATGCCTATACCGGTGAGCAGGATTTTGTGCTAGATAACACCTATACCATTGACGATGCCTTGATACATGAAATGACCTTTACTTACAACAGTCCTTCAACAGGCGCCTCCAACACAATTTATGCAGTCTATCTAGGCGACGAAAGTCGAATTCAAACGGATACAGTGATTGTGTATTGCCACGGTAACAGATGGAACATGGATTTCTATTGGCAGCGTGCCAAATTGTTAGCCAATGTAGGAGCAAAAAATCGGTATGGTGTTTTAATGATGGATTATCGCGGCTACGGAAGATCCGCAGGTTTACCGAGCGAAGAAGGTTTGTATGAGGATGTTGATCAATGCTTGCAATGGCTGAAATCGCAGGGGTTAAGCAACGATCGTTTTGTGATGTATGGCTTCAGTATGGGCACAGCACCTGCAACAAAACTAACGGCCGAACCCCGTTCGATGATACCTTCGAAACTTATCCTCGAAGCACCTTTTGCATCTGCCGAAACAATGGTTCAGGATGCATCTAAATTAGCTATGCCGGGTTCCTTCTTTACCAATTTAAAGATCGATAATGCGGCTGAAATTAAATTGGTTAATCAACCTTTTCTTTGGATACACGGTATTGACGACGACTATCTGAATATTAAAACGCACGGCGAGGTAGTTTATAAAAACTACAAAGGGGTTAGAGGTACTGCTGTTCGAGTTCCAGGTGCTGGGCATAGCACGGTGCAAACGGTAATGGGATTTCAGGCTTACTCAGACACCTTGCTCCATTTCATATCGCGCTAAAGACGACTATTTAGGAAGGATAACCGCAGGTCCTAGATTAGCAAAACTTAGTCCTTTAGCACGAATCAATTCGAGAATCGCAAAATTGATTTCCTCACGAATAGCAAAAGCTTCAGCGTTGTCGGTGGTGAGGATATAGAAATCGATACGGATGTCGAAGGAGTGCGTTCCAAAGTTGTTAAAACGCGTGGTTATGTCTTTATGGTCTGTCGAGCCATGACTCATCAAGTATGCGCGGATTTCCGATACCACCTCACTCAATTGCTGCTTGGTGGATGAATAGGAGAGATGCAGATTGAAATCGACCCGTCGTGCAGTTCGCATGCTGAGGTTTTCTGTTTCGGCATCAACCATCTTTTTATTTGGAACCGTCACAAAGCTTTTTTCAAGTGTGCGTATGCGCGTGCTGCGGAAGCCAATGCTTTCTACTGTGCCCGATACGCTTCCCACTTTCACTAAATCACCAATTACAAAGGGCTGGTCAACGAATATGGTAAAGGAACCCAGCAGATTCTCTAAGGTTTCTTTGGCAGCTAAAGCCACTGCCAAGCCACCTATGCCTAGGCCAGCTATGAGCGATGAAATATTTAAGCTAAAGACAGAGCCCAGTATTACAAAAAAACCAAGTATACCGATTAGGATTTTCAATCCTTCCTTTACAAACGGGATGAGCTGGTCGTCCATCTTGCTCGCCGTTTTTTCAGCCTTCTTCATAAATACGAGCCCCAAAAAGTCAACGATACGCAAGGCTACCAAGGTTATTGATACAATCATGAAACTTTGAAAACTTTTCATGATTATCATGCGTATACCAAATTGATTAATGGGTGCTAATCCCCAATATTCAGGAAATTGAAGTCGATAAAAAGCAAAAAATAAAAATATCAACAGCACAAAGTGCTTAAGTGGTTTTGTAATGAGCGCAATAAAGCTAGACTCGTCCACACCTTCAGAATACTTCTTGAAAAAACGAAAAAGTAGGCGTGAAAGCCTTACTGATATTAGCTTTTTAAAAATTACACCCAGTAATAAAATACCTGTAAAAAGGACAATATTTAAAATACTATTGTCTAAAAACGACTGGTATAGAAAGTCTGATGACATAGAAAATAATTAAATGACAAAAGTAAAAAATTTGAATCAAAAAGAAATTCTATAAATTTGTTGTGATTAAAAGAACCTTTAATTTTGTCCACCAACATCTAAACACCAAAATCAACTCGTTGAAAATTTAAACTCATGGCCAAGACAAAAAAGACTTCAGCCAAAGCTGCAAAGAAACCGGCTCCTGTAACTAAGAAAGAAGGAGCTAAAAAAACCACTGCGGTTAAGTCCAAAGCTTCTGCTAAAAAAGAACCTGAAAAAAAGGAGACCGCAAAGAAACCTGTTGTTGCTGCGGCAACAAAGAAAGCAGCGCCCAAAGCGGAGGCTCCAGCGCGCAAGGGACGTAAAGCAGGAAGCGGTGGCAAAAGCGTTCAGACAAAATTGAAGCTGGGTTTCTCTGATGGGGAAGGAGCAGAGGGCGAAGATGATATGGAAATGCCGGATGATTTTAAAGGTTTTGATGAAGGCTTTTACGAGTCAGACATGGACGACGACGATGACGATTTTTAATCGCTCATCATCGCATTAGGAAGATAATACAAAGCCGGTCATTTTTTGATCGGCTTTGTTATTTACCCAATGCCGACTTTGCTTCTTCAAGTGTAATGGATGTTCGGCCTTTGAGTGCTACAATACTGGCCTCCGTTAACCCTGCTTGTTTCGCTTGATTAAGTATGGTTTCCGCAACTTGTAAATCCGTGCAAACACCCGCATAGAAAACATTCTGACCGGCCTCGTTGATTTGGTTTACAATACCAAGCTTGCGAATAGCTAAAAACTTTTGAATGATGTCGAAAGGAACTTGGTCTGTAAATGTTCCTATCTGTACACGATAAACCACCTTGCCATCATCCGGAAGGCCTTGTTTTTTAGGAGTCAAGATGCGATTTTCGCGGTTGGTATTTGTTGTGGTTTGTTGTTTCTGTTTTGTGTCGCCCTTGCTTGTTGTCTCTGCCGGCTTGGTATTAGCTACTGCCGCGCTAGTTGTTGCTTGCTGTGTAGATTGAGTTGCTGGTGAAGCTCCTTTATAAACGATTACAAAAGCGTCCTTTACAGTGCCTGAAATGCTTCTTCTAGCTGCATCCGCTGCTTCCTGTGTGTCGAATATACCAGAAGTGAAGCGAATTAAGCCTGAGGGAGTACGTTCTGTGTTTAACGAAGGGATGTTTTGTAGTATTTGTGGCACACCTGCATTGCGATACACACCTACTTGAACAGTATAGCGAATGGCATCGGTAGTGCTCGCTGTGGTGGATGCGTTTTCAGGAATGGCATCGACAGGCGTGGCAGCATTAGCTGATGGATTAGTGCTTGCAGCATTTATATCGACATTGCTTGGCTGGTTGAAGTTTTGAACCAAGGCAACTTCTGCAGGGTTGTTGTATTTTTCAGGGTAAATATTATTCTCCTTCAGGGCGCTCATCTCTGCTTTGGCGATCTCTTCATAGCTCTTTTTTTCGGATGCTTGCATCGAAGCAATGATCGCTTTTGCTTCCGGCATGGTGATGCGCTTTCCATTGTGGTATGCGACTACGAATGCATCTTTATAGCCCAAAGCACGCACTTCGTTTTTAGCCCAGTTGGCTGGTTCAAAGGCACCAAAGTCGCCAGCCAGATAGCGTGTAAGTCCGCTTGCTGTTGTTTCGCCTACAAGCGGCTCCATACCTTTAAAGATCTCGGCTGGAACAGGATTGCGGAAGGCTCCGATTTGAATTTTAAAGAAGAGCCCTGTTGACAGCGTTGGGTTTACAGGAATAGGGTTGGATGGGCCATAGGCCGATGTGGATGAATTGCGGTTTATACTTATTTTTTTTACGGTTTTCGGTGCCGTTGTTAGTGCCGATGAAGTGTTTGTATTGACTGGCTCAGAAACCACCGGAGTAGGACTAGGTTTTGCTTTTTCATCTTGCGTTCCAGCTGCGTTAACTTGGGATTGTTCACTGCGCGTTGCTAATGCTTCCCTCACTACTTCAGGCTTGGTCTCTTCTAAAGCAGTTTTAGTTGGCTCTGTTTTCGAAATAGCAGATGCCGATGCATTTTTTTCAGCTGGCTGTGTGCTTGCGGCGGACTCTGCTTTTTGTTGCTGAGGAGGTATCGAGTTGTCAACTGATTCAACAGCTGTTTTTTGCGCATTAGCTGCAGTCGTTAAGCTTCTTGCTGTATCAGCTTGTATAGCTTGCTCTTTATCAGAAGCAACAAGGCTTGCGTTGGATTCTTTTCGCTCATTGATTGCTGTATTGGTCTCGGTGACACTAGTTTGGGTATCTGCTTCAATCTTTTTGCTATCTATTACAGCGGTATTTGTCTCGGTGAAACTAGTTTTGCTGTCTGCGACAACGGCATTGGTATCTGCGACAGTTGGATTGGTCTCCGTGATAATGGCCTTTGTATCTGTGGCAGCAGCATTTGTTGTCGCCAATGCTGCTTCGTTAAGCTTTTTAACTTCGGCGAACTTGCTGCTTGCCTCTTCTTTTTTTAGCTCCGCTAAGTTGCTTAAACGAACAGCTTCAGCAGACGCTGCTTTGCGAGATTTTTTCTTCTTTGATGTATTCGCAATTTGCTTCTGATCTTCGGCTTGCTTGTCAAGGTTACGGGCCTCCTCTTCAAGGACTACCGCTTCAGCATATACAAATTCCGTTTCGGTCTTTAATCTTTTATTGTCGGATGTGGTTTCCTCTTGATGCGCTACTTCTGCGGTATTACCAAGGCTATCCTTAGCTGCTAAAGAGATGTTGTTTTTTTGATCTTCTTGTGCAGCAGCAAGCGGTGCCCCAGATCGTATTAGCGTGGCTTGAGCAAGTTTTTCTTCGGCTTCTTTTTGTTTACTATCGGCCGAAGCTCTTAAAAGCTCTGCTTGCGCCATGAATTTCTTTTTATCGGCTGGGTTTGCCATCCTACGCGCCGTTAGCTGAACTTCGTCGGCTTGTTTTGTTAAACTAATCGACTCTTGTTTGAGGCTATTCCCATCGGCTTCTAATTGCTCGGCAGCAGTATTTTTTGAACTTTCAGAAGGATTCGTATTCGCTTGCTGCTTTTCTCCTGCAGCGTTAGCTGCGGAGTCAACTGCGTTATCGGCATACAATTCGCGTTCACGTCGCTCGCGATTTTGAAGTTCCTTCTCAAGTTGAGCCGCCTTGTCGCTCTCATTTTGAGCTTCAGCTTTTGCCGCATCTGCCGATCGAACTAGGGCAAGAACTGCTAACTTCTCTTCTTGGCGTTTTTCCTCATCCGCAATAGTGTCCGAAATTTTATTTTTTGTTCGCGCTTCAGACTCCAAGGCAACTGCCTGTTTTTGTTTTTCTAAAGCCGCATTTTCAATTTCTTCTACACGTTGCTTGTTCTCCGATGAAAGTTCGGTGTTAGCAACCGCCACCGACTCCGTCTCTTTTACTCCTGCAAGCTGTAGCAGCGAGTCAGCTGCTTGATCCTTTGCATCCGCTTGCATAAGGAGGGTCATAGACTCTTTTAATTTTACACTTTTGTCTTTCTCTGATTCGCTGTTATTCGCTTCGTATTTTAAATTTTTCGAAGCCATTTTAAGTGCCTCCGACTCGGAACGTAAATTCATTGCTGCTGCTCGCGCCTCTTCAGGATTGATGTTTTGAGCAATAGCGGTTTGTGTAGTTGATTCTGTCGTTCCTGATTTTTGTTGCACAATGGTTTTGTTCTCCGATGCATTGTTGTCTGCTAAGCCATTTTGCTCAATTGCTTTTTCTTGTTCAGTTTTAATAAGTTTTTCTTCTGAAGGAGTATTGATAAGGTCATTCTTCTTATCTGATTCTGAGTTAATCTGAGTGACATTCTCGTTCGCTAACTTGTTCTCATTCTCATTTCTTTTTTCTTCTCCCTGAACAACCACCTGCGTTGCATCCACTTTAGCTACGATTGGCTCGCTCTTGCTAACAGAATCGACCAGATTGTTTGGCGTGGCGTCAGCAAGTGGTTCGGATTCGTATGCTTTCTCAAGCGCAATTGCACTGCTTTCCTTTTCTTCGGCTTCTGCTTGCAGCGTGGAGGATTCATTCATTAACTGAATTGCTTGTCTACTGAGGCTCTTCTTCTCCTCTTGGTCGAGGGTGTTCCGGCTTGCTAATGCCGTAGCTTTTGCATCACGCTGCTTCTGAATAGATTGTGCTTGTATTTCGTTTGATACTTTTAACAAACTAACGATTTCCTGCTTTTTAACTTCAGGAAGTCGAGCGTTGCTTAATACGGCTGCTATATTTGCAGGCTGAGTGCTACTGTCAGCGGTCTTCGTTTCTATAGATTGGCTTGCTGCAGTTGCCGTCTGTCCGGACAGTTTAGATGCGTTTGTTTTCTCCTCTGCGAGTTTCTTTTTTTCTTCTTCTTGGTTCAATAACTGCATAGCTTGTCTCGAAAGCTCCTTTTTCAATACTGGATCTTCTGTGGCTTTTGATTGCAGCGAAAGGGCTCTGGCTTGCTTATTAAGCTCCACCGCATCTGCGGTTAATTGCTTTGCTTCCTGTTGTAAAATCTCGGCTGTGTTGGTGTTCGGAATGGCTCCTTGGTTAGCCGCTGAGTCTTTTAGCGCGCGTGCATGTTCGTTTTCTCGTGCCGATTCATCTTGTCGCTTCTTCGCCATCATCTCAATGTTGAAGGCTCGCGTAAGCGTTTTCTCTTTCTCGTTTTCGTCGGTTATTGCTGCTGCTTCAAGTTTTATATCTTCAGCTTGTTTGTATAAATCGACAGCTTCTTGCTTCAGATTAGTGCTGTTGGATAAAGCGGTATTAGAGGCAGATAAATAGTCTGCACCGGTTTTTTTAGGAGCGGCATTTAGCGGAGCTACCTCTTTTGTTGTTTGATTAGACGTGTTGGAGGTTTGTTTAAGTGTCTGCGCATTACTAGAAGCAAACTCAGCTTCCCTACTCTTTCTAATTGCCAATTCTTCTTTGCGTTGAGATTCAAAGGTGAGCAGCTCTGCTTCTTTGTTTAACAATTCGGCATCGTTGCTTAATTTAGTTACACGTTCAGTAAAGCTTGCTTTTAGTGCTGGATCCGTTGTGGCTTCGATTTGCTTGCGCAGATCATCAGCTTGAGATTCTTTTGCTTTCGCTAATGATTCTTTCTGCTTTGCATTATCGCTCAATTGAGCGGACTCCTGTTTTAATTGTGATGCCTCTGACTTCAGCGATGCTCCTTCTTGCTCCGCATTGCCAATAATCTCCTTGTTTGTGCTTAATGAATTTGTTTGAAGTGCTTGCTCTTCGCTTTTTGTGGCTACTTCTGGAATGTTTAGGGCGATGGCCTCTAACTCTTTGCCTGCGTTTTCTGGATTGGCTTGCCAATCTTCAACTTGCTTTTTAATAAGTTGTTCCTCAACTGTATTGATTTGGTGGGCTGTAATTAAAAGCGCTAAAGCTTTTGTCTCGCCTTTGTTTTCTCCTATTAAGATCTCTTTTTCAGTGGTCTGAACAGCGCCATCTCCCGAAGGGCTTTTCAAGGTATCGTAAACTGTTTTATATCCTGGATATTCTACTTTAATGATAAAGTCCGAGCCTGCACGCAAGGCAATACTGTAATCGTGGGTTGATTTATTCGGATTGAATATACCTGCAAGTCTAGTTTGGTCTGCATTGTAAGCGGTTATTCGTACATCGTTTTCTTTTTCAGGATTGCTTTGGTTGAAACTGGCGCTGACTGATGAAAAGAGTAGAGGCTTGCTGCGAATTTTAAACTTGATAACAGTGACTTTGTCATAACTGCTTTCACGCATGGTGGCGAAGTAACTGTCTTCAATGCCATCAGCCATCAGTAAAAAGTAATCGTCATCGGCTGAGTTGATTGGCGTGCCTAAATTTTCTGGTTTGTTCCAGGTTCCATACGTGTCGTTCCAGGTGGATTTAAAAAGGTCATAGCCTCCAATGCTAGTATGCCCTTTGGAACTGAAATAAAGTGTCTTTCCATCGGAGGTTAGATATGGATAATCCTCGTCGTATGGGGTGTTGATGTTTGCGCCTAGGTTTTCTGGCGTTGCGTTTTTATCTGGAGAAAAATTGCGAATAATAAAGAGATCTTTATCTGTTCTATCGCTACCACTTATGGAAGCGAACATCACATTGCCTGATCCCCGCATCAAATAAAGATTTTTGTTTTCATTCCGCTTCTTGTCAGCAGCGCTTCGGTAGTTTTCAGGGATGCTCAAAACCTTAATCTTGAAAGGATTTAAATCATAACCTGAAACAAAGGCGTCCTTGCTTAGCGTTTGGCGATCTACGATGTCGATCAACTGGGTGGACGCCTTGACTAAGCGCGCATTCTTAGTCATCTCAATCAGTCGATTTACATCGGAAGTTTCTAGCTCCTTAGGCAGGGCCGATTTAAGGAAGAGTGTATACTCCACCTCTGCTTCCTCGAATTGATTGGTGAGATGATAGGCTCTGCCTAGGAAATAATGGACACTGGCGGGCACTTTGGGATTTTGCATCGAAATTGCCCGCAGCAAAGGATCAATGGCTTTGCTCTTGTCCTTTTCACTAAAAAGAAAACAAACGCCGCATCGATAATTAAAATTTGGATCCTTCGGGTAAAGACTGCTCAGCTGTGAATAAAGCGGAGCCGCGGTAAAATAATCACCAGCATCAAACGATCTGTCAGCTTGTTTTACAAGCTCGTTTTCAGAACCGTAATCACTTTGTCCAAAACTTAGTTGGGACAAGGTTAGGCTAAGAAGTATATATAAAAAGGTGCGGAGTTTTGCCATGCTAGTGTGTGCCCTCTAGGGTACACCAAATCTATTGAACTACAAAAATATACTTTAATTTGATAACCCGAGTATTGATAGGTTTCAAGTCCTTATCTCTTTTTTAACGGATAAACAAGTTTTTTGTTTTTTTTTAGGTCTCAAGCCCTTTCTTACCTTTGTTAAACATCACTATACTATGAAAAAAATACTTCTTGCAATTGCATGTATTCTCGTTTTGCAATCCTTTGCCCAAAACAAACACGCTGAGCCCGATTGGGTAAGGCTAATGCATCAATCCGGTACTGATATAGGAGCCGTTAAAACGGCCTACGATGCCTACTATAGCACGCATGCTTTTGAAAAAAACGGCTATACGCAGGAGTTTAAGCGCATGATCATGAAACATACCCGTGACAACAATGGAAGCATGTTCGGTCAGTCTGTAGATGAGTCCAAATTTCAACAGAATGAATACCTGCTTCGGTCGGGTCAAGCTGCCACTAATGCTGTTAATGATTGGTATTGTATTGGTCCGTTCGACTTCGATAAGGAATCGGTTAGCAAAAGTTATGCGCCTGGTGCTGCACATGTTTATACGGTTGAGCAGTCTGCTTCAAATAATCAGGTCTTATATTCCGGCACGGCAAATGCCGGTGTTTGGAAAACAACCAACAAAGGCAATAATTGGTCTTGCTTAACATCCGGAATGATGCTGACCACTGTAAGAGCTTTGGAAATTGATTATACCAATGAGAACACTGTATATTTTAACGGTGCCGGCAAGATATATAAGACAG
>CANFOZ010000064.1 GCA_947448795.1 Bacteroidota bacterium
ACCCAAAGCCAGATGCACTTGTGGCCAAACAAGCGGGTCAGTGGATTTCTACTAGCACCAAAGACTTTCAGGCGGAAGCAAACCTTGTCTCTCTTGGCTTATTGGCATTGGGCATCCAAGCCGGCGATAAAGTTGCCACGATATCCAACAACCGTTCAGAATGGAACTTTGTCGATTTCGGCATTTTGCAAATTGGCGCAGTACACGTTCCAATTTACCCAACCATCAGCGATAATGATTACCGTTTCATCCTCAACGATGCGGAAGTGCGGCTGGTTTTTGTATCCGACGCATCGCTATTCAAACGCATACAATCCATTCTGCCAGAGGTAGCATCCATTCGCGAAGTCTATTCTTTTGACAAGGTAGATGGAGCAAAACATTGGCGGATAATCAGCGAACTAGGTCGCGCCCAAGCAGATCAACAGCTCCTGACAAAAATAAAAGCCAACATCCAAGAAGGCGACCTTGCAACAATCATCTACACCTCGGGCACCTCAGGCACCCCAAAAGGCGTGATGCTTTCGCATCGTAACATCGTGACCAACTTTGTCTCCTGCAAAGATCTTCCGCATGTGGGAAAAGAGCATCGAGCCCTGAGCTTTCTGCCCCTTTGCCACAGCTACGAGCGCATGCTCACCTACCTTTACATTTACCTGGGCGTGTCGATCTATTATGCCGAAAGCATCGACAAAATTGGCGACAACTTAAAAGAAATAAAACCGCATCTTTTCTCCACCGTGCCTCGCTTGCTTGAGAAGGTATATGACAAAATAGTAGCCAAAGGAAGCGAGCAAACAGGGATAAAGAAAAAACTTTTTTTCTGGGCCCTCAACCTTGGATTAGCATACGACAAAAGACAAGGCGGTGTTTGGTTCTCGCTTCAACTCGCATTGGCGAACAAAATCGTTTTTAATAAATGGCGCGAAGCGCTTGGAGGCAATGTCATCTGTATTGTTTCTGGCGGTGCTGCCTTGCAGCCGCGACTAGCAAGTGTTTTCTGGGCCGCACAGATTCAAGTTCTTGAAGGATACGGCCTCACCGAGACATCACCTGTTATCGCTGTTAATTTTATCGAAAAAGGAATGCACAAGATTGGCACCGTTGGCCCAATCATTCCAGGTGTGACTGTTAAATTTGGCGAGGATGGAGAGATTCTATGCAAAGGGCCTAACATCATGTTGGGGTATTACAAAAGACCCGACCTCACCGCCGAGGTAATCGATGCGGAGGGTTTCTTTCATACGGGTGATATCGGCATGTTGCTAGAAAATAAATTTCTAAAAATTACCGATCGTAAAAAAGAGATTTTTAAAACTTCGGGAGGCAAATACGTGGCACCACAACCCATGGAAAATCTGTATAAAGAGTCGCTTTTTATCGAACAAATCATGGTCATTGGCGAAGGACAAAACTTTCCTGCCGCCTTGGTTGTGCCTAGCTTTCAACACTTGAAACAATGGTGCACAGAACAAGGCATCAACACCGACAACAAAGAAGCAATCATTCAAGAAGATGCGGTAATAACGAAGATCCGCCAAGAGATTGCCGGATTCAACAAAGAATTCGGAAAAACAGAACAGGTGAAGAAGTTCGAACTTTTAACCAAAGAGTGGACCGTAGAATCGGGAGAACTAACGCCCACGCTAAAACTTAAGCGCAAGGTAATTCTAGAAAACCAGAAAGCCTTGGTGTCAAAAATATATAAAGACTAGAGCATGAACCGCATCATTCAAAAAGTCGCTGTGCTTGGCTCCGGAATCATGGGCTCTCGCATTGCTTGTCATTTCGCCAATTGCGGCGTTCCTGTGCTTTTGCTTGACATAGTACCCAAAGAGCTTAACGAAGAAGAAAAAGCCAAAGGACTTTCAACCACACATCCTGCTTTTCGCAACCGTATTGTGGACAGCTCTTTAAAACAAGCTATTCAGTCGAATCCATCCCCGCTTTATAAAAAATCCTTTGCATCAAAAATAAGCGTTGGAAACTTCAGCGATGATTTATCAAAACTTGCTTCCTGCGATTGGATTATTGAGGTAGTTGTCGAAAACCTCGAAATAAAAAAACAACTTTTCGCACAGGTTGAAACACATCGAAAACCGGGAACGATTATCACATCCAACACCTCCGGCATCCCTATTCACGAGATGAGCGAGGGCAGAAGCGCTGATTTCAAGGCTCATTTTTGCGGTACGCACTTCTTTAACCCACCGCGCTACCTGCCCCTCTTGGAAATCATTCCAGGACCTGAAACAAATACGGAAGTGATAAACTTCCTCTTGGAATATGGCGACTTACACTTGGGTAAAACAGTAGTATATTGCAAAGACACGCCAGCCTTCATTGCAAACCGTATTGGTGTTTACTCCATCATGGCGCTTTTTCATTTGGTGGAAAAAATGGAACTCACTATCGATGAGGTGGAACGACTCACTGGCCCTTTGATTGGACGTCCAAAGTCGGCTACTTTTCGCACCTGCGATGTGGTAGGGCTTGACACGCTTGCGCATGTCGCTGCAGGTGTTTATGCCAACTGCCCAAACGACGAGCAGAAAGACCTTTTCATTCTCCCAGGCTATGTCGCTCGCATGGTCGAAAATAAATGGCTGGGTGACAAAACGAAGCAGGGCTTCTTTAAAAAGATTAAGCAAGCCGATGGCCGATCAGAAATCCAAGCACTCGACCTAAAAACACTTGAATACAAAGGGCGTTCGAAAGCTAATTTTGCATCCTTAGAAGCGGCAAAGTCAATTGCAGACTTGCGTCAACGCATGAAGTCGTTGATCAATGCTACTGATCGTGCAGGTGAATTCTATCGCGCATCGCTCTTCGGGCTTTTCTCCTATGTGTCTTTCCGCGTACCCGAAATCACAGCTGATTTTTACCGCATCGATGACGCTATGCGAGCAGGCTTTGGTTGGGAGCTCGGACCTTTTGAACTATGGGATGCCGTTGGCGTGGATGAAGTGGTAAAGAAAATGGACGCTGCTGGCATCGCTGTGGCTCCATGGATAAAAAAAATGCTCCAAGCTGGACAGCACTCCTTTTATGAAACCAAGGATAATTTCAAGTTTTATTATAGCGTCGACGAACTATCCACCCGCAGTATACCTGGTCAAGAATCCTTTGTAATACTGGATAACTTCCGCAATAATATCATCTGGAAAAACGCCGGATGCAGTCTGCTTGATATCGATGATGGTATTATCAACCTCGAGTTTCATACCAAGATGAATACCATCGGCAGCGAAGTGGTGGAGGGCATCAACAAAGCCATCGAAATCGCTGAAAAGAACTACAAGGGTTTGGTGATCGGTAATAATGGAGCAAACTTCTCTGCTGGAGCAAATCTGGGCTTGGTATACATGTATGCACTCGAACAAGATTTCGACGAAATCGACTTTGCAGTGCGTGCTTTTCAAGCTATAAACATGCGCATTAAACTCGCTTCCATTCCGGTGGTTGTGGCACCGCATGGCTTGACGCTAGGCGGTGGCTGTGAGATGTGCTTGCATGCTTCGGCGGTGCAGGCAGCAGCGGAAACATACACCGGACTCGTTGAATTCGGAGTAGGGTTAATACCTGGCGGCGGAGGCACTAAAGAATTTGCCCTTCGCGCCTCCGATGCGTTTGCCGAAGGCGATATAGAACTGCCCGTGTTGCGCGATCGTTTTTTAACGATTGGCATGGCCAAGGTATCGACATCCGCAGCTGAGGCCTTTGACATGGGCATATTCAGAAAAGGTCAAGACGCCGTTTCCATCAACAAAAATAGACTCCTCGGTGATGCTAAGGCAAAAGCACTCCACCTGGCAAAGACCGGATATACGCAAGCTGTTCAGCGCAAAGACATTAGGGTACTTGGCCGAAGTGGTTTAGGTATGGTATATGCGGGCGCCAACACGATGTTTTCCGGAAAATACATTTCAGCACACGATCAACTTATCTCTCAAAAACTTGGACACATTCTTTGCGGTGGCGACTTAAGCGGCCCAACATTCGTGTCGGAACAATATCTACTCGACCTCGAACGGGAAGCCTTTCTATCGCTGTGCGGAGAGAAAAAAACACTCGAACGCATTCAAAGTATATTAACCACCGGAAAACCACTCAGAAACTGAAAATCAACAACCTATGAAGTTTTTTAAAATCACGCTCTTACTTTGCCTATCATGTATGCTGTCCTTGCATTTAATGGCACAAGACAAAGGGGCTAAAAAAGGAAAGCCAAATCAAACAGACGAACTGGGACGCAAACAAGGTCCATGGAAAGTTAAAAACAACGATGGCGTGCTTATCATGGAAGTCGAGTATAAAAACGACAAACGCGATGGTCTATGTCGAACATTCTATCTCGCTGACACGGACGAACCAAAGGTGATGGAAGAGACAAACTACCTTGACGGAAAGAAAGATGGAGATTACAAGCGCTACTATTTCTCTGGCGAAACCAACACCGAAGGCACCTTCGAAAACGGAAAGAAGGAAAGCAAATGGACCAAATATTTTGAAGATGGAACCGTAAAATGGGAAGGGAATTACAAAAAGGGCTTACGCGATGGCGATTGGAAATTCAACAATCGCAAAGGAGACCTCTTGTACAACAAATCGTATAAAGACGGCGTCGATTTACAAGCCAAAGCGGAGGCCGACAAAGCTGCTGCAACTAAGAAAGAAGCAGACGCTAAGAAAATAAAAGCCGGCGTTCCCGCTGCTAAACCGACTAAATAAAACAACATGAATGCATACCTGATTGCAGGATACAGATCAGCGGTTGGAAAAGCACCGAAAGGTATTTTCAAGAACACCAGACCCGATGATCTGGCCGCGTCAGTCATACGACACCTTATGGCCAGTATGCCGCAACTTACCAAGGAAGACATCGACGATGTCATTGTAGGTAATGCAACCCCTGAAGCCGAACAAGGACTGAATATTGGACGCTATATCTCCATGATTGGGCTTAACACCGTGAAGGTGCCGGGCATGACGGTTAATCGCTATTGCTCTTCTGGACTTGAAAGCATCGCTATCGCATCCGCAAAAATACACGCTGGCTTCGCCGATTGCATCATCGCCGGTGGCGTTGAATGCATGTCGCCTATTCCTTTCGGCGGCTGGCGCATCGTGCCCAACTTCGAAGTAGCGAAGGCACATCCCGATTATTATTGGGGAATGGGCCTCACGGCAGAAGCAGTAGCCAAAGAATACAGCATCTCACGCGAGGAACAAGATGCTTTTGCATTTGCTTCTCACAGCAAAGCGATAAATGCCATCAAAGAAGGGTACTTTAAATCGGGCATCGCACCAATAACAGTGAACGAAGTTTACCTCGACGAAAAAGAGAAGCGCAAAACACGCGAGTTCATCGTCGACACCGACGAAGGTCCGCGTGCCGATACCTCCATCGAAAAGCTAGCCAAGCTCAAACCAGTGTTCGCCAACAACGGTTGTGTAACGGCTGGCAATTCCTCACAAACATCCGACGGCGCTGCGTTCGTGATTGTTGTGTCGGAACGTATGCTCAACAAACTCGGTGTAAAACCGTGGGCGCGTTTAATGAGCTATGCTGTGGCAGGCGTTGAGCCTCGCATCATGGGCATCGGCCCAATTGAAGCTATCCCAAAAGCCTTAGAAAAAGCAGGGCTAAAACAAAACGATATCGACCTCATCGAACTGAACGAAGCGTTCGCTTCTCAAGCGGTAGCTATCCAAAAAAACTTGTCATTGGACCCTGAAAAACTCAATGTGAATGGTGGCGCTATAGCATTAGGACATCCACTCGGATGTACTGGAGCCAAGCTCACGGTGCAACTTCTAAACGAATTACAAAGACGCAATAAAAAATACGGGGTAGTGAGCATGTGCGTAGGCACAGGGCAAGGCGCTGCGGGTGTTTTTGAACTTTTATAAAAATAATGCCATGAGCCAGAACATGAACAAAGGCGGTGAATTTCTCATCCGCGAAACGACGATCGACGGCACTTTTATCCCCGAAGACTTTAACGAAGAACAAAACATGATGGCTTCTGCGGCCTCTGATTTTGTAGAAACGGAGGTGCGCCCCAACGAAGAACGCATCGAGAAACAAGAACCTGGCTTAACGGTTGAGCTGATGAACAAAGCCGGTGCATTGGGTTTGCTTGGCACCTCGATACCTGAAGAATACGGTGGCTTCGGTAAAGATTTTGTGACCAACATGTTGCTTACCGAGCACCTCGGTGCAGCTGGCTCTTTTGCTGTTTCAATAGCAGCACACACAGGCATTGGCACTTTGCCCATTCTGTATTTTGGTAACGAAAATCAAAAGAAGAAATACCTTCCACTATTAGGTTCTGGCGAATGGAAAGCTTCCTATTGCCTCACCGAACCTGGTTCAGGATCAGACGCATTGGCTGCGAAAACAAAAGCCGTGTTGAGTGAGGATGGCAAACACTATATTCTCAATGGTCAAAAAATGTGGATCACCAACGCGGGTTTCGCCGACTTGTTTGTGGTATTCGCTCAAGTGCAAACGCCTGCAGGGGCAGCTTTCACAGGTTTTATTGTGGAAAAAAGCTATGCTGGTATAAGTCTTGGTGAAGAAGAGCACAAGATGGGCATCAAAGGTTCATCCACGCGTCAAGTGTTTTTTACAGATTGCCCAGTGCCTGCGGAAAATGTGCTTGGCGAAATCGGGAAAGGGCATCTCATCGCCTTCAACATTCTCAACATTGGACGAGCAAAGCTAGCAGCGGCGGCATTAGGCGCAACAAAAAAAGCCAGCAGCAATTCGGTCAAATATGCAAACGAACGCATCCAATTTAAACTCCCTATCTCCAAGTTCGGAGCCATCAAACACAAGCTGGCAGAACAAGCAATCCGAATCTTCGCCCTTGAAACAGCAACCTACCGCGTAGCTCACCTGATTGATGAGAAAGAGAAAAGCATGATGGCTAGCGGAACTGACTTTGCGCATGCCTTACTGGGTGCGGCCGAAGAATATGCCGTGGAATGTGCTATCCTAAAAGTATTTGGTTCCGAAGTGCTTGACTTTGTAGTGGATGAAGGTGTTCAAATTTACGGAGGCATGGGATACTCGGCCGATGCGCCGATGGAGCGTGCTTACCGCGACTCTCGCATCAACCGTATCTTCGAAGGCACCAACGAAATTAACCGCATGCTCATCATAGACATGCTGCTTAAGCGCGCGATGAAAGGAAGCTTGGATTTAATGGGCGCAGCATCAACCGTGCAGGCTGAGCTTATGGCCATTCCCGACTTCGGCGCAACAGATGATTCACTGTTTGCAGCTGAACGCAAAGCCATAACAGGAATGAAAAAAGCCACTTTGATGGTGGCGGGAACTGCCGTTCAAAAATACATGCTGAATCTCGCAAAAGAACAAGAGGTGATGATGCACATCTCCGACATGATCATCGAATCATTCGTTTGCGAATCACTACTCCTGCGAGTAGAAAAACTCGTGAGCCGCAACGGTGAACAAGCCCATGCATTGCATCTCGACATGCTGCGAGTTCAGTTAAGCGATGCTATGGAACGTCTCGGATTCTCGGGAAGACAAACGCTTGCTGCGATGAGCGATGGCGACGAACAACGCATGTTACTCATGGGTTTGAAACGCTTCACCAAGTTAGCGCCATGCAATACAAAAGATGCGCGCAGACGCGTAGCCGCCAAACTGATCGAAGAAGGAAAGTTTTGTTTCTAATTTCTAAAAAGAGCAATTATTCCATCAAGCCAAATTGCTTGGCATGATGCACAAAATGCTTGTGCAACAAATGCACCCATTCTTTAAAACCGAAAGGTCCTGCGAATGGATTGAGCGTTTGACGCGTTGCATCACCTTCAAATTCAACAAAAAACAGATCTAGCTCTTTATCGAACTCCGCGATAGAGTCCACCATACTTGCGTTGCGCGCTGGCGGCGGAACATCCGGCAACAAATGATTGGTTGTATTTTCACGAAACGGTTTATCGCTTAGAAAAAAACTACGCACCTTTTCGGTTTGCTCTGGGGTAAGCTCTGTGTTTTGGTAAAGCTTGCCATTAGCGATATAAAGGCTCTCTGTGAGGTGTTCAACCATCTGTTGGGCATTCATCTTACCCCATGCTCCTTTTGCTTCAGGATCGAGCGCATGCAGCATTTGCGGAAATACCAATTTGAGAAAATCAATCTTCGAATTCATGTTAGGCTATATATTTTTTATTTTTTTAATCATTCGTACGCTTCCATGTTTTATAAATATCCTGCTGCTTCGGTCTGTTGGCAGGCAGCTCGCGCAGCGGCTCCACCGCTTTTAGCGTGGCATGCAGCTCCCCAGGCAAGGCTTGATATAGTGCAGTGCCCTTGCTTTTCCAAGCAATCATTTCATCCGTAACATCCTTTATAATCTTAGCAGGACTACCCACAACAATCTTGCGGTTCGGAATCTGCATGCCGTCGGGCACAAAACACAAAGCCCCAATGATGCATTCATCACCAATAACCACATTGTCCATTAACACAGCATTCATGCCTACCAATACATTTTTACCAACCGTTGCACCATGAATGATGGCGCCATGTCCAATATGCGCTGCTTCTTTCAACACAACAGTGGTGCCTGGAAACATGTGAATCGTGCAGTTCTCCTGCACGTTGCAACCATCTTCAATGATGATCGCCCCCCAATCGCCACGCACTGCGGCACCAGGTCCGATATAAACATTCTTTCCGATGATCACATTACCCGTTACACTTGCTTGTGGATGCACAAAAGCGGTTGGATGGACCACTGGGATATAGCCGTTGAATTCGTAAATCATGCGTTCGCGTTTAACATTTTTCGATGATGACTGCATAACCCTGCCCTACTCCAACACACATCGTGATCAAGGCATAACGTTTGTTTTGCTCATGCAACTCCAATGCGGCACTAAGCAAAATGCGTCCACCGCTCATGCCCAAAGGATGACCAAGGGCGATGGCACCGCCGTTGGGATTGATGCGCGAATCGTCGTCGGCAAGTCCCCACGAACGAATACAAGCCAAGGATTGCGCTGCAAAGGCTTCATTCAATTCAATGATGTCAATATCCTTCCAAGCCAGTCCTGCTTTTTTGAGCGCACGGTTTGCGGCTTCCACTGGACCGATACCCATTATGCGTGGCTCTACACCAGCCGCTGAATTCGATACAAATCGCGCTAACGGCTTCAAAGCATGTTGCTTCAAGCCTTCATCGGAAGCGAGTAAAAGCGCTACAGCACCGTCGTTCAAGCCAGATGCGTTGCCTGCAGTAACCGTTCCATCCTTCCGAAAAGCGGGGCGCAGCTTGGCTAAAATCTCTAGCGTTGTTTCGGCGCGTATGAATTCGTCTTTATCAAACACAAGTGCATCGCCTTTCTTTTTCGGCATGGAAATCGGCACAATCTCTTTTGCAAAGCGGCCTTTAGCTTGCGCCGCGGCTGCTTTTTGTTGCGAACGCACAGCAAATGTATCTTGGTCGACCCGAGCAATCTGATGCATCTCACCCAAATTCTCAGCGGTTTCACCCATGCCATCTACGCCGTATTTTTCCTTCATCAGCGGATTTACGAAACGCCAGCCAAAGCTAGAGTCGAACAATTGAGCATCGCGACCATAAGGTGTAGTCGTTTTTGACATTACCCAAGGACCACGTGTCATATTCTCTACACCACCTGTTACCATGATATCTGCATCACCTGCTTGCAATGCTCGCGCGCCGGCAACTGCTGCCGACAAGCCCGAAGCACACAAACGATTAACTGTTTCACCTGGCACTTCCACTGGGTAGCCTGCCAACAATGTCGCCATACGCGCCACGTTGCGGTTGTCTTCACCGGCTTGATTCGCGCAGCCCATCACCACATCGGAGATAGCCTTTGGATCTAAGCTCGTGTTACGTTCTAGAAGCGCACGCAATACGTGTGCAGCCAAATCATCGGCGCGCACAGGAGCCAGGGCACCAGCGAAATTACCGATAGCTGTGCGCACACCATTTACTAAATATGCATTTTTCATGGGTTCGATTTATTCGTTTTTATGATTGAGCAGGAAACCACTCTTTACCAGTTCTGTATACAGTGCCTTTGAAAAAAGCCACCTTTTCTTTATTTTGATTAAGTACTTCGATAAGGTAAATACCTGTCTTGTTAGTCAAACTAAGTTCCTTCGCTTCGCAGGTGAGTACATCACCAACCTTAACCGCAGCAGGAAAGGATATCGAACAATCCAAGGCCACACTCATCCTGCCGTGACCGTTAGAAGCAAAAGCTAACGCGCTGTCTGCAAAAGAAAACGTGATGCCGCCATGCGCCATACCAAAACCATTCGCCATCTCTTCACGGATGGTCATTTTCAAAATACAATGCCCGGGCTCAATAAGCATAGGTTGGATACCAAGCCACTTGCTGAAGTGATCTCCTTCCAACATCGCACCGACTATTTTATTGGCTAATGCAGTTTCCATTTATTTTATATCGTGTAGAAAGTGCGGTTTTCACGCACCTGTTTTTTCAATAAAACAGAAGGCCTGTAGCGGTCTTCAGCGTATTCATCATAAAGCGACTGCAGTTGCGCAAGCACTTTATCTAGACCTATTTCATCTGCCCACTTTAAAAGTCCTTTGGGGTAATTCACCCCTTTGGTCATGGCCAAGTCGATGTCGTCGCGGCTAGCTACATCAAGATACAAGGCATCAACCGCCTCATTGATTAGCATAGAAAGCACGCGCATGAAAATCTTATTTGCAAGCACGAAATCCTTCACCGGTTCAGGCATCGGTTTGGAGTAATTGTAATAACCTTGACCTGTCTTTTTTCCGTATCGACCTGCTTCGAACAAGCGCTTTTGCGTTAAGGATGGCTTGTAGCGCGGATCACAGAAAAACTGCTGCCACACGGTCTCCGTTACCCGGTAATTTACATCGTGACCGATAAGATCCATCAACTCAAAAGGCCCCATTTTAAATCCACCCAATTCGCGCATTGCCCAGTCGATAGTAGCAAAGCCTACCTCGCCTCCAGGCAATCCTTCCCAACGCTCTTCCCAGATGCGAATTGCTTCGCCGTAAAAAGGGCGTGCCACGCGGTTCACGATAAAGCCCGGTGTATCCTTAGCAATGACGGGAATCTTCTTCCACGATTCAATTTGTTTTTTTAAAACAGGAGTCAATTCGGCATCGCTAGAAATACCTGGAATAACCTCCACCAAGGGCATTAGTGCAGCGGGATTGAAGAAGTGAATTCCAAACACACGGCCTGGCTGCTTGCAGGCTGCAGCGATTGAGCTGATTGAAAGAGAAGAGGTGTTAGAAGCCAGCACACATGTATCCGATACATAGTGCTCCAATTCAGTAAATACTTTTTGTTTGATATCCAGTTGCTCGATGATCGCCTCGATAATCAAGTCAGCCGATGCAAAATCAGCGAGACTGCTAGCATAGGAAATCGAAGCCATGATTGCTTGGGCTTCAACTTCAGTCATTTTGTTTTTCTCAACAAGCTTTGCAAAAGTGCTTGTAAAATAGGTCTTGGCTTGTTCCAAAGAAGCCGCTGAAGCATCGTACACAATCACTTGCTTACCTGCAGTAGCTGCCACCTGGGCAATTCCACGTCCCATGGCTCCTGCTCCGATTACACCAATCTTTTTCATGCTTGCTTATTTATTCGCCCTTGAAAGCAGGCTTGCGTTTTTGTAAAAAAGCGTTTACTCCTTCTGAATAATCATGCGTTTTCGTGGCTTCCACTTGCATGGCTCCTTCGCTAGTCAATTGTTTTTCCAAAGACTGTGTCATCGATTGGTTTAGCAATTGCTTTGTCATATAGAGAGCTGCAGTAGGCATTTCGGATAGGGTGTTCGCAATCGCACCAGCCACTTCAGCCAATTTATCATCGTCTGCTGTTTGATAAATCATACCCATCTGCTTGGCATCACTTGCGCTTACCTTATCACCCAGCATCATCAATGCGGAGGCCTTACCAAAGCCGATCAGGCGAGGTAAAAAGAAGGTGCCACCACTGTCCGGTATCAAGCCGATTTTTGAAAAAGCTTGAATGAAGGATGCTGAATTAGCAGCCACAACAATATCGGCCGCTAGCGCTATGTTAGCGCCTGCACCTGCGGCCACACCATTGACAGCGCAAACAACAGGTTTGGGTAAATTGCGCAGCGCCAGAATAATTGGATTATAATGCTCTTCAACAATACGTTGTATACCGGGTCCTTGCGGATCGATGGCCTCAGATAAATCTTGGCCTGCGCAGAATGCTTTGCCTTCGCCGGTGATGTAGACGCAACGAATTTCTTGGCTATTCCTAGCTAATTCTAAGGCATCCAGCAACTCCATGGCCATGGTCCTATTGAAACTATTGAATTTATCAGGCCTGTTCAATGTAATATGAAAGACCTTGCCTGTGATTTGGGTTTTTATAAATGACATAGAATGGGTTATATACACTTAAAATGATCAAAGGGCTCAAGACATGACAAGCAGCGGTATAGCGCTTTGCAAGCGGTTGATCCAAACTGCGACACTAATTCTGTATCAATCGAGCCGCAATGCGGACACGCCAGGTGCTTTACCTTCCCCAAGATCGCATTTTTATCTGAACTGGTTTTTTCGGGTGGAGCGATACCATATAAACGCAACTTTTCGCGGGCCTCATCACTCAGCCAATCAGTGGTCCAAACCGGTTGGTAAATCTCCTTCACGTTTACACGCTCAATGCCTGCCTCGTTCAATACCTTCACAATATCTTGTGAGATGGCTTTCATGGCTGGACAACCGGAATAGGTGGGCGTAATATCCACTTCAACGGTATCGCCTACAATGCGAACTTCACGAAGAACGCCTAAATCACGTATAGTAATAACGGGAATCTCGGGATCGGGAATCACCGAGAGAAGTGTTTTTATTTCTTCGACTGTCTTTGTGATCACCATTTAACACCAGGAATGGCGCGGTGTAGCGACTGCATCTCGGCCAAAAGATAACCCAGATGTTCTGTATGTCGTCCCTCCAAAGAGCCTTTTTGCATAAATGCGTGTGTCGGAATAGTTAGTGTTGCGCGTTCAAGCACTTCGCTTACCTGCTTAAACCACGCTTCGCGGAAGCTTGATGTGTCAACGGCTATGCCTGTATTGACTAGCTCTAAATCAGCAGCGCGCATAGCAAACAAATCGTCGGTGAAACGCCAAAGTTCGTTAAGCGAATTCTGCATACGCTGATGACTTTCTTCTGTGCCATCGCCTAAACGCTCGGTCCAACTAGACGAGTGCCTAAGGTGGTACTGGCTTTCTTTATAGGCCTTTGCAGCGATGCCCGACAAGGTATTGTCGCTTGACTTCATTAGCGCTGAATAGAACAAAACATCAAAAGCATCGCAAAGCATTTGACGCAGCATGCTGAATCCAAAATCGCCGCGTGGTTGTTCGGAGAGAAGGTGATTAAAAAATTCTCTTTCGCTGCGCAGATAGGCAAGATCATCCTCCGTCCTTCCTTTGCCTTCAACCTGAGTTGCATAGGCATACAAAGAGTTGGCTTGACCAATCAAATCAAGCGCTGTGTTGGCGGAGGCAAGCTCTTCTTCAAGCATCGGACCGTGTCCCGTCCACTCGGAAAGACGATGACCAAGAATCAACTGCGAATCGGCGATGCGTAGGATATAATTAAATAGGGTTTCCTGCTTGTTCATTCTTCTGAAATTACATGTGGGAAATACTTTCCGGCAACTGATAGAACGTTGGATGCCTATATATTTTATCGTTTGCAGGCTCAAAAAAGGAACCTAGGTCTTCTGGAGAAGACGCAACGATTTCGCTCGAAGGAAGCACCCAAAGCGCGTTGCCTTCGTTACGACGGGTATACACGTCGCGTGCATTCTGCAAAGCCATCTCCGCATCGTGCGCATGAACATTGCCACAATGCACATAGGGCTGACCCGGTTTCTTCTGAACGAATACCTCCCAAACGAGTCCCTGACTGTCTTTTGTATTTTCCATTTTAAATAATTTAAGCGGCTACTAGTTTTCTTTTTGAAGCGTATGCGGCGGCGGCTTCACGCACCCATTTGCCATCATCATGCGCTTTCAAGCGCGCACCGAGACGCTCTTTGTTGCAAGGTCCATTACCATGGATAACTTGGTTAAATTCCTCCCAATCGGGTTCGCCAAAATCATAGCCCTGTTTAGCTTCGTTCCATTTTAACTGAGCATCTGGAATGGTTAAGCCAATAAGCTCGGCTTGTGGGATCGTTTGATTTACAAAACGCTGACGCAATTGATCGTTGCTCTCACGCTTGATCTTCCATTTAATTGCATTCTCCGAGTTCGCTGAGTTTGCATCGGACGGACCAAACATCATTAAAGTTGGCCACCAAAAACGATTCAACGCGTCTTGAGCCATGGCTTTTTGCTCCGGAGAACCTGCTGCCAATACACTCATTATTTCATAGCCTTGACGCTGATGAAAACTCTCCTCCTTACAGATCCGAACCATGGCTCGAGCATAAGGACCATAGGAGGTACGCTGCAGCATGACTTGATTCATGATAGCAGCTCCATCCACAAGCCAGCCGATGGCGCCCATATCGGCCCAACTCAATGTTGGGTAATTAAATATTGATGAATATTTTGCCTTGCCCGAAAGCAATTGATGCAAAAGCTCTTCGCGACTGATACCTAGTGTCTCCGCTGCACTGTATAAATACAAGCCGTGTCCACCCTCATCTTGCACTTTAGCAAGCAACACCATTTTACGGCGCAATGAAGGAGCACGTGTAATCCAGTTGCCCTCTGGCAACATCCCAACCACTTCAGAATGGGCATGTTGAGAGATCTGACGGATCAGATGTTTGCGATAATTATCCGGCATCCAATCTTTGGGCTCGATATTCTCGTTTTTTGCCAACTTGTTTTCAAAGTTAGCGGCAAGTGCGGTAGCGTCCATGGGAATTATTTTTACATTGTAAAATTACAAAGAAAAATCCGAGCGAAGAATAACCCATATTACTGATTTAATCTACTTTTGTATGTATATGACAAAATTCTATTCGCTCACCGTTTCCGAAGTCCGAAAAGAAACCGCAGACTGCGTTTCAGTCGCCTTCGCTATACCACTTGAACTTGCGTCAACATTCAGCTTCATACAAGGCCAGTACTTAACTTTAAAGCTGCGCGTTGCAGGAGAAGAAATTCGTCGCTCCTACTCCATCTGCAGCGGCACTGGCGATAAGGAGCTGCGCGTAGCTGTAAAACGCGTAAAAATGGGCAAAGGCTCCAATCACATATTCGATCAATTCAAAGCGGGTGATGTGGTAGACGTGATGCCTCCAATGGGAGGATTTCACTCGCCCATGCATCCTGACCATAAAAAAGACTATGTTCTTTTCGCTGGCGGAAGTGGTATTACACCCATGTTTTCAATACTTAAAACGGTGTTGTTAAAGGAACCACAATCGACGCTTTCTTTGTTCTATGGCAACTTGCATGAAGAGGCCATCATTTTTCGGGAACAATTGGCTGAGCTAGTAAAAGCAAATAAGGATAAAGTAAAAATTATACATGTGCTTGAAAAACCAAGCGCTGAACATCCGGCCGAATTCACTGGACTTTTAACACAACAAAAAATCAATCAGCTCGTTAATGACCATGTGAATCTCGCCTCTGACAATGAATTCTTTATTTGCGGTCCAACGCCGATGATGGATAACGCCAGAATGGCTTTGGAAGCATTGAACATAGAGAAAAGCCGCATTCACATCGAATATTTCACAGCTCAAACAACTGCTCCATCCGAACCAAGCCCAGCAGGAGATACGATCACCGCTGAAGTAACCGTTGTGCAATACGGCATGGAAACAACCTTCGCTTTATCCTCCAATGGCGCTTCCATCCTCGATGCAGCCATCGACCAAGGAGTGGATGCTCCGTATGCCTGCAAAGGGGCTGTGTGTGCC
>CANFOZ010000065.1 GCA_947448795.1 Bacteroidota bacterium
TTATGGGATGATCGATACAGATGATTTTCTTCTCTGATCCATTTGCTTAAGAATTCGATGGAAATTGGCTTCACATGCAATTTTTGCAGGTGAAAATACCGCCTGCCAAAACCCCTTTCTTGATGAAAGCAAGATTAGGCAGGAATATTACGGAATTCGGCTGAATTAGGTATGGATTTGGCGGCCTTTAAGCACCGACCTTGTCATCTTTTATCGTTTACTCAGTATCGTGCGTATTTTTACTCAACACATTGAGTAAATTAGTTAAGGCCAATGGATTGCATCGCCGCGCAGGATTAGGAAATCCTGCTTTGCCGTGTCATGAAATTGGCTTTTTGTTAGCGCAGGATTAGGAAATCCTGCGTGGCGGGCAGCTGGAACCCATGCGATGAAAATAATAAAGAGGACAAATTGACTTCTGGTCACCGGTTCCAATTTATCATTCGTAATTAGTCATTTATAATTTATAATTGGCTGCTTTCATGGCTTCTCCCGATGATTCGGGAAGGCTCAGCCACCGGTCCCTGAGGCTCTCGAAGGGCCGGGCTTCGACAGGCTCAGCCACCGGCCGTTTCATCATTAGTAATTAGTCATTTACAATTTACAACCGGCTGTTCAATTATCAATTGTCAACTATCAATTGTCAATTCTAATGCGCCTCCAGCCAGTTGTTGCCAGTACCCATGCCCACTTCCATCGGAACCTGCAACGGGAGCGCGGTTTTCATGTGTTGCTCCACCAGCGTTTTTACTTCATCCAGCTCGTCGCGGTGTACATCGAAGACCAATTCATCGTGCACTTGTAACAACATTTTCGAGCGTAGCTTGCGGGTGGTCAATTCGTTTTGGATGCGGATCATCGCCAGCTTGATCATGTCGGCAGCGCTGCCCTGTATCGGCGCGTTGATGGCGTTGCGTTCGGCGAAGCCACGGATGGTGAAGTTCTTGGAGTTGATGTCGCGGAGGTAGCGTCGGCGGCCTAAAATCGTTTCCACATACCCCTTTTCGCGTGCACCTTCGATACACTGATCCATGTATTCGCGGATGCCGGGATATTTTTGAAAGTAGTTGTCGATGATGCTTCCTGCTTCGGTGCGCGAAATATTCAGTCGCTCGGCCAAGCCAAAAGGCGAGATGCCGTAGATGATGCCGAAGTTCACCATCTTGGCGTTGCGACGCATGTCGCTCGTCACCTCTTCGAGTGGAACATCGTATACTTTAGCTGCTGTAGCGGCATGGATATCTTGCCCCGATTGAAAGGCCTCCAGCATAGCGGGGTCTTTGCTTAGCTCGGCCATGATGCGCAGCTCAATCTGCGAGTAATCGGCTGAAAGCAAGATGTGGTCTGCATCGCGGGCGATGAAGGCCTTGCGGATCTCGCGGCCTTTGTCGGTGCGGATCGGGATGTTCTGCAGGTTCGGGTTGTCGGAACTCAGTCGGCCCGTGGCCGCCACTACTTGGTTGTATGAGGTGTGGATGCGGCCCGTGGCTGGATTTACCAGCTCTGGAAGGGTATCTACATACGTGTTCTTCAGCTTCATCAGCTCGCGGTAGTCGAGGATGCGACGCACAATCGCGTGCTTTCCCTCTAGCTTCGCCAACACATCTTCGCCCGTGGCATACTGACCTGTCTTGGTTTTTTTCGGTTTCTCCACAATCTTTAACACTTCGTAAAGAATCTGACCGACCTGCTTTGGAGAGGAGATGTTAAAAGGCGTGCCAGCCAGAGCCTGTATATCTTTGTCAACGAGCTCGATTTCTTTTTGCAATTCAAAGGAATAGTCGTTCAGCACGCTTTTATCGAGTCGGATGCCTTCGTTTTCCATGGCGGCCAATACGGGTATGAGCGGCAACTCTACTTCATCGAATAATTTCTGCTCACCCACTTCCGCCAACATCGGCGCAAAGATTTCTTTGAGTTGAAAAGTGATGTCAGCATCTTCGGTTGCATATTCTGCAATCTGGGACACCCCCACATCGCGCATGTTGCCCTGATTCTTGCCTTTTTTGCCGATTAGCGCTTCGATCGACACAGGCGCGTACTCCAAGTAGGTTTCGGCTAAAACATCCATGTTGTGGCGCATATCGGGCTGAAGCAGATAGTGCGCAAGCATGGTGTCGAACAGCGGTCCTTGAAGCTGTATGTTGTAATTTGTTAAAACGGCGAGGTCGTACTTGATGTTCTGACCAATTTTTAAGATGCCTAAGGCTTCGAAAATGCCTTTAAATTCAGCCATGATGGCTTTTGCCTCGTTTTGATCGGCTGGAATCGGCACATAATGCCCTTCGTGGGCTTTCCAGGAAAAAGACAACCCTACCAATTCTGCTTGGCGGGTATCGAGGGAGGTTGTTTCGGTGTCGAAACAAAACTCTTTTTGTTGGAGCAAGCTGTTAATCAGGGCTTGTCGTTTTGATGCATCGTCGGCAATCTGGTAGTTGTGCTCAACATTTTTAATGGTGTTGTACACTTTCACAACCTCGGTTTCAGTTTCGCCAGCTGCTGCTTCGTTTGTGCTGGCAACATCGTCGGTTTCGGGCTGACTGAACAAGTCGGGAGCAGCTGGCTTCGCTGGTTTTTCCTTCGTCTTTTCAGGGGTTGCGGGCTTGTCGCCCAAAATTTGTTCGGCGATACGTCGAAACTCTAGTTCCGCGAACAGTTCCCGAAGCGCCGCCGCATCAGGCTCTTCCATGATGAGCTTGTGTTCCTCAAATTCGATAGGCACATCGGTAATGATGGTGGCCAAGCGTTTTGATTGGATGGCTAGGTCGCGGTTGTTCTCGACTTTCTCGCGCAGCTTGCCTTTGAGTTTGTCGGTGTTTTGGAGCATGTTCTCCATGGAGCCGAAGTCTTTGATTAGTTGGATAGCGGTTTTTTCGCCTACGCCTGGAATGCCGGGGATGTTATCCACCGCATCGCCCATCATCCCTAAGATATCAATTACCTGATTTACGTTTTCGATCTGCCAGCGTGCACAAATTTCTTTCACGCCAAGCACCTCGGCGCCATTGCCCATGCGGGCTGGCTTGTAGATGAGGATGTGTTCGGATACCAGTTGGCCGAAGTCTTTATCGGGCGTCATCATATAGGTGGTGTAGCCTTCTAGCTCGGCCTTTTTTGCCAGCGTGCCGATGATGTCGTCGGCCTCATAGCCGTCTGATTCGAGCACAGGAATACGGAAGCCCTCGATCAACCGTTTTACATAAGGAATGGAGCGGGCCAGGTCTTCCGGCATCGCTTGGCGGTTGGCTTTGTATTCGGTGAATTCGGTGTGGCGCGAGGTGGGTGCTGATGTGTCGAACACCACCGCGATGTGCGTGGGCTTCTCTTTCTTTAACAGCTCGAGCAAGGTATTGGTGAAGCCAAACACCGCCGAGGTGTTCATGCCTTTGGAATTGATGCGCGGGTTGTTTGAGAAGGCGAAAAAGGCGCGGTAAATGAGTGCAAAAGCATCGAGGAGAAAGAGTTTTTTATCGTCTGCGGCCATGTCGCTTTGTATGAGGGATAATATAATAAAAAAAAGCGATTTTTTCAAATCGCTCAGAGATAAATACTACTTGGCGGTTTTTACTTTTTTAACCGGTATGGGTGGTGGCAAATGCCCTGTCACAAGGCCTGCGGCTTCAGCGAAAGGGGTGTTGATGATGGATTGAATATCGTTTTCGGTGCAAGGGAAGGCTGCTTTAGCGAGGCCTGCGAAATGCACCTTTCCGTCCTTTTCCAGAATGGTGTAATGAATCTGTACAAACCGCTTATACGTTTTGTTTGCATTTGCAGCATAGTCCGACAGGTCGCTTTGAATATCGAGCTGATTGATAAAAAGGAAATAGTCGACACTGTATTTGTTCGCCAAAAAAGGCAGCAAGGTATCCGATTTGAAGGTGATGTTCATGAATTTAGGGCCTTTTTCTGGCTCAATAGCAAGCTGGCCATTCACGATTTTTTTCTGCTCCTTGGCTTCGTTTTTTTTCAAAGGCCCTTTCTTCGCGCCCATGGTTTTCTCGTCCAATGGCTCGTATTTGTAAGCGATGCAACGATAGATGCGTGCGGTCTCTTGCGTGGAGTCTTGCGCTTCGCTAAGCAGTTCGGATTGCCACCAGCCCGGAATGCGTTGACGAACAGCCACACTCAAGCCGCTGCGAAAACGATCGACCAGCTTTGGAAAGGGAAGCCCTGATTTAAGCAAGAGCTCGTGGTCGGAGTCGGAGATATACATCCTCGGATTGAAAGGCACGATGAGCACCTTGTGGATCTCAAATGAATCGACGGCTTGTTTCTTTACGCTCAGCGTGTCTTGGGCCTTGCCCAAGCCGCCTAGCAGCAGCAGCACCAAGAGCGACAGCGCAAGCCGGTTCATGAATGCGTTCATTATTTGGTGAATAAGCGGATGATGTCGTTTCCGTTTACATACAGCATCAGCATCAGCAAAAGAATCATACCAGCCATTTGTGCATACTCCAAAAATTTCTCGTTTGGTTTTCTGCGGAAGATGATCTCATACAGCAAGAAAAGCACGTGGCCGCCATCCAAAGCAGGTATTGGGAGAATATTCATGAAGGCCAAAACGATGGATAGGAAAGCGGTGAGCTCCCAGAAGTGCTGCCACTCCCATGTTGGGGCAAAGAGCGAGCCGATGGTGACGAAGCCGCCGAGCTGTTTGTAGCCCTCGTTTTCTGGTGTCAGCAGGATTTTAAATTGCTTTACATAATCGTCTAGGGTGGTTGCCGCGCGACTGATGCCGGCTGGAATGCTGCTCAGGAGACCGTAGTGGATGGTTTTTATTGTATAGATGTTGTCGTGCTCTAAATCATCCAAAGAATAAAACTTCGGGCGAACGCCGATGAGTCCATCTTTCGAAACAAGTACCGGCAGCTGCATAACTTTTTTGTTGCGCAGCAGCGACAAGCTGATGGTGTCTCCTTTGTGCTTGCCGATCTCTGTTTTATATTCGTCGTAATAGGTGAATGAGCTGCCGTTGATGCCCGTGAGCTGATCGCCTTTTAAAACACCAGCTGCCTTAGCGGTGGAGGAGTCGGACACTTCATCTACGCAGAAAGGGATGCGGTAGGTGATGATCATTGAGCGTTTCTTGAGGATCGACTTAGCGAAGTGGCCTCCCATGACAATGGTAAGCGGCTGTCCATCGCGGATGACGTCTACTTTTTTAACTTCGTTCAGCAGAATATCCGGAAACACCTTGCGAAAATCATCGGGCTTGGTACCATCCAACGCCACAATCTTGTCGCCGTTTTTAAAGCCCATATCGAAGCCCAAAGAATCTTGTACCCAGATACCGTCTTTTAGCTGCGCGTTTTCCAAATATTTATCACCCCAGGTGAATGCAATCATGGAGTAGATGAGCATAGCCAGCAGCACATTCACGGTGACGCCGCCCACCATGATGATCAGGCGTTGCCACGTTGGCTTAGCGCGAAACTCCCATTCTTCAGCCGGCTTTTTCAGTTGTTCCTTGTCCATGCTCTCGTCGATCATGCCGGCGATCTTTACATAGCCACCCAAAGGCAGCCATCCGATACCGTATTCGGTTTCGCCTTTCTTGAATTTGAACAAAGAAAACCAAGGATCAAAGAAGAGGTAGAATTTCTCTACGCGTGTTTTGAAAAGTTTTGCCGGAATGAAGTGTCCGAACTCATGCAAGATCACGAGGATGGATAGACTGAGAATGAATTGTGATGCCTTGATGAGTATTTCCATTGTGTTTTAGTAATCGCTTTTAACGAGAAAGGGTATTTAATATTGTATTAACTAATCAAGGACACGGCTATGCGTCGTGCTTCACGATCTGTTTCGACATAATCGAGGTACGATGGCTTCTCGATGAAGGCCACTTTGCTCATGCATTGCTCAATGATATCAGGCATTTGAAGAAAGGTCACGCGGTCTTTTAGGAAGGCATCCACCATTACTTCGTTTGCAGCGTTGATGACACAGGGCACATTACCACCGCGCACCATCGCCTCTTTAGCCAATGCAAGATTACGAAATGTTTTCGTATCCGGCGCTTCGAAGGTGAGCGATGGATAGGCCGTGAAATCAAAGCGGGGGAAGCTGGATTCGAGCCGGTTGGGGTAGGCGAGCGCATATTGAATAGGCAGCTTCATGTCGGGCAGTCCCATTTGTGCTTTCATGCTTCCATCACGAAACTGTACGATGCTGTGCACGATGGATTGTGGATGCACAATCACATCGATTTGCTCGGGTTTCAGTCCGAACAGCCATTTTGCTTCGATCATCTCGAGCCCTTTGTTCATGAGTGATGCAGAGTCGATGGTGATCTTTGCACCCATATCCCAGTTAGGATGCTTGAGGGCTTGTTCTTTTTTTATGGTGGCTAAAAATTCGCGGTCTTTGCCGCGGAATGGACCGCCCGAAGCAGTGAGGTAAATCTTCTCGATGGGGTTGTGGAACTCGCCCGCTAGGCATTGAAAAATGGCCGAGTGTTCGGAATCGACGGGGTAGATATTTACGCCTTTTTCTTGCGCGAGCTGAGTCACTATATCGCCAGCAACCACCAGTGTTTCTTTGTTGGCTAGCGCGATGTGTTTACCTGCGCGGATAGCCGAAAGTGTGGGCTTCAGTCCGGCGTAGCCGACAAGGGCGGTGAGCACGATATCGATGCTGTTCATCTCCACTACTTGCGCCAGCGACTCTTCGCCGGCAAACACCTTGATACCGGCGGGCTGCAGGGCTTGTGCTGCGACCTCGTATTTCTTTTCATCGCCAATAACCACCGCGTTGGGCTTGAACTCCAGCGCTTGTTTGATGAGCAGGTCTACATTGCCGTTAGCGGTGAGCACTTCCAGCTCGAACACGTTCGGGTTCGCTTTGATTACATCCAATGCTTGGGTGCCGATCGAACCGGTAGAGCCGAGGATGGCGATGTGTCTTTTTTTGTCGTTCATAATAGGATGCGGTACTGTTTTCAAGCTCCTGCAAAGATTGTCATTTTATCATTGCCAACAAGTTGTCAGCCAAGTCGCGGTGGTTGCTGAGGTGCGGCACCTTGTTTTGGCCGCCGAGCTTTCCTTGTGATTTCATATACCGGATGAAAGCGCCTGCTGGCAAAGGCTTCATGACCAAGGTTCGCAGGATGTTGCCTTGGATGAGGTCGCGGTAGTAGATGTTTTGCTTTTGCATGGCCTCGTCGAGAAGCTTGGTGAACAGCTCGCTATCGTTAGGTGCTTGCGCAAATTCCACCAGCCATTCGTGGTAGGGCAGACCGCTTTCGGGGTTTACCTGCGGCGCTACTGTGAACTCCACCACCTCGCTGTTTGTGGCTGCAGCGGCTTGCTGAATGGCTTTCTCGGCCTCTTCTACAATCACGTGCTCACCAAAGGCGCTAATGAAGTGTTTGATACGACCCGTGACCACGATGCGGTAGGGATTTGTAGAAACAAACTTCACCGTATCGCCGATGCTGTAACCCCAGAGACCCGCGTTGGTGTTGAGGAGGATGGCGTAATTGATGCCGAGCTCCACATCCTGCAAAGCAAGTCGGGTGGGTTTTTCATTGAAATACTCGGCGGCGGGAATGAACTCGTAAAAGATGCCTTCGTTGAGCACGAGCAGCAGTCCGGCTTGGTCGCGCGTATCTTGAAAGGCGATGAAGCCCTCGCTTGACGGGTAGGTCTCGAGGGTGTGGATGCTGCGTCCGATGGCCGCTTCCAGTTTGGCGCGGTAGGGCTCAAAGTTGACGCCGCCGTGCACGAACAGGGTGAAGTTCGGAAACAAAGCGCCTGCTTTTTCACCCGTTTTCAACGTCAGTTTATCGAAGTACATCTGCACCCATGGCGGGATACCGCTGATCAGGCGCATGTCTTGCTGATGCGTTTCTTCGACGATAGCATCCACTTTTTCTTCCCAGTCGTCGATGCAGTTGGTGGTGAAGGATGGCAGTTGGTTGCGGCGCAGGTAGCCCGGCACATGGTGGTTGACGATGCCAGAAAGACGGCCTGTGGGGATAGCGCCGACCGCGTCGAGGGTTGGACTGCCCGAGAGAAAAATCAATTTACCACCTAAAAAATCGGCATTGCCCGAGCCGTGGATATACATCAGCAGGGCATTGCGTGCCGAGTTGAGGTGGTTTGATATGGATGCTTTGGTGATGGGGATGTACTTTACGCCGGCTGTGGTGCCGGATGTTTTGCAGAAATAGATGGGCCGCCCTTTCCAAAGCACATCTAACTCGCCCTGTTTGATGCGGTCGATGTAGGGCACAAAATCTTCGTAGGTTCGGACCGGCACACGCTGTTTGAAATCGTTGTACGTCTTAATTTCCGCAAAGCGGTGATCCTTGCCGAAGGCGGTGTCTTGCGCCTCTTGGATCAGTGTTTGAAACACTTCGTTTTGCGTCTCCACGGGGCATTCGCTCCAGCGGCGTATGCGGCCTGCGGTGATGGATGCGACGATTTTTCCGAGGAAGGAGAGTAGCGACAAGTGATGTTTAGATAAAAGGTCAAACGGCCATGCCGAGGTTGTCGGTGCTTGGCGTGTAGCCCGATTTGATAGCGTCGAGGAGGTCGTAGAGCTCTTCGGCGGTGTCAGCAGTGACTAATCGGATGCGGTTGTCTTTGAAGTTAGGCACGCCGCGGAAATAATTGCCATAGTGCTTACGCATCTCGAGGATGCCGAGCTTGCCTCGCTTCCAGGTGAGCGACTTCTCCAGGTGCTGACGACACACATCTACACGATCGGCTAGGGTGGGGCCAGCTATGCGTGTGCCGTGATCGAGGTAGTGGCGCACCTCGCGGAAGATCCAGGGGTAGCCAATAGCGGCGCGACCAATCATGACGCCATCGACGCCATAGCGGTTGCGCATCTCAAGGGCTTTCTCGGGCGAGTCCACATCGCCGTTGCCGAAGATTGGGATGGTGATGCGAGGGTTCTTTTTTATTTCGCCGATGAGCGTCCAGTCGGCGGGGCCTTTGTACATCTGCGAGCGGGTGCGGCCGTGGATGGTGAGTGCGGAGATGCCGATGTCTTGCAGGCGTTCGGCCACTTCGCCCACATTCTTGGTGCGGTCGTCCCAGCCCAGGCGCGTCTTCACAGTCACGGGCTTGTTCACCGCTTTGACGATTTCAGAAGTCATCTGCACCATCTTTGGGATGTCTTGTAAGAGGGCAGCACCGGCGCCTTTGCAGGCCACTTGCTTCACCGGACAGCCATAATTGATGTCGATAAGGTCGGGGCCCGCATTGTCGGCGATGATGGCTGCCTCGCGCATCGAGTCGATATCGCTGCCGAAAAGCTGTATGCCGATGGGGCGTTCGTATTCGAAGATGTCTAGCTTCTGCTTGCTTTTGAAAGCATCGCGGATCAGTCCTTCCGACGAGATGAACTCGGTGTACATCATGTCGGCGCCGTTCTGCTTGCAGACCGCACGGAACGGAGGGTCGCTTACATCCTCCATGGGAGCAAGTAAGAGCGGGAATTCACCCAATTCGATGGAGCCGATTTTTATCATGTGCGTTTACAGGTCCTTTGGGAAAGGATATCTTTGTGCGAAATTACGAAAACACAATGGAAACGAACTCGTCCACCATCACAATCGGTTCCACCCTTGCAGGGCGCTCCCTGCTCAGCCGTCTTTTAATCTTCGTTGGCTTAATCAGCGGATCCATCGGCTGCTTGTCCTTGCTCGCTTTTTTTCTGCTCAAGCCGCTCTTCGGCATCGACATGTCGGCCTTAGGTAACTTGGAAGAAAAGCTCGCTGATCCAAACTTCCTGCATGCCTTGGAGTTTTTGCAGATTTCGCAAGCCATCGGACTCTTTATTGTGCCAGCGCTCATCTATAGCTGGATGGTCGAGCGCAACTGGTTTTCCTATCCTCTCCTCAACAAAAAAGTACCGCCGTATGCGCTGCTGTTGGTTTTGCTGCTGATCCTCGCTGCTCAGCCTTTGATCAACGTGCTTGTCAATTTGAATTCGCGCATGGTGTTTCCTGCCGCTTTGCATGCCGTTGAGACCTGGATGAAAAACGCCGAGGCGCAGGCCGGCAAGCTTACTGAGGCCTTTCTAAACATACAAAGCGGCGGCGATTTTATCCTGGTTTTTTTTATGGTCGCTATCCTGCCTGCCATCGGCGAGGAGCTGCTTTTTCGCGGCATCTTGCAACGCCTGTTTAAAGAAATGACGCGCAACAAACACCTGGCCATCTTTATCGCCGCCTTCCTCTTTAGCGCGATGCACATGCAGTTTTACGGGTTCCTGCCGCGTCTTTTACTCGGCATGGTGCTCGGTTACCTCTTCGAATGGAGCGGCTCGATCTGGCTTTCGGTGGCTGCGCACTTAGTGAACAACGGCTCGGCCGTTATTCTATCGTATCTTGAAAACAAAGGTCTTATTGCTTCCGGTGTTGATCAGCTCGGCACCAACAGCGATTTATCCAATATACTGCTCGTATTCTCTTGCATGCTCCTGGTGGCGATGATTTTGAGGCATTTGAGCAAGCCGACATTATATAAAAAAGAAACACCTTTAACTCCGTAATATGGCCTTAGCATTGATCACCGGAGCCTCCAGCGGCATCGGCATGGAATTAGCAAAAGTACACGCTGCCAAAGGCGGCGACCTGTTTCTCGTGGCCCGCAGCGGCGCTGTGTTGCGCGATTTGAAACAGAAATTGGAAGCTGCGCATCGCATCACGGTGCATGTGTTCGAGCAAGACCTGGGCTTGCCGAATGCGGCGCAAAAAGTGTATGAGGAGACCACCCGTTTGGGCTTGCAGGTTGACTATTTGATCAACAACGCCGGCTTCGGCGATTATGGTTTCTTTGCCGAAACGAGTTGGCCAAAAGAAGAAACGATGATACAACTCAACATCACGGCGCTCACGCACTTGTGCAAGCTGTATCTGCCCGAGATGGTTGGTCGCAAGCAGGGTCGTATCTTGAACGTGGCCTCCACGGCGGCTTTTCAGCCAGGACCAAAGATGGCGGTGTATTTTGCTACGAAGGCCTATGTGCTGCATTTCACCGAAGCGTTGGCCAACGAGCTCGCAGAGCAGGGTGTGACGGCGACAGCCTTATGTCCCGGTGCTACAGAAAGCAACTTCGCCAAGGCGGCCGATGTGGAAGCGGCGGGTTTGTTCAAAAACAAAAAACTGCCGAGCTCGCGCACGGTGGCCGAGTATGGCTATGACGCCATGTTAAAAGGCAAGACGGTGGCCATTCATGGTTTCATGAACAGCTTGTTGGCCCGCACCACGGGTTTCATGCCGCGCGGCTTGGTAACGAAGGTGACTAGGATGGTGATTGGGTAATGCTTAGCGCATCAGGCAATGTTCTTGGTGTCAAGGAAAGCCCTTGTAGATATCTTTTCGGTGTTCTAAGACCACAAAATAGACCACTTGGTCTTCGACCTTTAACCCGACCCCGATACGAATTCATAAATGTTTTTCGTAGCCGGATAATTTCTTCAACCCTTTTACCTGAGCGAGTGTTTCCGCTGTTTCCACTTGCAAAATAGCCTTGGCAACAGCATTTTGAAGACGCTTATCAGTCAGTCTTTTGATGTCTTTTAAAAAGGTTTTTTTGAACTCAACCTTCATTTACCTAGCGCTTTCATGACATCGCTGCGTTTGGCATTGGCTGTTTTCATGCCGGCATCAATTTTCTGCGCCAGTCTCCAATCTTCCACCTGTGCACGCGTGAGTGCCTTTGCCGACAAGCCCAGTTTTTTTGCCAAGCTAATCAAGAAAGCCAAATCTGATTTTTTCTCTACGTTGATGAGTACGGTTTCCATATTCCAAATATAATAAAAAAAATCAACAATTTTTAATGACTTGCAAAGGTTGTTGTAAAGATGGCTTGCTGATGACTAGCGCATCAAGCAAACGATCACCCATTTCTCGGGCAATCCCTCGAAATAGTACACCGGATCGCCATAGCGGTCTTTGCTGCGCAGCACGTTCCCATCGATGTAATAGAGGGCATCGCCATAGCGGTCTTTGCTGCGGATGGTGAGTCCATCAAAATAGTATAAAGCATCGCCGTAACGGTCTTTGCTGCGCACCGTTGTCCCATCTATAAAATAGGCCGCCTCGCCATAACGGTCTTTGTGTCGGATCGTCTGTCCATCCAGAAAATACAAGGCATCGCCGTAGCGATCTTTGCTGCGCACGGTGTTGCCATCGATATACACCACCGCATTGCCATAGCGGTCTTTGCTAAGCACCGATTGGGCCTTGGAGAAGCCGCAAAGTGCGATCAGTGCGCAGATGAGAATAACGCGCAATCCGTTTTTCATGCGGATTGTTTAGCGAGCAAAAGAATGTCTTTGACTTCGATGTGTTTCTTCTCGTATCCTTTGATAGTCAAGGCGAGCATCGCTTGTCCGAGCTCGGCGAGGGTGGAGAAGAAAGCCGGCATGAGCACTTTAAAAACCGGGTACATCCATTTCACATAAGCATAGTATGGATGCGTGTTTTTGAGTCCAGGCGTGGGTTGCAGGTAGCCCGGGCGCACAGCGTATGCGTCTTTGAAACCCAGGGCGAGGAGTTCGTTTTCTGTTTTGCCTTTCACGCGGGCCCAGTGCAGACGGCCTTTTTCGCTGCTGTCGGTGCCGGAGCCCGAGATGTAGCAGAAGGTGAGGTTGGGGTTGTTGGGCAGGATGGCTTTCGCGAAATCCAGCGTGAGCGTGTAGGTGAGTTTCTCGTACAGGTCTTTATCTATGCCCACGGAGGAGACGCCAAGGCAGAAGAAGCAGGCATCGTAGCCCTTTACGGAACTCAGCGCGTCTGTGGCTTGGAAGAAATCCTGGATCAGCAGCTCCGTGATTTTCGGGTGTTTCAGACCGCTGTTTTTGCGTCCGATAACGAGTACATCTGTGACTTTCGGATGGTTTACTGCTTCGTGGAGGACGCCTTCGCCCACCATGCCGGAGGTGCCTGTGATGATGATTTTCATGCTTCTTATTTGCTGCTAAAGGTAGTGAATAGGCGAGCACGAGCCAGCTCTGCAGGTTTCTTAATCTGAATATTTTTTAATGCGAGACAAATTGCGGATTGCAAATGCGCAACGAGAAAGCGCATCCGCCGGTGGGCGGACAGGTACGCCGGTGGGCGGAGGAAATCCTGCGCAACGGAGGGAACTCCTGCGCAGCGGGTTTGTGCTTTCATAGCTTCTCTGTTATTGCTTTTCCTATGCGAATAAAGCGTTTTTCAATGTATTTTTCTGATAAAACAGCAATAAAATAACTTGCCACCACAGAAAAAATAAACAGTACTATAAGAACAAGAACTTGGTTAAGTTCTTGCTTTGTTTTGGAAAGCATAAACAAGGACACCGAACGAGCGAAAAAGAAATGTATGAGATACATTGAGTAAGAAAGCACCCCAATTCTCTTCAAAATGGGAATATTAAGATTGCTGCTCTTTTTAAAAATGTTTATCAGAAAAATAAATGAAAGCGCTGAAACGATTGGAATAATAGTAAATAAATAGCCTTTATTGAGCTTTAAGCTAACGGCCCACATTCCTAGTGATAGCGTTGTGAGCCATAGAAACTGTATGAAGTCAAATTTTATATCATAATTAAAAAAGCGCTGTTTCTCAAGAAAATAATAAGCAATTCCCAAAAAGAATACGGGTAATTGGTTATAAAGGTTGAAATAAACAAAACTATTCATGTTTATTTTATCTTTGAAAAGCATGAAAGAAACAAGCTGGGTTGCGGTTACAATTAGAAAAAACGCTACAAAAATATATTTGAAATTGATGTTGGTTGCCTTCTTTGTATAATACAACAATATAGGGAATAGAGCATAAAAAGCCATTTCAGTTCCAATTGACCAACCTCCTGGAACAATTCCGTTGTTTGCAGTTTTATGAACGAACCCGTGTACAAAAAATAAATTAGCACAAATATTTAAAGGTGTATAATTTTCAAATTTTAATACGCTATAATTAGGTACTAAATACGTTAAAATAAAATATCCCCCAATGCCAATAATGTAATAGGCAGGGGCAATTCGGAAATATCGCCTTATGAAGAACTTTAGATTCTTGTTTTTTTCATTTTCCCTGCTTTCGGCCGACACGCAAAGCGTATAAGCCGATGCCACGAAAAATAGCTGGACTCCTAATTGACCGTATTCTGTAACTAGAAACAGTATTGGATTTAATTTCGATACCATCGAAATAGTGTGTGCAATGTGTACAAAAATGACCATAAGTATTGCAATTCCTCGAATTGAATCAATGTGCTCCATTTTTTTTATTCCGGAAGTGCCAGCAATGATGATTTTCATAGGATCGATTAGAGCTGCTAAGGTAATGATTTTGCAAGCAGCTAATCAGAAATCGCGGATTACAAATGCGCAACGAGAAAGCCCAGGATTAAGAAACCTGCGCAGCGACTGCTACGTTTTACCCTCTGCAAAAAGCAGCTGCGCAGGTTTCCTACTCCTGCGCTAGTTCTTTCCGTCAGTTGGCGGATGCGCCAATCTTTCGGGAGATTTTTAGTGTCTTTTTTTCTTTGAATCGAGCAAATCAAAGGTTACCAATTTAGCAAGCGAAATATCCAGTGCTTGTGCCAATTGCCAAAGATAATATAGCGAGGGACTCACATTCCCGCTTTCAATTCGTTGCAAACTCTGCTGATCTTTATCCATACTGCCACTCACCTCCACCTGTGTGAGCCCCTTGTCTGTGCGGAGCCTATTCACATGTAGACCAAAGCTTTTTTGAAGAGTTTCTTTGGATGTTTTCACCTGCGCTTGAATTAGATGCGAAGGTTCGAATAACAACTTATTTGTTTTAAAACATATTTGTTATAATTTTGTTTTATTATTATGAACAAAAATAATTATAATATATTGGAGTCAAGAAACCAATTAAAAAAACAGGGCGTATTGCGAAAAGCCTTATGAGTAGGAACAATGATTTTTAAAAATTAAACATGAAAAAAATCATAGAATTATATCAATCAAAATATAAGTTTAATTCGTTTTACGAAAAAGCTTCTTTTAAAATATTGCAAAATAATAATGTAAACCAAAATTTTGATATGGGTTTTATCACTTCCGAGAATCCGGAATTTAATTACAAAGCAAAATATCCTGACAGTAGAGTTGATTTACCTATTTGGTTTGGAAATCCTGATAGTGCTATAATCAAAGTTATGTTTTTGGGCAGAGAGCCGAGTGATAGTGCAGACAAAAACAATATTGAAAAAAATGAGGAGATGAATTATGTTTTTGGAACCCCTTTTGGAATTGAATTTTGGAATGAAAAAAACAAATATTTTAAAGCTTTTAAAGGAATTGTTTTTAATAAAAATGTTTTAAGTTATTTCACAGATGTAGTTAAAATATTTGAAGTTAGTGAAACTAAAAAGAAAAGTAAATTTAAAGCTAAAGTTAATTTTTGGAAAAATGCAGATGGAGATACAAAAAACATAGGGTTTCTAATGTCTGAAGTTGAAATGTTAAATCCGGATGTTATTATTGGTTTAGGTAATGATAGTTATAACTTTTTAAACAAACATTTCAGTAAAACAAGAAAAATAGAAAAGGTGAAGCATCCTGCAGCAAGGAAGGATAAAAAAACAAATGAAAACGCATGGGATGTAGCTTCAAGAGAATTAATTGCCATTCAAAATAAATATTTATTAAATAAATAGTATGCTGTGTTAAACTAATAAGTGCAATTTAAAGATTAAACTTTCACGGGGACTTTGAGGGTCCCCGATGAAAGTTTGGCTGAGAAGCGTAATCTTTGAGTTGCAATGCAAAAAAACTACACTCACCTCAGTCAAGAGCAAAGGTATCAAA
>CANFOZ010000066.1 GCA_947448795.1 Bacteroidota bacterium
GCCGGGGTAAAGTCATTGAGGGCAAGGTTACTATGCGTAAGAACTTCGCACTCACCGAACAAGAAGTGGCAGACGGATTTATTTTAACCTGCCAAAGTCATCCTGCCACAGCAGTCGTGAAAGTCGATTATGATGCCTAAGCAAATTCGAATTCTATGAAAAAACTTTGCCTACTGGCCGGCGTATTAGCACTCTTTATTTGCACCATGCAAAAGAGCAGGGCTCAAGCGCCTCCGCCACCACAGCCATTAAAAGACAGACTTTTTTTAGGGGGCAATCTCGGCGGAATAAGCTTTTCATCGCAAGGCAGTGCGCTCGATCTTTCACCGGTTATTGGCTATCGCGTAACAGAAAAATTTTCGGCAGGCGCTGGACCAATTTATCAATTTTGGTCAGATCGCACAGCTGGCATTAGGGTTAACAATTACGGGGCAAAGATCTTTGCTCGACATGTCCTTTTCGGAAGTGTATTTGCGCATACAGAATATGAATTACTAAACATAAAGCATTACTTCCCCGATTTGAGCAGTGGTCAGTGGCAAAGCGAACGCCGCAATGTGGGCAGTTTTTTCGTTGGAGGGGGATATACGCAGCCTTTGGGAGGTACATCATCGCTTATGATAATAGCGCTCTACAACCTCAATCAAACGCAGTATTCGCCGCGCATGTCACCCTTATACTTGAGTATGGGATTTGGTATTGGACTTTAGCCAACAACACGTTTTTAAACAAAAAAATCCCCTGAAGATTATCTCCAGGGGATTTTTTATTTAAGGTAAATCAGCTTAGCGCTGGATCATCATTTTACCGGAAGTTGTATTCGCACCGATGGTTACGGTGTAAAAATAAATACCTGCACCCAAACCGTTTGCGTTAAAACGAATGGAGTTGCGACCAGCATTCATCATGCCGTAGTTTTCAGAAACTACAGTCTGACCTAGCACATTACGCACATTCATTGAAACTTGCGCGGCTTCGTTCATGCTCAAAGCAAATGTGGTGCTTTGGCTGAATGGGTTTGGATAAACTTTTACTGACTCGTTGTTCAACTTGATAACTTGCTCAGAAGTAGTAACGCTGTATGAATTAAGATCAACCGTCTCAATGCTGTCTTCTGGAAGAGTAAAATCCGCATCCATCATTAAAGCACCTGAAAGGTAGCAATATTGCATCGTAGTACCAGTAGCTATCGAATCTGTTTGCATACCAAAAGTAACTGGCATTTTGTATGCATCAGCGCTATCAAGTACATAGTAAGATACATTACCATATGTAATTTTGCCATCAGCAGCAGTACCTCTAGTCAAATTCTTAGCAGGAGTCCAAAGATGGTTTGCTGGATCATAACCACGCACCCAAAGATCAGGGCTCATGTTGTCACCAGTTGGATTTGGGTGAGCAATGGTATCTGTATCAAACCAAGAGAAGAACAGTTTAGAGCCATCCCATGTTGTAGATGACTGAGGACGGTTGTCTTCGTTAACGGTAGGGTTAGTAGTAGATCCATCACCGTATGATCCGCGAAAAGTCATTGGCTTTGCAAGTAAGCTCGCTAACCAAGTCGTGCCACCGTCTTGTGTATGAATATCAAAGATACCCCACTGACCTGGTGTTGTGTTGATGCTAAAGCCATTGGTACCAATTTTAGCACCTAAGCCCATGATGATATGTGCATTTCCTGCATTATCGACAGAAAGATCAATTTCAAAAGCAGTAGTAAAGCTAGAATCAGTTTGCGTAGGATCAGCAAAGAAATTAAAGATGTTATTGATGTTCTTCAGGTCAAGGGAGGTAGCACCAACCCATGTTGAACCACCATCCGTTGTTTTGTAGATGATTGGATTGTAAGAAGAATCAGGCAAACCAACATCGTATTTGTTTTTACCAATCAAGGCAATATATCCTTTTTGTCCGTCTGGAGAGAAGGCAATATTAGATGCAGTCATCATGTGAGAACCATCTGCATGCAATTCAGCCTTAGCAAGAATGTGTTTCTCAGTGTATACGATATCACTGATACCAGCATTCCAAACACCGTTCATGATAATCAATGAATCCATGTATTCAGAACCGTTGCTACCATCACGAGCCATGTCAAGAGTAATGGCTTTGTTTTGTTGCGTAACGATAAATCCATCAGGGAGATAGTATTTCTTACCTGTTTCTACAGCGTCGCTAGATAATTGAGTCTGTGTAGGAACGGATGGAGCTCCAGATAGTTTCTGAACACCATAAACGATTCCACCCCAGTCACCAGTAGCTGCAGGATCAGGATTAGAAGCATCGCGTGAAGGTGCAAAATAGGTTACATAAGCGTTGTCAGCAACTGTGTTACCAGTGCTGTTAAGAATAGCACCTTGTGGGTAACGAGAAACAGCAGCATCGGTGTTATTTCCTGGATCACCGCCTGTAGCCATATACAGAGGACCTTCGTCGCTAGTCCAAGTTAAACCACCATCTTTAGACACATCGTAACGCAAGTATCCAGAATTAGGATCTTGTCCACCACCGCTAAGTAATGCGCCACGGTGAACGAAAACGATTGAATTCAAGTTTTTATCAGCCCATACATTCGTACGCGCTCCAAAACCAGTACCAAAAGCATTCGGACCGAGACCAATCTGAATGATGTTTGCCGAGTTAATCATGGCAGGCGGAGTAGGAATACTCGTTGGAGCATTTCCTGCACTCACTGGCTCAATCATTGGAAGCCCTTTGCGAGGATGGTTTTTAATGTACTTTGCTTGCTGGCCAAAAACCAACGAACCAGCGATAAAACATGCAGCTAGTGTGAGTAACGTTTTTTTCATGTTAAAAAAATTAAATAAGAGTTAAAAAACCACAAACCCCGCTTTACTATGTAAAACAGGGGCTGTTTAAAATATTAGTAGCGGGGGCAGGACTCGAACCTACGACCTTTGGGTTATGAGCCCAACGAGCTACCAACTGCTCCACCCCGCAATGTGAATGCAATATTAATTTTAATTTTTGATTACAGGAAATTTATTTTCAATTAAATAAAAAAAACCCGTCAAATACTTGACGGGTTTTTAAAAGCTTTAATTAAATACTAGTATTCCCAAAGATCATGCTCCATATTAAACAGATCATCTTTTATCTTTTGGGCTTCTAAAAGCGCATCTAATGGATTCGTTTTATAATCTTGAATACGACGATCAATCACATTCGATTCTTTAAAAATCACGCTTGAAAACATACGCTTCATAAAGATATCGTCGAAGCTGCGTCGTTCCGAATCATTGAATCGATTAAAAACCTCATTGTTCACGAGCAACTTACGCGCCTCAGGGAAATAAACCCAGTAAAGAACAAGATCACCTTCCATAGCTTCACCTGTTTCCTTATTGATTTTCTGCATAATTGGAGCAATTCCAATTATACGAACATCCATCACCGAACGCTGCCTGTCGAAAAACCAATCTTCCTTAATCCGATACTTAATTACATTATCACCCTTGAACTCTTCGTGCACCATTTTCTGAGTTGTTTCGCCCGTTGTAGGATCTACAACATCGGTGGTGTCATCACGCACTCCTAAAGCCTGTGCCTCCGTCTGCGTAAGCGGGGTAGTAAATTCATCATCTGTTGAATTATAAGCCGTTAGAGTGCCTTCTTTTACAGCATCGTGCAGTACGTCGATTAAACTTTTTCTATCTTTAATAGAGTGACTCAAAGGCCATTTAAGAGGAAGATTTATCTTTTCGTTAATATCAATATAACGCCAGATCCGCTTACTCCACATAACATCCGCCTCACGCAAAGGAGCATAAGGCACCACCTTACGTGTCTGCACATGCTCTTTCACATATACTCCGTCAAGAACTGTCTGCGCTGAAGCAAACAAGGATGACAAGACGCCAAAAGCAAACAATACAAGGATCTTTTTCATGGTGAAAAGATTAGATGATTTTAAATGTAACAGAACCTAAGTTACGGGTGTTTCCACCAGGACCTATGGCTTTTATATCACTAATGATAACCATGTCTCCTGCACGAAGTTTAGCGAAGAAAGATTGCATATTAGAAGTGAATGCATTATTCTTGGCAGCATCCGTTTGAATATCCTTACCTTTTCCTGTTACATCCAAAGTAAAGGATGTAACCACATAACGTACACCTTCAAAATCGAAGTTTTCTAATTCAGCAGCAACACCAGCCTGAGCACTTAATAATGCTTTGGTGATAACGCCACCTTTTTTACCTCCTACTTTCGCAATTGGATCGGGAACATCCTTGGCGCGGAATTTCATTTCGCCCATAGCCTGACCTTTCTTTCCATCCACTTCAGCAGTAACACGAATGACGGCTTCTCCTTTCGTAGTAACTCTAGCCATGTAATGTCCTTTCTGATTAGGAATCTTTGTCAAGGTACCATTGCTGATTGAAGGTGTTATTTTCTCATCCGCAATACCACCTCCAACGGAGATTGATACTGGATTATCTAAACCAATGTAAAGCACATTCATTTTCTCAGGAGAAATAACGGCGCTAGGTTTAGCCACAATGTATTCGGATTTGAAAAAGTAAGGCTGAACTTTACCATCTGGAGATTTTACGTTAATAACTCCTCCCCATTTCACGATACCTTCAGTAGCTGCTTTCTTTTTGTATTTACCCATACCCAACTCAACCGGGATGGTTTCAGCATTGCCTACTATCACTTTCTTGGCGGTATCTACATTACCAACTTGCACCTCAGGATTCTGCGTTGTGCTGAAAGCGGCAACGAACACATCGGCTTCATAGTCTTGGCCAACAAACACGTAGCCACTCTTGGCGATAACACGCGCCTCAAGTGCATCGAATTTAAAGCTACTTGCATCGATTTTAGAAATCAGGTAGTTGATTGCATCAGCCTCGGTGTTTCTAACATCACTCTGCAGTTTCGACATCAATGTAATTACTGGAGCCAATGGATAGTGACCAAAATTGTGCATCTCCCAAGTGAGTTTAACACCATCTTCCATCGGAGGATCTTCAGTTTCGATACCGAGTTTGAATTTTTCACCATCCGCTTTGGAAACTTGAGAAATTATACCCTTTACTTTAACTTTAAACTCCTCGATCTTTTCTTTCATTTTGCTAGCCTCAGCACCTTTACCGTCAGCGGAGCTACCAACCATCACCTGAGCAGGGAAGTTGGTATCATCTTTAGCCTGACACCATGCAAGAGTAACTGTATCCTGTTGTGGTTTAGCCAACTTATCCGCTTTTGCAATAATAGAACGCTTAACACCCTCAATATATTCTTCGAGTTCGTCAGCCATCTTCTTCACAAGCTTTGCTTTATCGTTGTAAGGCTTCACCTTTGCCGGATTTTGCGACTCCTGAAAATTGAAGGCAGCATAGGTCATACCGTTCTTTTTTTCAAAGTTCTCCGTGGTGGTCTCAATACCTTCGTTGATAATCACGAAAGCCTGTACAATCTCTTTTGAAATGTTAAGAGCCAGAAGTGCGGTGAGTACCAAGTACATCATACCGATCATCTTTGCCCTAGGGGAATTTCCACCTGCCATAACTATTTATTAATTTTCTATTTCTAAATGAAATACGTTAACAATCTATTTATTTAGGCCTTCACATTCATGGCAGTCAACATATTGCCATAAACACTATTGAGAGCCTGAAGGTTTTTCGCCAATTTGGCTACTTCTTCTTTGTACAATTTAGCATCTTCAACAGCAGAAGACATACCCGCTTTAGTTACATCAACAGCAGAAGCAAGATCACCCATTGCTTGTGACGCTTTCTCATAAGAACGACCCATCGTTGCAACTGATTCAGAAGCACCTTTAACATTCTTTAAGTACTCATCCGTAGCAACACTAGCAGTGCCAAGATCTGAAAGCTTAGCTGTATTGTCGCCAAGTGATTTCAAACCACTGCTCACACTTGCCAACAATTCAGGACCTATTTTAGCGTCCGCAAGCATAGTATCAAGTTGCTGTGTAGCTGTTCCAGTAGGTTTTTTAGCATCCACTTTTTTAGCATCGTGACCATGTCCACCTTCTTCGTCATGCATTGCTAACTCAGGATAAACAATAGACCAATCAATTTCAGCATGAAGTGGTTCAAAGGCAGAGAAAAAGAAGATTACAGCCTCAGTACCAAGACCTACCGTAAGCATAACACCAGCACCTGGCCAGTGTTGAATTTTAAAAAGAGCACCAATAATTACAACGGCTGCACCCAGACCATATAATTTGGCCATAAAATTTTTCCATCCTTTACTGGCGGTAAGTTCTGCTAGTCCCATAACTGAAGATTTGATTAAGGTTAATTATTGTTTGATTTTGGTTAATTGCTTTTTAAATATCGGATTTGTCGCGGCCAAGGTAACTCATAACACAACGGAAGCCGATGTAACATTTTGCGGTGTCTTGATATTCGTAAGTACGAGTTCCATTTTGCAGGTACCAGCCAATATCTTTCCAAGAACCACCACGAATAACTTTGCGTTTCAAAGCTGGAGGATCCTCTGATTTTGCTTCGTATTCAAAATTGGTAGCAAGGTCATGACTGAAGCTGTAAGCCGACTCATCGTAGGCGTTGCTAGTCCACTCGGCCACATTACCAGCCATACAATACAGACCATAATCGTTAGGCCAATAAGAAGTGGCTTTAACCGTGTATGTACCACCATCATCAATGTAATTTCCACGCATCGGCTTGAAGTTGCCTAAGAAGCAACCACGGCTGTTGCGGATATAAGGACCGCCCCATGGGTATGGTGATAAATCCAAACCACCGCGGGAAGCATATTCCCACTCACTTTCGGTAGGCAGTCGAAAGGGCTGAACGATTGATCCACCTTCTTTCGAAACATACGTATTCATGAGCTCGGTGCGCCAAATACAAAAAGCACGTGCTTGTTTCCAGTTCACCCCAACAACAGGATAATCGTCATACGCTGGATGCCAAAAATACATCAAAGTAAGCGGGTCGTTGTATGAATACGTGTAATCGTGGATCCATGCCAATGTATCTGGATACACATTTATTGTATCGCTTTTGATAAATACAGAACGATCCGTCATGCCCTGCGGGCGATTCGCTTTAACAGCAGCCTGCTGCAAGTCAATCCAATAGTAAAGAAAATTAAGTTTACGAGTGTCGATCTCTTTACGCTTATAGAAACGCTCGTTTTCCGGAAGAAAAAGCTCAGCTAAAGTCTCTGTGTTTTCCTCGCTGTTCCAATCGATCTGTGTATCCCAATTGATACGCTCGGAATATTCACCTTCATCAATTAAGTGATCACCCGCAATCAGTCGATGTGCTAATGAATCACGCACCCAATACACAAACTGACGGTACTCGTTGTTGGTGATTTCGGTATCATCCATGTAGAAAGCAGGTATAGTAACCGTCTTGCTTTGAGATACCATGGAATAAGGTGCATCCTGATCGCTAGGTCCCATGATGTAAGAACCTGCTGGAATATAAACCATTCCATAGGGATCTTCCTGAAACCAAGCTTCACGGTCTTGAGCACCGATAAGCTGCCCTGTGTCTCCGCCACCGCAACTGCTCAAAAGCAAGGCAACCAGGGAATAAAAAAGCAACTGTTTCATTTTGTTTCTCCTTTGATTAAGTTTTAACGTCTGTATAGAGCTTGTTAAAATTTCAAATTAAATTTGTAGGGATGTGTTTTAACGACGACTCGTGGAAAGAGTTACATTATTAACAAACACAGATTAAAGAAACCTCACGTTTCTATTGAGTGGTAAGGGTTTGGTTGGATTTGGCTTGAAGCAGTAACCGAGCATAATTTCATGAGTCATGACCATTTTTCCAGCATCGCCATGCTTTAGATTGGATGTAGTATAATCGTAAGAGTAGCCAACTTTTAAATTACCGATATTCATACCCACCATAGGTACGATTGCGTCTTTCATTCGGTAAGAAACGCCTCCCCAAATTAAATTATTGTATAAAGCAGTAACATTCAAATCAAGCTGTGTGGAAGCAAAATCCGTCTTTGCCCAAAAAGAAGGCTTAAGCGTCCAAGTCGGATTGAGTTCGTAGTTGTATCCACCCACTATGTAGTAGTGTCTTGCAATACCATAGGTAGCCGCGCCTAATTTCATCGCCCCTTCTGCTAGGTGGGTTGTAGAAATTCCCGCATATAAGTTATTGTTGTTGTAATACGCTCCGAAACCAAAATCAGGGCTGATGGCACTTGTAGAGGATGGCAGGTTAGGGTCAGACATATTAACGGCTACCCAAGTAGGATTGATTCCCTTTTGTAGAATGCCGGCATCCACACCAAGCGCTAATTTACCACTACCTATATTCATGCGATAGGCGTAAGCAAGCTTCAGCCCCACGCCACTTTCAAAACCGATTTTATCATTGATAATAGTTAAACCAAGACCTCCATGCAACATCTTTATAGGAGCATCTAAACTGATTAAACCGGTCTTTGGAATGCCTTCGTTTTTAGGCAAAAATCCCAACCACTGTTGACGATATAAAAGGGTTGCACAGATTGCATCATTACCACCGGCAACAGCAGCATTGATAGGCAGTCTGTTAAACATGTTCTGACTGAATTGCGGGTCTTGTTGAGCCATGGCAGACAGGCCGCAAAGGAGGAAACAAAATGTTAAAATATTTTTCATCGGGTGAAAAATTTCAGTGTGATTTAATTTTGTCAAATCTTATAAACGAGGGGTAAAGTAAATAAAATAAATCCTCATTCACAAATTATTGGGATTCATGGTCGAAATTTGAATAGCTTCTAGGTTTGTTCTGTATTTATCTACCTAAGGATTACGCTATCAAGCGATTAACTAATCAAGCGATGAATTTTTGTGTAGCCAACCACCAACGCTCAGGCATTTCGTCGCGGCAGGCCGTTTCGTAGTCGGCATAAGAGCAAGGCACCATGTGATGCCTTTCGTGGCGCGCCTGAACTTCAGATACAGGCACCTCCATCCACCAGCGGTCGCTTAGTTTGCTTTTATAGAAAACCAACTCGTGTTGATTTTCTTTGATCGATACTCTGAATTTTTTGTAGCTCGATTGGTCGCGCTGGGGATCATCGTGTTTACGGTTATTAAAACCATCGATGAAATACCAAACCATCTGCGCAACAAGGTGGGCAGTGTTGCCATTGTGATCGAGGGAAGGGTTGCTTTCGTAGAAACCCACTGAGCTCAATTTGTCGCTCATGCCCGCGTATCGGCAGATTTGACAAGCCTCTTCTCCAAACAGACCGTTAGGCGTTGCTCCTTTATTGCCAGAGGCGTCGGAAGCACGAATCGCGGTGATGTCGAAACTGAGTATATCCGCATCGCGCACGATGGGTTCTACCTCATCAATATTTTTCCTTACTTCGCCTAATCGAAATGCATCGAAATAAAGGCGGTCCATCATTTGTATGGCAGCTTGTCCAACGAAGTGGGTTTGAAACCCAACATTTGAAAAGTTGAATAGAAAGTTCGGCTGATGGAGAATTATTTTACCGATATAATTCTCGCTGGTGATATTCTTCTCGGTGGAACTGCCAAGATCAAAGTAAGCATCGACGGATACCATGTTCACCGTTTTATCCAAGGTGCTGTATGATAGATATTGGGCATAGGTGATGTCCTGACTGCCTCCAAGAATAATTGGTATGATATTTTGTTTGAGCAACTCGCTACACACCACGGAAACGGCTGCATAGGTATCCTTCAGTTCATTGCCGTTTAGCACATTGCCAAGATCAACTATTTTCGGGATGGAGTTGCCGATAGCGAGGCTATACAGTTTCTTGCGAATCTCGTTCGGGGCAGCAGAGCAACCTTGGTTTTTCAAGGAGCCACGATCTTCGGGAACGCCAATGATGGCCATGCGAATGCCTTCGAAATCAGGCATAGTGCCACCTTCGGTGTATCTGCTTACAACGCTCCCAAGCAGCTCTGTATTCTCATAAGCCTCAGCAGCTACTAAATCAGCAGGAAGGGGACTGATGAAATCAAGAAAGTCCATTTTCGCTATTTATTTTCTAAAACCGGTCTTTTTCTTTGGCTTGCTATCGAAATCCTTCGAAAGTGCTTCGCAATCAGCAAAGCTCAATGTCAGCGGGTCGGAACCTTTTGGCAAGGGGATGTTTTTACGCTCGAACACGAGATAAGGTCCCCAACGGCCCTTCTGGATAGATACTTTATCATTCTCCGGGAAGGTCTTGAGAATTTTCTCCGCATTGGCCTTCTTCTTTTCCTCGATTACCTCGATGGCACGATCGATCTCGATTGTATAAGGATCGTCTCCTTTAGGAAGGGAGTAAAAAGCGTCTTTATAAAGGATGTATGGACCGAAGCGACCGATGCTTACAACAGCTTCACCCCCATCGTATTCACCGATGTTACGAGGCATTTTAAAGAGGTCAAGTGCTTCTTCTAGGGTAATCGTTTCGAGGTATTGTCCTTTTTTAAGCTTAGCATAGCGCGGTTTCTCCTCGCCTTCGGTGGGTCCAAGTTGAACCATCGGACCAAAGCGACCGATGCGGGCAATGATCTTCTTGCTCGTTTTCGGATCAAGACCAAGTTCGCGCTCGCCAGAGGCCCTTTCGGATGTCTCCGTTGTTTTCTCAACACTTTTGTGAAAGGGGATATAGAAATCACGGATCATGTTGTTCCACACTACCTTACCCTCTGCGATTTCATCAAAATCTTCCTCCACGCTAGCGGTGAAATTGTAGTCCATCACCTCTTTAAAATGCTCAACGAGGAAATCGTTTACAACGGTACCGATATCGGTTGGGAATAACTTATACTTCTCAGCACCGGTAATCTCCGTGAGCACCTGCGCGGTTATTTTTTCCTTTTTAAGCGAGAGTACGCTGTAGTTTCTGTCTTTACCCGGGCGTGAATCTTTTTCAACGTAGCCACGCTTTTGAATAGTAGAGATCGTTGGGGCGTATGTTGAAGGTCGGCCGATACCGAGTGCTTCCAGTTTTTTTACCAAACTAGCCTCTGTGTATCGAGGCGGCGGCAAGGCAAACTTTTGTGTTGCACGAATCTCGGCACACTGCAGTCCTTGGCCAACCTCCATCTGCGGCAGGTTTCCTTCTTTTTGTTCTTCGTCGGCTTGATCCTCTTCGTCGGTTGATTCAAGATATACCTTCAAGAAACCTTCGAAGCGAATCACCTCACCCGTTGCTGCAAACTCATCACCGGTGCGGTCGTTAATGATCGAAACGATGGTCTTTTCGATATCTGCATTTGCCATTTGTGAAGCAATGGCACGTTTCCAGATAAGGTCATAGAGTCGATTCTCCTTGTCGTCGTCGGACTTTCCGGAGTGGTTTTCGAAATAGGTTGGGCGAATGGCTTCGTGTGCTTCTTGAGCAGAGGCAGATTTGGTTTTAAATTGACGTGCGAAGGCATACGCTTCACCGAAGGACTTGGTCACTTCCTCTTTGGCTGCTTGCTGTGCAAATTCAGAGAGGTTGACGGAATCGGTACGCATGTAAGTAATTTGCCCAGACTCGTATAGATGTTGCGCCAACATCATGGTTTGCGCAACAGAGAAACCAAGCTTACGGCTGGCCTCTTGTTGTAACGTGGACGTTGTAAAAGGCGCAGCTGGCGACTTTGTTACTGGCTTTTTCTCTATGTTTTTAACAGAAAACGAAGCCCCTTTGATTCGCTCAAGAAAGGCCATAGCATCTGCTTCCACCGGAAAACGCTGGCTTAGTTCGGCTTTGAAGGAGATGGGTTGACCATTGCTGCCAGAGCCTGCAAAGAAACCGACGACTCTAAAGCTTGATGATGATTGGAAGCCATACACTTCGCGTTCGCGCTCCACGATTAAACGCACAGCAACGGACTGCACACGACCAGCAGAAAGGTTTGGTTTTATTTTTTTCCAAAGGATTGGAGACAATTCAAAACCCACTAAGCGATCGAGAATTCGACGGGCTTGTTGCGCATCCACGAGATTCTTGTCGATGGTGCGTGGATTTTCGATTGCATGCTGAATCGCCTTCTTGGTGATCTCGTGAAAAACAATTCGTTTTGTTTTTGTGAAATCAAGGCCGAGGGCTTCCGCCAAGTGCCAAGAGATAGCTTCCCCTTCGCGATCCTCATCCGTTGCAAGCCATACGGTTGCTGATTTCTTTGCGAGTTTTTTTAACTCATCAACCACTTTTTGCTTATCCTCGGAGATCTCGTAGCGTGGTATGAAGTTGTTTTTTATGTCCACCGCTTTATCGCCCATTGGCAGATCGCGGATATGGCCATAGCTTGATCGAACCGTAAAGTCCTTACCTAAAAAGCCCTCGATGGTTTTTGCCTTAGCAGGCGACTCAACGATAACCAGGTTTCCTGTAGCCGCAGCTTTTTTTTCTGCCATAGTGATCGATTTATAAACGTTTAAAACAATCTCTAATTGATTGTCAAGCACCTAATCATAAAAACATTTAAAATGCCGGATTTGAGAATCCTTCAATTCAAAATGGGGGTGCAAAGAAAAATAAATATATCTATTAAAACCAAATAAAATATTTAAAAGGGGAGTTTTAATAGTTCCAATTGTACTAAAAACAGGTGTCTATCTATGTATTTAAAAAGAAATTCAGCAATTGACTAAATTCTTTATTTCTTTTCAATAGTTTCGCATTTAAAATTAAACGCTCCCCATGAAACCTTTTTTATTCGTTTTTCTAAGCTGTATTATTACGTTACAAACGCAAGCGCAGCACAACCTTCAAATTGATGATCTTTGGCAATTGTCGCGTGTAAGTCCAGAATGCCTTACACCTGATGGCAGTCGTTTGATTTATGGTATTTCGACCTATTCGGTGCCAGATAACAAGGGCGAGCGCAATCTTTTCAGTATTCCTGTTCAAGGCGGCGAATCAAAGAGCCTTACCAGCACACTTGGCAGCGAGTCGGAAGTTATAAGAACCCCAAGCGGCAAAATGGGTTACATATATAAAGGGCAATTATGGGAATCGAGCTGGGATGGCACGGATGCCAAACAACTTTCGAATTTCGAGGGAGGAACTAGCCTGGTAAAATTTGCGCCAGACGGGAATCATCTACTCTTTACCCGCGATGTAAAAGTGGGCAAGACCAAGCAGGATCTATATCCAGAGTTATCGAAGTCGACAGCTGAGGTGTATGACGATTTGATGTATCGCCACTGGGACACGTGGGAGGACGGAAACTATTCGCATGTGTTCGTAGCCGACTTCAACAATGGAAAAATCAGCAACGAAAAGGATATCATGCAGAACGAGGCCTTCGACTGTCCGCAGATGCCAAATGGCGGAGCTGAAGACATGATCTGGAGTAGTGATAGTAAGCACATACTTTATGTATGTAAAAAATTAACAGGCAAAGCATACGCAATTAGTACCAATACAGACATCTATGATTACGCATTGGTTAGCGGCGAAACCACGAATAAGACGCAGGACAACAAAGGGTATGACACCCAACCGGCCTATCAGCCGATAGGCACTAAAATAGCCTGGCTCAGCATGGTTCGCGATGGCTACGAAGCCGACAAAAACAGACTTGTTATTTTTGATCCGACAACAGGAACAAGCAGGGATCTTACGGCCAACTTCGACGAAACGGTGGAGTCCTTTCGTTGGAGCAAGGATGGAAGTCGAATCTATTTTCTAAGCCCAACCAATGGCACTGTTCAGCTTTACGAAGCGCTAGCGACAGCGCCAAAAGCAGGCAAAGCAAGCATTCGACAAATTACTTCTGGGCCTTGGGACCTAACGGGTATCGTTGGAGAAATAGCCGGCGCATTGATTGTTGGCAGAACGGATATGAACCACGCCTTGGAAGTATTTCGTGTGGATCTTAAAACAGGACAGCTTTTTACGGTTACCGAAAGCAACAAGCAGAAGTACCAAGACATCAAGATGAGCAAGGTGGAGGAGCGCTGGATTAAAACCACGGATGGCAAGCAAATGCTGACCTTTGTGATCTATCCCCCTGATTTCGACTCAACAAAAAAATATCCAGCGCTACTTTACTGTCAAGGCGGGCCTCAGAGTGCCGTTTCTCAGTTTTATAGCTTTCGCTGGAATTTTCAATTGATGGCCTCGCAGGGTTATATTGTGATTGCACCCTGCCGACGCGGCATGCCTGGATTTGGTACCCAATGGAACGAAGAAATAAGCGGAGATTGGGGTGGACAGGCTATACGCGACTATTTATCCGCTACCGATTCAATAAGCAAGCTGCCTTTTGTGGATAGAAAAAGACTTGGCGCAGTAGGTGCGAGCTATGGCGGTTACAGCGTATACATGTTAGAAGGCTTGCACAACGGCCGCTTTAAAACATTTATTGCCCACTGTGGCTTGTTTGACCTCGAGAGCTGGTACCTTACTACAGAAGAGATGTGGTTTGCGAATTGGGATATTGGCGGCAATTTTTGGGATCAAAAGAAACCGGCGGCCTACGATCGATTCAATCCACGCAACTACCTTGCAAATTGGAATACACCCATCCTGGTTATTCATGGTGCTATGGACTTCAGAGTGCCTGTAAACCAAGGCATGGAGGCCTATCAGGCAGCACAACTAAAAGGTATAAAGAGTCGCTTTTTATATTTCCCGGATGAAGGGCACTGGATCATGCGTACGCAGGATGGCGTGCTTTGGCAAAAAGAATTTTACCGCTGGCTGAAGGAAACCCTATAAGGCTTTTACAAGCGACATCGCAAAAAAGCATACGTTATTGATAAAAAGGAGCAGCAAAATAAAATTGTTGTTCCTTTTTTTGTTTACTTTGTTAAAGAATAAAACAATCCTAGATGAACAAATCCTTTTGGGTCGCAAAGACCATCTTAGTACTGTCAGTTTGCCTTCTGTTTGCGCTAAGCGCCTGCGTAAAAGATTTGAACTTAAAAAAAATAGCAGGCATCGAATGGAATCCAGAATTCGCGGTGCCTTTAGTTTACTCAAGCATTACTGCAAAAAACGTGATGGTGGCTAGTTATAATGGTGGCTCTATCACCGAGGATTCGGACCACTTCATCACCTTGGTTTACCGAGGCAATTTATTATCCTTGAAGGCATCCGACTTTATCCAGTTTCCTGACCAAAGCGCGAGTAATAGCCTTGCTCTGCCGAGTGTTTCAATTGCTGCGCTGAATGGAACGGGCAGTATTAACTTGCCCTTTTCACAAAACTTCACCATTAATACAGTCAATGGTGGCAGTCGCATAGATACCATGTATCTTAAATCAGGCCTGTTCACCATTAGTGTTTCTTCCGAAATTGATAATAATGGCAGTATCGCCATCAGTATACCTGGCGCTACAAAAAACGGGATCCCGTTTTCGGCAACCTTACCCTTGAATTTTACAGGCACTTCGCCTGTAACGAGCACAGTAAGCGTCGACTTGTCTGGATATCGAATTGTAACGGTTGCACCAACACCGCCTGAGAACCAGCTGCAAATTGATTGCAATATGACCTTCACCGCAGCAAGCGGAAGCGCAACCACAGGCGATCAAATACATTTCACAGAGAGCTTCAGCAACCTGCAGTTCTCGAAACTATTCGGATATATTAGTCAGCCCCTGCTTTCACCAAATGCCGACACGGTTTTAGTGGATTTGTTCAACAATTCCTTAGGCGGAGGCTCCTTCACCTTAGCAGACCCCAAGTTTAGGATCATCATAAGCAACTCCTACGGCTTACCTATTCTTGCTAATTTCGGAATTTTTCAAGCATTTAATCAAAACAGGGCAC
>CANFOZ010000067.1 GCA_947448795.1 Bacteroidota bacterium
CAAGGGTGTTTGGAAGCCGGAGATCGGAATATCCACGGTGGAGAAGGTACCCGCCATTACGTTTGCCAGACCGTCAAAAACGGTGAGGTTGCGCATGGTCATCAGGTCGTTTTCATAAATCACCACGATTGTCCAACCACCGAACAAGTTGGTGGCACCGGTATCGGTGGCCACGTTGGCGATGGTGTAACGGGCATTCAGGCCGGCGGCCTGCATGATCGAGGTGATGTTTTTGAAGCAGTGGTAAGTCTTGTAGCCGGTGGTGTTGTCCTGCATGGTGTCGGCGGTCAAGCTCTGATAAACCCCGTTATCCACCTTGAGTTTCACTTGGTTGCGCGTGGCGTAGTTTGAGCGACCCGCGTAGTTCTCGGCACCCCAATACAAGCCCGCCCAGGTGATTTGGTTACACACCGGCAAGGCGATACTGTCGCTGCTCGACATGAAAGTGGTTGGATCCGAGTCGATGTCGACGTAGGTGTTTTTGAACAGGTTGTCGTAACCCGTTCCGGCCGGCGGCACCTCTCCCTGTTGCGCGGAGAACGGATTCGACCGCGAGGAGACGTTGGAAAGGTAGAGGATGCTTCCTTTTTGAGTCACCGACTTACGAACGGTGAAAGGCCTGACGACCTGGGCATAGGAGGCAATGCCAATCAGCAAAAAAAGAGATAGTAGAGTTATTTTTCTCATACAAAAAGTAAGAAATTGATTAATCAATTTTTTAAAAGGTGAGCAAAGATAAGGCAGATAACAAAAATGAAACGAAAAGACAAGTCATTTTTTCGTCTTTTAAGAACTAAACCTGATACGGTAATACGAAAAACCGCGTTATTTTGTTTAAAAATAGCTTCAATTAGACTTTGAAAACAATTTATCTGTTTGAACGCCAAAGAATTAATTTCTAAGGCACCAACTCAAGCTAATTACTGAAAACCAAACGAACAGCAATCTTTTGCAACAGGAAAAAGGCCTACCTCCCCTTCCCTCGCCTGCCGCTGCTGTTTCGCGATTTACTGCTGCCCGAACGGGCTTGCCCTGGTCGCGCTGAAGTGCGACTCGAAGACCTGCTTTTCCCTTGTTTTGGAGCTCTTTTTGTGTTTTCAACTGGCCTTTTGTCCCCACTTTTCGGCTTTTGAGGCTTTTTGCCTCCCTGCCCTTTGCTCGTGTCAGACGCTGAATGCGCGATCATTTTGCGCACGCCGGCCAACTCTTCCGGCGTAAACTCGCGCCATTCGCCGAGCGGAATACCCTTAAGCGCAATGTTCATGATGCGGATGCGCTCCAGCTTGGTCACTTGATACCCAAAGTGCTCGCACATGCGGCGAATCTGTCGATTGAGTCCTTGAATAAGCACAATTCGAAAGATGAAGGGTGTCTCCATCTTCACAAAACAACGACGGGTCATGCCCCCTAACACAGGAACGCCCGAAGACATGGAGGTCACGAACTGCTCAGTAATCGGTTTGTTCACCGTGACGAGGTATTCTTTCTCGTGCTTGTTGTCGGCACGCAAGATCTTGTTTACGATGTCGCCATCGCTAGTGAGAAAGATGAGTCCCTGCGAATCTTTGTCCAAACGACCGATCGGAAAAATACGCGTGGAATGGTTGACATAATCCACGATGTTGCCTTCGGTGCCTTCTTCGGTGGTGCTCGTTACGCCCACCGGCTTGTTAAAGGCCAAATACACATGATCGGCGGCCTTGCGCGGCTCCAAGCCACGGCCGTTCACGCTTACGCGGTCGCCAGTATTAACCTGATCGCCAATGGTGGCACGACGCCCGTTGATGGTGACTTGGCCGAGCTCGATGAAGCGGTCGGCCTCCCGGCGCGAACAGATGCCGCTTTCGCTGATGAATTTATTGAGACGCATGGTAATTTAAATACAAAAGAACTTATTAGAACTTAAACGAGCAATTCCAATATACATATACACTATCAAACAGTCAACAAGTCTATGTAAAGCAAGGGTTAAGTTTTAGGTTGTGTAATAGGTAAGCAGCCCTTTCATCCTATATTTACGACATGAAAACGCTTTATATCGTTCGGCATGGAAAGGCTCAGCCGAGAGCAGAAGGCATTAAGGACCTTGACAGAGCACTTATTCCAACCGGCATAGAGCGAACACGCAAAACGGCCTTGTGGTTAAAAAAAATAGGTATTAAACCCAACATGGTGCTATGCAGCGATGCCTTGCGTTGTCGCGAAACAGCAACTATTCTCATGGCTAACCTTTTGCTTCCAAAATCAGTTCAAAAAATAAGTAGCGAATTGTATCTGGCCGAACAAAAATCGCTCTTGGCGATTGTTCAAAAACAAGATGATGGATTAGATAGCATTATGCTTGTGGCGCACGATCCCGGTCTATGTGATCTTTTCAATGAAGCATCCGCAATGTCTCTTGATAAGCTGCCGACCTCATCCGTTGCGGGTATTGTGTTTCAAGTAGACAGCTGGAAGGAGATCGATAGTAAAGCTAGCGAAGTTGTTTTTCTATACTCCGATAAGCATTAACTAGGTGTTATCATTTCGTTAAATCAACGAATTGATTTTGAATGTGGGCGCGCTTGTCCTCATATTTGCCGCCGAATTAAAGAACCATGGTAAAGAAAACCCACAAACTCATCCCGCGAGAGATCAGTTGGCTTTCGTTCAACGAACGGGTGCTTCAGGAGGCAGCAGACAAGACGGTGCCTTTAATCGAGCGCCTGAAGTTTCTTGGGATATTCTCTAATAACCTCGACGAATTCTTTCGCGTACGCGTGGCTACGCTCAAACGCATGGAAGAGTTTGGTCGGAGTGCCAAGGAGATTATGGGCATTAGTCCCGGAAGCTTACTTAAACAAGTACATCGAAAAGTGCTTGTGCATCAAACGCACTTCGAAGCCATTCATGCGAATCTGATCAACGAACTAGGTCGAGAAAAAATCCTCCTTCTAGACGAAACACACCTGAATCAGGAGCAAGGCGAATTCGTTAAAAAATACTTTCGCGAAGAAGTACTGCCCAAGCTGGTTCCGGTAATGATAAGCAACACCCATGAATTCCCTTATCTCAAAGACAGAGCCATCTATTTTGCAATAAAGCTTTTCTCCCGCGTTAAAGGCGGCAAGCACTTTTACTCAATGATTGAAATTCCAAGCTCAATCACACCGCGGTTCGTGCTTCTACCAAAGGTAAAAGAACAACGGTTTATCATCATGCTTGACGATGTCATGCGGTATTGCTTGCACGATGTTTTTTCCATTTTCGAGTTCGATCACGCCGAGGCCTTTGTAGTTAAATTAACACGCGATTCGGAGCTCGACATCGACACCGACTTCTTTAAGCCCTTGGCTGAAAAAATCGCTAAAAGCGTGAAGCAACGCAAAAAAGGCAAACCCGTTAGCCTGGCCTATGACCGAGCGATCCCGAAAGATCTTCTGCATTTTATCCTGGATAAATTAAAAGCAGACAAATCCATACAGCACTTGCCTGGAGGGCGGTATAACAACTTAAACGATTTCCTGAACTTCCCGGATGCGGGCCGTCTCGATCTGTTGTATCCTTCACAAAAACCACTTCAGCACGAAGAGCTTGCCGGTGCGATGAGTGTTTTGAAGGTCGTTCGTAAAAAAGACATCTTGCTCTCTTTTCCTTATCAAAGCTTCAGTCATGTTTTGGATATGCTTCGCGAGTCGTCGATAGATCCGGATGTGGTGTCGATAAAAATCACGTTGTATCGTGTTGCAGCCGACTCCAATGTTGTTCGTGCGCTCACCAATGCCATTAAAAACGGCAAAGCTGTTACGGTGGTTGTGGAACTGCAGGCACGCTTCGACGAAGAGGCGAATATCTATTGGGCACGACAACTGCAAGAAGAAGGAGCCACTGTCATTTTTGGTGTACCCGGCTTAAAGGTGCACTCCAAACTTGTTCTTATCACCCGGAAAGAAGATCACAAACAGGTTGATTACGCCTTGATTGGTACAGGTAATTTCAGTGAACAAACAGCAGGTGTTTACACGGATCACAGCCTTATCACCTGTGATAAAAGAATCACCAACGAGGTATCGAAGCTCTTCAATTTTTACGCCAACAACTTTAAAACAGGGCATTACAAGCAGTTGATTGTTTCTCCTTTTTCCATGCGGAAGAAGTTTATCAAACTCATTCAAAAAGAGATCGATAATGCGCGGAGCGGCCATCCTGCTTTCATCACGCTGAAGCTGAATAACCTTACCGATTCTGAAATCGTAAACAAGCTTTATCAAGCAGCGGCAGCGGGTGTTGAAGTCAATTTAATTGTACGAAGCAGTTGTGCAATCACCCAAGGAAAATCCAAGCTTCAACAAAACATCCGTGCAATCAGCATTGTCGATAAATACCTAGAACATGCGCGGGTATTAATTTTCTGTAACAAAGGCGATGTTAAGCTTTACCTATCGTCGGCCGACTGGATGCCGCGCAATTTTGACCAACGCAGCGAGATTGCCTTGCCAATCCTAGACAAGCGCATTAAAAACGAGCTGCTCGACCTTATCGATATTCAACTGAAAGACAATGTAAAAGCACGCATTCTTGATAATGAAATGCTTAATACCTTTGTACAAAAAACAAAAGGTCAAGCTAGTCAAAGAGCGCAGGTTAGTATTTATAAGCATTTTCAAAAAGCACAGTAAGAAAAACCATGAACACACTCCGCTTCGCCTCTGTCGATATTGGCTCCAACTCAGTCCGCTTGCTTTTTTGCAACGTCACTGATTCGGACGCAGGCGTTTCTTTCAAGAAGGCGGAGTTGATTCGTATTCCCATTCGTTTGGGCGATGATGTTTTTCTCAAAGGCCGCATCTCGAAAGACAAAGTAGATCGCCTAATCATGGCGATGAAGGCCTTCAACCAGTTGCGCAAGGTGTTCGGTGCTATCGACTACATGGCTTGTGCCACATCGGCCATGCGCGAAGCCGCCAACCGCGAGGAAGTGGTTGCCAAGGTAAAGAAAGAGACAGGTATTCATATTGAGGTGATCGATGGCAAAAAAGAAGCGCAGCTAATTTATTCGAATCGTCAGGACGATCTGCTCGACCCTAAAAACGCCTACCTTTTCATTGACATTGGCGGAGGCAGCACCGAGCTCACACTTTGGTCGAAAGGCAAAACCATCGCCTCCAAGTCGTTCAACATCGGCACCATTCGTTTGATGTATGATAAAGTAGAACGCACCACTTGGAATGGATTCAAGGAATGGATTCGTGCAAACACCATTTTGGACACGCCCATCATCGGTGTGGGCTCGGGTGGAAACATCAACAAACTATACAAACTAGCCGACCGTAAGCACGATCAACCGCTGACTTACAAGAAGCTCAAATCCATGTCGGATGCGCTTGAGTCGATGAGCATGGAAGAACGCATCCACGGCATGGGACTCAATCCCGACCGGGCCGATGTCATCGTTCCCGCTTCGAAAATCATGCTCGCCGTGATGAAAAACGCACACATCAAAGATTTGATTGTACCGCAGGTGGGTTTATCGGACGGCATCATTCATGCGCTTTTCAATAAGCGCAGGAAGTAGGCGAACGATTTCTTAACCTACCTAACTATTTCCAAGCAAATAGTTAACAAGCAGTTATCAATGAACTGCTCTTTGCTTTGCAATATGGTAATAGTTATGAAACATTCCTCCGAAGGCATTCGGGTAATTTTGCATCCTCTCTTAAAGAGGATTCATGCGCGTTCATTGTAAACCGATTTTCACCCTTTCCTTGCTTATTGCATTGCTTTCATTTTTAAGCATGAGCAAGCTGCATGCGCAAATTTCAGGAGATTATCACAGCATTGCATCCGGGGCCTGGAATGTAAATACCACCTGGGCAAAATACAATGGCTCCACGTGGGTCAACTGCGCCGCTTTGGATGTGCCCACTTCTTCAACGGCCTCCGTTACCATTCAAACAGGGCATGTTGTTACTGTTCCAGGAACAGGCACCCGTACCGTCAAAGATCTAACGGTGGAATCGGGAGCCACGCTATACGCAAATGCGGGTGGATATTTTAACACCCTTCGCTACATCACGGTTTGGGGCAATATCGTTTGCAACGGCACCTTGGGCAACAATGCAAGCCCAATTGCAGATTTTCTCTCCTTGAACATCGAAGGTCCAACCTGCAGCATAAGTGGCACAGGGACCTTTGCTCCGGCGCGCTTGCGCAAAGGCACGAGCACCAATACTACCACGTCAATAACGCTCGACATGGACGCCACGCTAACCTACAATTACTTCAACCCTACTGCTGGTTCAATCGGTTCAGGTACTGGATTATACAACAACTCTACTCCTACCTTATTTAATCTGACGCAAAATACGGGGAGGACCTTGCGGGTGATGGGTTCACTATCGATTGTAGGCATCGACGGATCGGTGGCCGGTAACCGCGGTGGTAGTTTTGTGTTTAACGGCACGGTGGTAGTGGATAGTATTACCTTCATGACTTCGAGCAATACGAGTCTAGCCTATCCAACCTCCTTAACCATCGGAAGCAGCGGCAATTTATCAACCGGAAAAGCATATGCAGGAGCTAGCGGAATCGGCCGATTCAGCTTCACGAACAACGGCATTTTCAACATCACAGGAACGAACGGAAGCACAATTACGTTCAACAATGTGGTGTACAAAATCAACGGTGGTTTTCACAATTACAGCACGGTAAATAACACCTATACATTTGGTGCTGGCAGCACAATAAAATATACGGGGGCAGGCACGCAGCAAGTAGAAAAATCCTTTGCCTACAAAAACATGTATTCAGGGGGCTCCGGAGCCAAGAATGTGTCGTCGGCAGTATGCACTGGAAGCATGTTTGGAGGAACACTAAATGTAACCGCGCTGACTACAGGGACCCTCGCGGTTGGACAATCCATTCAAGGAACGAATATCCCCGATGGCACGACGATTACTGCCTTTGGCAGCGGTTCAGGCGGTGCAGGAACATACATTGTCTCTAGCACTGCAACGGTATCATCCACCACGATCACGAGCTTTTCAACAGCTTTGTCGCTTACTGTTGCTGAAAACCTGGATATAGTTGGTTCCGCAACTTTCAATCCGGGAATTTCCAACACACTCAATATTGGCGGCAATTGGACAAGCTATGGCACAGCAGGCTTTACGGAGGGTAACGTCAATGGCAATACACAGGTGATGTTCAATGGCAGCGGCAGTCAAACGCTGAGTTGCGCGGGTGGTGAGGATTTTTACAACATCACCTTAAACAACAGCGGATCAGGCTTAACCATGAGCTCTGCCATCAATGTAGCCGACACCCTGAGCCTCACGGCAGGCGCGCTCGACCTAAACAGCAGCACCTTGAGCATTACAAACCCCTCAACAACAGCGATTCAGCTTGGAACCGGATATATCAAAAGCGAAAACACATCTAATCTTGGCAAGCTTGCCTGGACCATTAATTCAGTTGTGGGAACATACACTTTCCCATTTGGAAAAACAGCATCGGATCTTATTCCACTTACCTTCTTATTGAATAGTGGCAATGCTGGCATCATTACAGCTTCTACGTATGGTACGCCATCCACTAACTTGCCTTGGCCTGCAGCTCCATCGAGCGTTACCAACCTAACGATCAATACGGTTGCTCAATGCAGTACGCAAACTGTCGATCGCTTTTGGAGCATTGAAACAACGGGGACTCCAAACTCAGACCTTACTTTTTCTTATGCAGCCGACGAAGTGCCGCCAGCTCCTTATAACAGCACGTCGCTGATGAAGGCGTATCGTTACAACACAGGCACCAATCTTTGGGAAGCACCGCTTGCTACACCAACTGCAACCGCTTATTCAGTAAGCGTTCCTGGCCTAACAAACTTCGGAACTTGGGCTATGGCTTTTGTTGATGTGCCCTTGCCTCTACTCATTAATTCGTTGGAGGCCTCTTGTGAATCAGATGCCGTTCGATTGACTTGGCAAACAGGAACAGAAATGGAAGGCGATGTTTTTGTTCTCGAACGCAGTGCCAATGCCATTCAATTCGAAACCCTTACCACCATTCGAAGTTTAGGATCGAGCGATCAATACAGAAGATACAGCTATCTCGACAAAACAGGACAAGACAAGCACTACTATTACAGGGTAAAACAGGTGGATACCAAAGGCGCAAAAGAGTACAGCAAGACGGTCGTCTCCGCTTGTGCTCCTAGCACTACAAGCTTAGGTGTTTATCCAAATCCGGCCATCGAATCAATTCGCGTAAACTATGAGCATGTATCAACTGGCACGCTCAGTGTCCGTATTTTTAGCTCCCAAGGCAACTTGATTTGGAGTACCGCAATTACAGCTGACGATAGCAATGGACATCTAGATATCCCCGTCGCCAATTTTCCGTCAGGGCATTACCTGCTGCAAGTAATCGAAGCGGATGGAGGCTATAAGACGAGCGAATTTCTAAAGATCAATTAAGCTTATAAAGCGGCAAAAACTTACCGATAAGAAACTTTAAGAAGCTTGCCATACTGCGTATAGCCTTTGGAAGTGATGATTTTCAAAATATAAATACCATCATCAAACTTGCTTACGTCAAGCGTCAAGTCTTTGTTTTGAATACCTGACAACTGGAGGCGAGCTGCGCCATACATATCGGTAAGCGATAGGCTGAAGCTTTCCAAACGATCTTGATTCGACTTCACGGATATCCGTAATTGATCGTGCATTAATGAATTCCAATCCATGCTTTGCTGATGCTCAACATCCTTTATAAAGGAGGAGCTAGCAAGGGTGTCGATAACGATGCGCATTGAAACCGGCAAGTGATTACTCATGGCAAAAAGAGCCTGATTCACATCGGCTGGAACGACATTATTTACAGGCATGTCTGATAGCGCAAGACCAGTATGTAAACCGTCTTGCCCAACTGTGGTGTATGACCCGGCAAGGTATTTCATCCGCAAAGACCCCGTCATCAATGGAGCTGTGGCTAAAATATGCTGATAGCGCATACCCATGCCGTTCGCCGCACCACAATCACCTATATCCGCCGTTCTTGTGTCTGAGGTAAGAAAATGGCTGTAATTACCAGGGTTGGCAGCCCAGTTACCTGGCATGTTTACCGGATCAATGAACCGAATGTTGGCATTCGGGTTATTCACCAAAAGCTGATAGCCGTTTTCGGTGGAGGACTGCGTATTGAGATCACCCATAAGCAGGTAATTGCCTGATTGAGTGATGTTCGCCTGCATCCAGTTCAACGCGCCTTGCACCTCGTCGGCTCTGTTTTGATCGTTGCCCGCACCGGATTTCAAATGGACTACAAGGACATTTAAAATCATGCTGTCGAGTCCTGCTGTGCCATCGGGATATTTGTAGAACAAACGATGAAGCGTAATGTCGCTGATATTCGGGTCGGCGGCATATATTACTGTTGAGCTTATAAAACCGAATTTCTCATTCCTAAAATACAACATGTTCTCTTTGCCATAGCCAGAGTTATTCGTAAACAAGCAATGGTAATAACAGCCATCGCAAACCGAATCCAAAACAGCATGCACAACGGTATCAGTTGAAAAGGCCGAAGGATCTGCATTCATTTTCAACAAGGCGAGAATATCGGGCTTACTATACCGCAATATCGTTTTCAAATAGCCATGCTTAGCCGCTGTTAGCAACATCGGGCACGATGCTGTTGCCGGAAAGCCATAATTCAGCACATTATAGCTCATTACGGATAGTGTATCCGCCGGACCAAGGGCAGATGCCCTAATGGCCAAGAAAGACAATGCAAGCGAAAGAAAAAGACGCACCCTAAAAAAACCTGTCACGCGCACAGCCCGCTTACTTCGAAATGCAGATTCGTTTCACCATGCGCTCATTCCCATAAAATGCAGCAAGCAGGTAAATACCAGCAGGCATGGATTCCAATCCGATAACTTCCTGTTGATGACTTACGCTATAAGAAGCTACGCTTCTGCCTGTCATATCGTATAATTCAATAGCGCTAGAAGGTATTTTATTCGATTCGATATGCAGTTGGCCATCCGCAACATTTGCTTTGAAGAGCCATGTGTTGCTAGCGTCATTCAATACTTGCTCAACACCGGTTACCGTAGTTCCTGAAACGAGGAAATCGTCGATTCGGTAGGTGCCGGATGCGTTGCCTTGCAAGGATGCGGTCCATTTAAAAACAACGGCGATGCGATTATCAGCAGCTGCAGAAAGCGCAATTGGTACTCCATTATTAACTTGCGACCAAATGCTATTATTGGCGTTTTGCACATAGGTTAACGGACTCCAGGTATTTCCGCCATCGATACTATATTGGAAAGCCGATATCGTACTGCCTGAATCCGAAAAATGCGTGGTGTTGCGTGCACCCCAAAGGACAGACACATTATGAAATCCAAGCGTAGAAATGGGCGCTGAGGTGAGTTCGAAAGTACCTGAAACACCCGATGTGTTTTTAATTACTATGTTCTGTAATCCGCTTGCATTAGCATATCCGGATGAAACATTGGCAACAGCAGTATCGGATGACCATCCATTGGAAGCGGGCGACGCTGACCAGCCTGTAGGGAGTGCGCCAATCACAGCATCAAAATTCTGATTCGAACAGGTTACTTGGGCATTGACTGCGTGAACTACAAAAACAAAAAAGGTTAAAGCAATTAGTTTGGGAGTAAAATTTTTCATTGAATTTAGGATTGTGTTTAACGAAATAATAATTGATAACCGACGAGGAACTGCTCTTGCCATTTATGCGTATCCAACACTTGTTCTTTAACATTGTGTGTCCATTGAACGCGAATCAAGGAGTTGAATCCATTTAAAAAATAACAATACGATGTAGTTAATTTTTGGCCAACACCAGGGGATAAATCGTTTGCATTAAAGACATCGAAGCGGCAAGCAAGAGCCGATTTTAAGGGCTTTGCAAAATAGCTCGCCTGGGCATAATATCCCCCAGCTAAAAAATAACCTGAAGCTACCTGCATAGGCACGGCGTTGAGCAGTGGCGAGGTGCTATCAGCCAAATCAGCTCGCATGCGATGCCACTCAAACTGTGCAGAAAAACCCTGGAACTGAAAGGATCCATCAAGACAAATCATTTTTTTCTTTCCATTGATCAAGTTATCTCCAAAAGCTCCATCAGAGCCAAGAATAAGGGTGGTTCCTGCGGGTAGTGTTTTGTTTGCATAACGGCCAGCCATACCAAAAGAGACCATCGGAATCGGACTGGTGTAATAGTCGATTTCACGGTACCGATAACGAGCGGGAAAAGAGAAATCCACGCGCCCGATATATTCCGGTTGGCCGCTAGGATCGCCTACTCCTTGCCATACCAAAGGACCCAAGCCGGTATACACTCCGCCAAACGCATGAATGCGTTGATGCCAAAATAGTTTATTAATGGTCATGCCAAAATCACGCATCCAAAAAAGCGATGAGCTTAGCATATCCGCGCGATTTAAAAAAGGCGAATACACTTTAGGCATCATCGCACTTCGAGAATAGGGCGTTTTTCCATACCCTACATTGATGTCAAAGAACTTAAAACCGGTATAGGTTGCATTAGCATTGATAATTGCCGTTACATCCGGCGTTGAGCCCAGCAAAGGCAAGTCAGCCAAATTGACCTCCAAATCGTATTCGTAACTATGCTTGATGCGTCCTTCTATTTCGAAGCGCGCATCATCTATAAAAACGCGATTCTTGGAAAGATCGGTTAAGCCGGGTTTAAACATGTTTTGCTTAATCCCACCAATGAGGTAGCCACTAAACTCGACGTTATTAATACCGTTCGAGATGCTAAGTTGTCCTTGCGAAACAAAAGGAACAAATAGGAACAGAGCGAAAATGAGGGGTTTTGAAAAATTAGCGCGCATGAGTTTCAGGATCGTTAAAAAGGTAAATGCGTTCCATATCGTCTGAAGCGACACGTAACAAATTGGATTTGTCAAAAAAGAAACCCTCTGGATTTAGAATTGGTAAGCGCCACGAAGCAACACTCTTTTGCATCGATGCGTCTAGTTTAAAAAGCATATGGTCTTCGTCACTAAGCAGCCATAAAGCATTGTCGTGCCAAGAAGCTGATGAAATATCACTCGCAGCGGTAAAAACCGTTTCGTTTAGCAATACAAAATCAGTCGTGTATTGCCTTATTACTATTGGATTCTTTTCGGAAACCATAAAAAAACGATGCTTTACGGGATCGAATGTTAACGATTCAAAACCGGAGTTTCGAGCACTGTTAAATTCGTACGGAATCACACGAATAAGTTCCATGCTTTGAGCATCAAACACAAGAATTTTTCGATCTGATTCGGCAGACACATAAATTTTATCTCCATCCGTACATACTGCCTCGAAATCATTATAGCTTTTTGTAACCGGGGCTTTTCGAATAATTTTGCCATTCAATTCCGTCTCAAAAAGAAGACCTCCGTCGTCAACGATAAACATGGTCTCACCCGAAGGCGATAAGCAAATATCAGAAGGTTCGTGAACAAGGCTCGGGTACGATCCAATGGATTTTATTAGAAGCGGCTTATCGGCTCGAAAGCCCGTTAGTGCGATTAAAACTAAAACAAAATAAAGCGTTCTCATTGATTCATCCCTCCCGGAGTTGGATTCATACAGGCTTGCCAAAGCGTTCCACCATTTGGCATTTTAGCCATGGATACATCCGACGATTGTGTTCCAAAAACAAACGAGTCAACCAATATACCATTCGGGTTAGCCAAGCCAATTGACTCACCACTTTTTGACAAAGAGAAAGATGCGTGCAGCGGACCTAACGTTTTATAACCATCCAGCCAAACAAGCAAATACCCTTTTGGTTGCACTATCGTTTTTGATGAGCCGGATGTAAACTGGAATTTTTTAATATTCGGCAAGCTATCCGTAAGATAGTATCCTGCTAGGTCGATGATCTTGTCGTTGGGATTGTAAATTTCAACCCAATCGTTAAATAGCTGAACGCCTGCTGTATCGGGATTAAAAACAGTGTGCGTATTCGAAGCCATGAATTCATTCAGCTGAGGCGGATAGTTTCCGCTTGAATCTGGAGTCGGAGTGGCTCCGCTTCCCACAGGGATTGGGTCGAATAAACGATCCTTCATACAAGAAGTGCAAAGCACGAGAAGCAAAACGGGAACTAGTAACTGTTTCATCTTTTATTATTTATATACTAGAAAACCTGCCCCGAAAAAGAGGGCAGGCTTCTAGCATTAATCCATCTTAAATTAATTCTTCATGTAAATCATTTTACCGCTTGTAGTATGACCTGCAGTCGATAATTTGTAGAAATACATTCCGTTTGCAAGGTCTTTGGCTGAGAATCTTGTGCGAACTGGTTCAGCTGCACGAACATCTCCTTCAAATACCGTTTGAATAACTTTACCGCTCATATCGTAAACAACCAGAAGAGCATGTGTATCGGATTTAACACTGAACTCGAACTCGGTATAGTCACTGAATGGATCAGGATAATTCGTAACAGCAATCTGATCAGCAGACTCCTCGCTGCGTAATGTTTCTGCAGCATTGTTAGCCAATTCACCATCACGAAGCGTATAGTTACATGTCACACAGTTGGTATTCCAATCCCATGTTGTACGTCCGTGAGCATTGACTGTTTTCGCGATGAATAAGCCAACCATCTGTGTAGCAGCTGCCGTTGAGTGGATACCAGAACCAGAACCGGAAGAATGGTTTCCGTTTCCACCTGGGCCATGTACTTCAAGCTTGCCATTAGGTGCGTAAATGAAGGCTTTCACTTGGGCGCTTTGCGAGATATTGATAGATGCATTACCATCTGATCCACTACCACCTGAGCCATTTCCTCCACCCGAGCCAGAGTTGTTCACTAAATCGATATAAATCGACATCTCATGAGCATCAACCGTAGGGTTTACAATAGCGCCTTCACCAACGGTGAGTATACCTTCCATACGAATACGAGTACATGGTTTATCACCACGAAGCTTCGCGCCTTTCTCCATCTTGATGTTTTTACAGTCTATGGAAGCATGCAAGAAGGTTAATGTGGCACCTTGCTTAATAGTAATGTTACCATAAACCACTCCGCTAAGTGTAACATTTGTATTCGCTGTTACAGTAACACTAGTAGCGTTGCTTGGAACAACAACACCTGCATCAAAGACAGGAAGTGAAGGACTAGCAGCCGCTCCAGCAAATTGACTAGAGGCAGTGCTTGTAGCGTCAACCTGAATACAAGTGGCTTTCAAGAAGGTTCCTGCTGCTGTTGCTGTTGAGTGTTGGTGTAATTTAACACGACCACCAGTACAACCTGAACCACTTCCAGCAGGCAATGTCGATGCTGTAGCACCTATCCCGCCATGTAAAATAGTGTTGTAGCCATGCACATGCACATCGGTTGAACCAAGTATAACATACATAGCAAGTAAGTTCGCTGTGTTAAGATTGGCCGCATAAACAAATGTTCTGCTGCAATTTGAAGGTGAACCAGCAGTTGTGTATGAATCGGTTACAGTACACGTATAAGTCGCATTGTTCGGTACTGCTACTGTTGCAGTAGTTGAGCCATTTGACCACAAATACGTGTGATTGCCTGTTCCTCCAGTTGAGGTAATCGTGATATTTACGTTAGCGCCCTGGCAGTAGCCTGGCAGAGCAGATATTGCAAAGCTTGCATTAATCTGCGCATTACGACGAACACTCTGTGTGCTTGAACTAGCGTTTCCACAAGCGTCGGTTGACGTCCAGGTAACAGTTGTTAAACCAACAGGGTAATTGTTCGTACCCGTGCGCGTAACCACGACACTGTTACAAGCATCGCTAGATGCTGGAGCAAGCAATGTTGGGTTTGCATCTTCGTAGCACAGGTAAACCGATGCGTTGGTAGCGATGGTAGGCACCAAATTGTCGGTAGCTGTGATTGTTTGGCTAGCTAAAGAAGTGTTGCCGCAAGCGTCAGTTGCTGTCCAAGTACGGGTTGTACTGTAGGTGTTACCACAGTTGTTGGTAGTTACATCAGCATACGTCAATGTAGCAGTTCCACAAGCGTCGGTTGCTACTGGAGCACTAAACACCGGAGAAGCTGGGCAGCTAACCGTACCGTTTGATCCTACGCCGCTGATTACTGGAGCGGTGTTGTCAACCACGCTGATTGTTTGAGAAGCAGATGATGTGTTGCCACATGCGTCTGTTGCTGTCCAAGTACGGGTTGTGCTGTAGGTGTTACCACAGTTGTTGGTAGTTACATCAGCATACGTCAAAGTAGCTGTGCCACAAGCGTCTGTTGCTACTGGAGCACTAAACACCGGAGAAGCTGGGCAGCTAACCGTACC
>CANFOZ010000068.1 GCA_947448795.1 Bacteroidota bacterium
CATAGCATCAAAAACGATGGAATGGGTGCATGGTTGGTTAACGACAATGTAGGAACTTTCTCAACCTATGCCCTCACCTCTTTTTGTCAAGATAGCAAAGGCGAGCTTTATATTTGCAATATCTTGAACGGTACAATTTACAGTCTCGACAATCCCGATTGTAAACCCGTTTCGGCAATTGTCCACAACAAGGCCATGCCTGACGCTATTCAGTTTTGCAAAACGAATCCGTTAACGCTTAATGCTTGGACAGGTGATAGTCTTGCTTACCAATGGTTGCTTAATGGCAGCCCCATACTGGGTGCAACTGCGGCCGCCTATGCTGTTGATTCAGCCGGCACGTATTCGTTGGTTACTATGCGCGGACTTTGTTCCGACACCTCTCAAAATGTACTAATGATAGACACTTGTGTGGTGATTGCAGGTATACAAAACGAAGTATTTAGCGCACCAATGCGCATGTATCCTAACCCAAGCTCTGGTATCGTTAATGTGGCCTTTTCGCTTGCGCAAAACCAAGCGGTTCTTTTACAAGTTAAAAACCTGCTTGGACAAACGCTGTTTATTGAACGAAAGAACGTCTTGCCAGGCGCTTCTAGTTGGTCTATAAATACTGCGGAAATGCCTTCAGGGATTTATTTCCTATCCATCCAAGCAGGAGGATCTCAACGTGTTGAAAAGCTCATTATCTCTCATAAAGACTAATGTTGGATTTGATTTATCGGCGTATGTTTTCCAAATCTGCTTTTCGTTCGTTAAACGTTCCGATGCTTGCTTTTGCATTCGTGTTGGCGCATCTTAGCGGCTTTGCGCAGCAGCCTTTTGCCATTGAAGTTAGGCCGTCTGCTATTACGGTTATGCCGGAAGTACATTCCGGTGCTTTTGCCAAATGGGATGGTAAATGGATATACATTGGTGGGCGCAGCAATGGATTGCATGGCTTTTTACCGCCCTCGTCTTTTCCTTTTTCAAACATCAACGACTCGGTCTTTGTGGTCGATCCGCAATTGAATCAGCGCTGGTCGATGTCTCTTGCATCTTTGCCAGACAGCCTGCGCGAGCCGCTGTTGTCCTCCAACATGGAGTCTTTTCAAGATAGCGCCACCTTGTACATGGTGGGCGGCTATGGCTGGAAAACCACTCAAAATAATTTCATCACCTTCAATACCTTGACGGCAGTCGATTTGCCTGGCTTGCTTGCTGCGGTGATGAACAATACGCCTTCTCAGTCTTTGTTTCGTCAGATGAGTGACTCCGTTTTGACCGTATGTGGAGGTCATCTCGAACGCCTCGGAAACACCTATCAACTGGTTTTTGGTCACAATTTTAATGGTTTTTACAGCATCAATTCAAACGGCGGATTTTATTCGCAGCAATACACCTGCGAGGTCCGTCGCTTTAAAATTATCGACGATGGTGTGAATCTTTCCTTGCAGGACTATTCAGCACTGCGCGACACGGATAACTTTCACCGTCGTGATTACAATTTAGTGCCACAGATTTTGCTTGATGAATCGTATGGTTTAACCGCCTTCTCCGGTGTGTTTCAATACTATGCGAATCTACCCTATACGGGAACGGTCGATATTGCGGAAACTTACGCCAACCCGAACACGTATTTCGTGCAGCAATTTGCTAACTATCATTGTGCTGCTATGCCTTTATACAACAGTGCTTCGCGCAAAATGAGCACGGTTTTTTTTGGTGGCATGGGTATGTTTTTTAAAGACACTGTTACTCGGCAGCTTATCTGTGATACGCTCGTGCCTTTCGTGAATACGATAAGCGTGGTTGATCGCGACGGCCTTGGGCAAGTGAGCGAAACGCTGCTGCCTGCCAGTATGCCTGGGTATGCGGGTACCAATGCCTTGTTTGTGGTAAACGATTCGCTATCGCTTTTGCACGATGCAATTCTCGATTTTCAGCACCTCGATACCTTGGTGCGTGCTGGTTATATTATCAGTGGAATAAGCAGCTCCGATCGAAACATAAGCAGTATAAATTCCACGATGAGTTACGCAAATGGAGCAGTGTATGAAGTGTGGCTTAAAAAAATACCTCAAGCTCCCTTGTCTGTCGATGCTGCAAATGCGAATCGCTTGGTCGAATGGTCTACCTTCCCAAACCCTGCGTCGTCAGTGTTAAACGTGTCTTTAAATATGCCCACGAGTATTGTGGTTGATTTGGATCTGCTCGATCTTAAGGGCTCGCGTTTAAAGCGATATTCCTTGCATCAACAAGTGTCTGAAGGCAAGAGTTGTCTAACGTTTAATGTCTCTGATTTACCCGCCGGTAATTACATCTGTCGCATGCAAGCGGCAGGGCACACCTGGGCTCGACTCGTTACTATTCGGCCTTCTTTAGCTAAATAAAAAAAGTCCGCCGAAGCGGACTTTTTATCTAAGCTGTAAACGCAATTAAGCTTCTATCGGGCTAGCTGCTTCAACGATATTGAAGGCCTTGCGGATTTGATCCACATAGTTAAGCTTTTCCCAAGTGAAGGTTTCGTAGGTCTTGCCGTCCACTGTTTTTGTGCCTGGCTTTCTGCCCATGTGACCGTAAGATGCTGTCTCAGAGAAGATAGGATTTTTCAAACCTAGGCGTCTAACAATAGCTGCTGGACGCAAGTCGAAGATCTCTTCGAGTTTCTTGGCGATTTCTCCGTCGCTCATCCATTTGCCATCTGCATTCTTCACATTCACTGTGCCGAATGTATTTACATACACACCAACTGGTTTAGCAACGCCGATTGCGTAGGCTACTTGTGTGAGTGCTTCGTTAGCAACACCTGCTGCAACGAGGTTCTTAGCGATGTGACGCATTGCATACGCTGCAGAACGATCTACTTTTGAAGAGTCTTTACCAGAGAATGCACCACCGCCGTGTGCGCCTTTGCCACCATAGGTGTCAACGATGATTTTACGACCTGTGAGGCCTGTGTCACCATGCGGACCGCCGATAACAAACTTGCCTGTTGGGTTTACAAAATACTTGATGTCGCCACCGAACAGCTTGCGAATGCGGGCTGGAAGTTGTTTTTTAACGCGTGGGATGAGGATGTTGATCACATCGTCTTTGATCTTCTTCAACATGATCTCATCTTGATCGAAGTCGTCGTGCTGCGTAGATACAACGATGGCTTCAATGCGCAAAGGCTTGTTTTTGTCGTTGTATTCAATAGTCACTTGTGACTTCGCATCAGGGCGAAGGTATTTCATTTTCTTACCGTCTTTGCGGATCAATGCAAGTTCCTCGAGGAGAAGATGCGATAGCTCAAGGGGAAGCGGCATGTAGTTGTCGGTTTCGCGTGTGGCATAACCGAACATCATACCTTGATCGCCAGCACCTTGGTCGTCTTCGTTTGCACGTTCAACGCCGCGATTGATGTCCGCAGATTGTTCGTGAATAGTAGACATAACGCCACAGGAGTTAGCATCAAACATATATTCCGACTTGGTGTAACCGATGCGACGAATCGTTTCGCGAACGACTTTCTGTACATCGATATAACCGTTGGTTTTAACTTCGCCACCAACAACAGCAAGGCCTGTGGTAACAAAGGTCTCACAAGCTACCTTGGAATTAGGGTCTTGACGGAGCAACTCGTCTAATATAGCATCTGAAATCTGGTCAGCGACTTTGTCCGGATGTCCTTCTGACACCGATTCGGATGTGAAAAAATATCCCATGTTTGGTTTTTAATAGGTTGGTTTGAAATTAGTTTTGCAAATATATTGAATTCATTTGTCCTGTGAAAAGCAAAAAGCACTTCGTGCAATAGTTTTACAAGTGAGGTTTTCTTGACTAATTAACGAGTTAATTGCCTAAAAACTTCTTCAAGATTCTGTTCGCTCACCTGCATCGAGAGTACCGCAAGTCCTTGTTCCACTGCAAAATGGAACAGAACAGGACGCAGGTCGGTGCTGCCTGAGGTGCGTACTTTCCAACGGTTTACACCATCCGAAGTAACCTCAAGTACACCCGCTAGTGCAGCCATTCGGGCTTGATCGATGGGTTTGTCGAATTCGATGTTGATCAGTTGCTCATTGCTGGTCATGCGTCGCAACACCTGTGTGTCTTGGTCGGCTACTATTTTACCTTGGTTGATGATAATCACTCGGTTGCAGATGGCTTCTACCTCTTGCATGATGTGGGTTGAAAGAATCACCGTCTTCTCCTTGCCAATCTCTTGGATCAGATGTCTAATCTCGACTAGTTGATTCGGGTCGAGCCCTGAGGTTGGTTCGTCTAAAATAAGCACCTCTGGGTCGTGAATTAGGGCTTGAGCAAGGCCCACACGCTGCCGATATCCTTTGGATAGTTGTCCGATTTTTTTGTGCTGTTCGCGTTCTAAACCAGTACTGTTGAGCATGCGCTTAACCCGCTCTTGAAGATTGCTTTTGATACCATGCAAACCGCCAATGAATTCTAAGTATTCGCGGATATACATTTCTGAATAAAGTGGGTTGTGCTCTGGCAAATAACCTACGCGTTTCTTTACTTCGATAGGATCTTCGGATACATCAAAGCCGCAAACTTTTACCGTGCCTTCCGTTTGGGGTAGGTAGCACGTAATGATTTTCATCATGGTCGATTTGCCTGCGCCGTTAGGTCCTAAAAAGCCCATCACTTGGCCTTTGCCTGCTTCAAAACTGACACCGTCAAGCGCTTTCTGCTCGCCGTAGTATTTGCTTACATTTTGTACTTGTACTGACATACTTTACAAAGCTACTTTATTATGTTCACATACAATCCTTCCTTGTATATTCTCCGAAGATAAATTAAAATGCTCAAATTTGCAGCATGCAAGGAAGAGTCATAAAATCTACTGGAAGCTGGTACACCGTCGAGTCGCCGGATGGAATTGCGGTGACATGCAAGATTCGTGGCGCCTTTCGCTTGCAGGAGTCGGATTCGACAAGCCCTGTAGTGGTGGGTGATCAGGTTGTTTTTGAGATAACAGACAGCGGCAACGGGCAAATCAGCGAGGTGCTCAAACGAAAAAACTACATCATCCGAAAATCCACCAACCTCTCGAAACAGTCGCAGATACTAGCCGCCAACATCGATCGCGCCTTCTTGGTGGTGACGCTTGTTCAGCCGCGCACCTCAACAGGCTTCATCGATCGCTATCTAGTTACTGCCGAGGCCTACTCGGTGCCTGTCACATTGGTCTTTAACAAGTCTGATCTGTATAACGAGGACGACTTGCAATACCAACAGGCCTTGGGTAAGTTATATGCCGAACTAGGATACGGCATTGTTTGTATGTCTGCCCGCAATCCAGCCGATGTTCAATTGCTCCTCAGCCAAATGGAGTCCGGTGTAAATCTTTTCTCCGGGCACTCCGGTGTGGGTAAATCGACTCTGCTGAATGGGTTGAACCCTGCTCTTGGATTAAAAACGGGAGCCATCTCTGTGCAACACGAGAAAGGAACGCACACCACCACTTTTGCGGAGATGCATAAACTGTCTAACGACATCTATATCGTTGATACGCCGGGCATCCGTGATTTTGGAATGTATGATTTAACGAAGCAGGAGGTGAGCCACTATTTTCCGGAGATGCGCCTGCTATTAAATCATTGCCGCTTCGACAATTGCATGCATTTGAACGAACCTGGCTGCGCCGTGAAAAAAGCAATTGATGAGGATCGAATAGCCTATTCGAGGTACCAAAGCTACATCAGCATCCTCAATGGGGATGATAGCTACAAATAGCTTAGAGCACCAGATTCACGATGCGGCCGTGAACCACAATAACCTTCTTAGGCGAAGCATCGTTTAAAAATTTAGCCACCTCTTCCGACGCCCGAACGACTTGCTCCACCTCTTCTTTTGTCATCGACAAAGGAAGGTTAAGCTTGCATTTTGTTTTTCCGTTTATTGATATCGGATAATCGAATGCATCTTCCGTAATGAAGTCTTGATTCCATACCGGATAGCTGGCGTAATTCACTGTTTCTGCATGACCCAGTTCGTGCCAAAGTTCTTCTGTGATGTGCGGCGCTAAGGGCTCCAACACGATACAAAGCGGTTCTAAAATGGCGCGTTTGTTGCACTTTAAGTCAGCAAGCTCATTTACAGTAATCATGAAGGCACTCACGGTGGTGTTGAAGGCAAATTTCTCCATGTCTTCTTCCGCTTTGCGAATCATTTTATGGAGAATTTTCAACTCGCCCTTGCTTGGTGCTTCGTCTGAAACAAGAAAACTTTTTTCTCCACCACCTTGGTGAAAGAGGTTCCAGAATTTACGCAGAAATTTACTCACACCTTCGATGCCGTTGGTGTTCCAAGGCTTGTGCTGATCGAGTGGTCCGAGGAACATTTCATACATACGAAGCGTGTCGGCACCGTATTTGTCAATGATGTCATCCGGGTTCACCACATTGAATTTGGACTTCGACATCTTTTCCACTTCTGGTGTCAGCTGTATAAATTCAACCCCGGCATCGTCTTTCTCCCAACGAACATGGCAATCCAAATCGACATCGTTGAAGATGGTTTCGTGCTTCATGAGTTCGCTAAAGTTGCTCCGGCTAAGCCGGTCGCGTGCATCGGCAAACTGAATCATGATGCGGTAATGCATCTTGCCGATGTTCTTGTAGCTTTTTCCATTCTCGCTGAATTCTTCCGGTATCTTACCTGCTGAGCAAATACGCAGCGTTGTTTCATTGGAGTCTGCCGTGTTCTCATAAAAGCCCTGCCATAGAAAAAGCGAGCGTCCCAAAATCATGCCTTGGTTTACAAGCTTCTTTGCGGGTTCGTCAATGCTGATGTAGCCAAGATCGTGTAAAAACTTGGTCCAGAATCGAAAATATAGCAAGTGGCCTGTTGCATGTTCAGCGCCACCAATATACAGATCTACTTGTTGCCAATAGTCAGCCGCTTCGCGAGACACAAAGGTTTTTTCGTTCTGCGGATCCATGTAGCGCAGGAAGTACCAAGACGATCCAGCCCAGCCTGGCATGGTGTTGTAGTCGGGCGTGAAGCCAGCGCGGGTAGTCCAATTTGTGGCTCTTGCCAAAGGCGGTTCGCCTTTCTCGGTAGGTAGGTATTTGTCGATGGATGGAAGCTGAACAGGAAGTTCCTTTTCATCCACCATATACGGTTGTCCGTCTTTGTAAAACACAGGAAAAGGTTCGCCCCAGTAGCGTTGGCGACTGAAGATAGCATCGCGCAGGCGGTAGTTCACCGTGCCCTTGCCCATGCCTTTCTCTTCAATTTTTGAGATGGCCAATTGCGTGGCTTCTTTCACCGATAAACCATCTAAAAAGTCGGAGTTGATGAGCGTGCCTTCTTTCGATTCAAAGGCCTCTTTCTCAAGGTCACCGCCTGCCACAACTTGCACGATTGGCAAAGCAAATTTCTTTGCGAATGCAAAATCTCGTGCATCGTGGGCTGGTACAGCCATGATAGCTCCTGTGCCATAGCCCGCAAGCACATAATCGGAGATCCAAACTGGGATGTTTTTTCCGTTGAACGGATGCACGGCGAAGCCGCCCGTGAAGGCACCGCTCACCGTTTTGGTGTCGGCCATGCGTTCGCGTTCGGTGCGTTTTTTTGTGCGGTCTATATAAACTTGTACTTCTGTTTGTTGGGCTGCTGTGGTGAGCTCAGCAACGAGCGGATGCTCGGGCGACAGCACCAGAAAGCTGCATCCAAAGAGCGTGTCAGGCCGCGTTGAAAAAACCTGTATCTGCTTTGGTTCTGGGTGATTTGTATAGAAGGCAAAAGTGGCGCCAACGGATTTTGCAATCCAATTGCGCTGCGCCTCTTTGATGGATTCGCTCCAATCAATAACCTCAAGTCCTTGCAGAAGTCGCTCTGCATAAGCTGTGATTCGCAGCGACCACTGCTTCATCAATTTGCGTTCTACAGGATAGCCACCACGCTCGGAGATACCGTCCTTAACCTCTTCGTTGGCCAACACCGTGCCTAATCCTGGGCACCAGTTAACCATAGTCTCGGATAAGTATGCCAAACGATAATTCATAAGTAAGGCCGACTGCTCTTGTTCGCTCATCGCACTAAAAGGGATGCCCTCGAGAGGCTTCTCAAGCTGCGGCAAAAGGGTGCTGATGGGCTCTGCCTTGTCACTTTCTGGATTATACCAACTGTTGTAAAGTTGAATAAAGATCCATTGGGTCCAGCGGTAGAAGGAAGGATCTGATGTGCGTACCTCGCGGTCCCAATCGAAAGAAAAGCCCATGTTGTCGAGCTGCTCCCGGTAACGCTTGATATTTTGTTCGGTGGTTACGGCTGGGTGCTGGCCGGTTTGAACAGCATACTGTTCAGCTGGCAACCCAAATGCATCGTAGCCCATCGGATGCAGCACATTAAAACCCTTGAGTCTTTTGTATCGTGAGATGATGTCTGAGGCGATGTAACCCAAGGGATGACCCACATGAAGTCCGCTGCCGGAAGGGTAAGGAAACATGTCCAAGACATAGAACTTAGGCTTGGAACGATCGTCAGACGGGCGAAAGACCTTGTCTTTTGCCCACTGTTTCTGCCACTTCTTTTCTATTTCTCTGAACGTGTAATCCATATCGCCTAGTTGCTTCCGCGAAATTAGTTATTTCATTCCTAAATTCGATATACGACTTAACAATTGTCAGTCGCTTAATCAAAAGCAGATTCTATAAGGCCGAAAAATAGCCGCTTCTGCAGCCAAAAAAGAGCTGTTTTGAAAGTGCTTGAGGAAACGGCGAGCGCGTCTTAAGCGCCAACATACATAACTTGCTTCACCGCTTTAATAACGCGCTCGGCGTTTGGCAAAGAAGCTTCGATGAGGGTTGGTGCGTAAGGCAGTGGCACATCAGCCGAGGTTACGCGGTGAATCGGCGCATCGAGGTAATCGAAGGCATGTTTCTGAACCATGTACGTGATCTCGCTGGAGATGGAAGCCAGTGGCCACGCTTCTTCAACGATCACCAAGCGGTTGGTGCGCTTAACGGATTCAATCACTGTTTTATAGTCGATAGGTCGAACGGATCGCAGATCAATAATCTCCGCATTGATGCCTTCTTTGGCTAACTCGTCTGCGGCCTTGTATGCGGCTTTGATGATTTTTCCGAAAGACACGATCGTAATGTCAGTACCACGACGCTTGATGTCGGCAACACCGATTGGAATAAGATATTCGCCATCCGGAACCATGCCTTTGTCGCCATACATCTGCTCGCTTTCCATAAAGATAACCGGATCGTTATCGCGGATGGCAGACTTTAATAATCCTTTGGCATCGGCTGGATTGGAGGGTACAATGACTTTTAATCCTGGGCAATTGGCATACCACGATTCAAAAGCCTGTGAATGTTGTGAGGAGAGTTGACCGGCTGAACCTGTTGGCCCTCGGAAAACGATAGGCATAGGAAACTGTCCGCCCGACATCGACATCATCTTAGCGGCTGAGTTGATCACCTGATCTATCGCTACCAAAGAGAAGTTGAAGGTCATGAACTCAACCACAGGACGAAGGCCATTCATGGTTGCTCCAACACCAATGCCTGCAAATCCAAGCTCGGCAATGGGAGTGTCAATCACACGCTTCTCGCCAAATTCGGCCAACATACCCTGACTCACTTTATAAGCACCGTCGTATTGGGCTACTTCTTCGCCCATTAGAAACACGTTTTCATCCCTTCTCATCTCTTCGCTCAGGGCTTCACGTAAGGCTTCACGGAATTGAATCTCTCTCATGGTTGTGGTTTTGTTCGGCACAAAAGTAAGCATTCTTGCCTATTGTCATATTATGCAAAAAATTTTTTGTGCTTTTGGGTATTTCAAAAAATTGTCGTTTTTTTGCATCCGTATTAACCAACCAAAAAACCAAAATCAAATGAAAAAAATCACCCTGATCCTCGGAGCAGTAGCTTTTATGAGCGCTACACTGACTTCTTGCAAAAAAGATTACGATTGTGTTTGTAAAGACAGCACAACTTCTCAGACAATTACTTTGAAGGACATGAAGAAAAAAGATGCAACCTCAGCTTGCGATACCTACAACGCACTATGGGCTCTTGGTAGCGGCTCTTGCTCTATCCAGTAATCGTTTTAAGCCATTGAAAAAACCATCCGTACCTTACGGATGGTTTTTTTTTAACCTACAACCAAAATGAAATACCTGTGGCTTGTGCTGCGCATCTTTTTAGGCGCCTTCTTTGTATTCTCGGCACTGTCCAAGTTGTATCCGATCGAGCCCTTTGAATACACACTCATTGAGCACGGTCTTGTTGGTTGGGGACTTGCTCCTTATTTTGCCCGCTTTATCATTGTTCTCGAGGCTTTTCTTGGTATTGCATTAATAAGTGGTTTCCGCTTGCGGTCCTTTAGTTTGCCTGTTACGGCCGCTATGTTGCTTGCTTTCACCGTGTATCTTGTCCTTTTGTTTGTTCGTGAAGGAAACGAGGCTAGTTGCGGCTGTTTCGGCGCCTACCTCGAACTGTCCCCTTTGGCATCCATCGGTAAAAACATCCTTTTGATACTTGTCACAGCAGGCCTGTTTTTTTTCTCGAAAACACCTTTTCTCGCCTTCCGCAAGGTTTGGATTGCGCTGCTTTTGTTTGTTGCAACGGGTACCACCATCTTCGTTCTTAATATGCCTGATGCATATTTCCTGCGCAACTACAATCCTAAATACGAAACAGGAACGATTGACTTTAATATGTTGCCGCACCGGTTCTCGGATGGTACCGATGCAAAGCTCAACGAAGGCAAGAAGCTTCTTTGCTTCTTTAGTGTCACCTGTCCTCATTGCAAAGTATTAGCCCGAAAATTATCCGTGTTCAGAAAGGTAAACCCCCTGTTTCCTGGCTATGTGTTTTTTTATGGAGATAGCTCCCAAGTGAAGACGTTCAGCGCCGAGACGGATTTTAGCATGCCCTATGTCTTTCACAACAGCCCTGATTTTATGCGTGTCATCGGTGGTAAGGTGCCTGCGGTTTTTTTGGTTGAAGATGGCAAGATATTGCATCGTTACGATCGATTGAACCTCAATATGGAGCAACTTTCGCAGGAATTCAACACCAAATAGTAGTTTTTATATTCCTGTTTATTGCTAATTTAGTAGGCACTTTTTTTATTGGTGCCCAATGACTAATTTTGCAGTCCTTTTTAATACCCCCTAAGTAAACATTCGAACCTTATGAAAATACTCGTCTGTATCACGCAGGTCCCTGACACGACCACACGCATTTCCTTCACTGGCAATGCATTCAATGCTGCCGGCGTGCAGTTTATCATCAATCCCTACGATGAAATTGCGCTCACCCGCGCCCTCGAATTGAAAGAAACGCTCGGTGGCTCCGTAACGGCGATCACCGTTGGTAAGCCCGACACCGAAGCCAACTTGCGTAAAGCACTAGCCATTGGCGCCGATGATGCCATTCGCGTGAATGCCGACGCTACCGATGCCTACTTTGTGGCAGCGCAGATAGCAGATGTTGCAAAAAAGAACGGCTATGAATTGGTGCTTGCAGGTAAAGAATCCATCGATTACAACGGCTCAGAGGTGGGTAGCATGATCGCTGCTATGCTGGATGTTCCTTTTGTTGGCATGGCTTCACGCCTTGTTGTGGAAGGCGAGAAAGTGACGCTCGATCGCGAGATCGAAGGTGGAAAAGAAATCTTGGAATCAACCCTGCCCTTAGTTGCTTCGGCTCAGAAAGGGATGGCAGAACCCCGCATTCCAAACATGCGCGGCATCATGTCGGCGCGTACCAAACCGCTGCAGGTGCTAGAACCCGCTGCTGCAGATGCGCTCACTGCGGTGATCAGCTACGAAATGCCGCCTGCTAAAGCCGCCTGTAAAATGGTACCTGCCGACAACCCGGCGCTCCTCATCGAGCTGTTGCACAACGAAGCCAAAGTCATCTAAATTAAACCAAACAACATAGCCTCATGTCTGTATTAGTTTTTGCTGAAAACGGGGACGGTAAATTCCCAAAATCTACATACGAAGCCATCTCTTATGGCTTTGCTTTAGCCACAAAAATGGGTACCTCGCTCACCGCACTGGTTCTTGGTGAGGTGTCTGATGATGCTCTAAAAAACCTCGGTGAATACGGTGCTGCAAAAGTGTTGCATGCCTCAGATGCACGCTTAAATGGTTTTAACAGCAGCGCCTTTGCTTCTGCTCTTGCGCAGGCCGCTTCTGCCGAACAGGCGAAAGTCGTTATCCTGTCGTCGACCCTCGAAGGTAAAGCGGTGGCTCCCATGCTGTCCGTTAAACTGAAGGCTGGCCTCGTGGTAGGCGTTGTTGCATTACCAGCAACCGACGGCCCTTTCGTGGTGCGTAAAAAAGTATTCTCTGGAAAAGCGTTTGCCGATGTGCAAGTCAATTCCGAGGTGCGCATACTTACCGTGTCTGTCAATTCTTTCTCCTTGATAAAAAACCCTGCCGCAGCAACCGTTAGCGCTTTTGCGCCGCAACTGCCTGAAGGCGATTTTCGCATGGTGTCTAAAGAAATAGCCAAATCCACGAATACACTCAGTGTTGCTGAAGCAGACATCGTTGTGTCTGGTGGTCGTGGACTCAAAGGCCCTGAAAATTGGGGTATCCTGGAAAATTTTGCAACCGCCATTGGCGCTGCCACTGCCTGCTCTAAACCTGTTTCTGACAGCGGCTGGAGACCCCATCATGAACATGTTGGACAAACTGGAAAAGCCATTGCCCCAAACCTCTATTTTGCATTTGGTATATCCGGTGCAATCCAACACTTGGCGGGTATTAACTCATCCAAGGTGATCGTGGTTGTGAACAAGGATCCTGAAGCGCCCTTCTTTAAAGCGGCCGATTATGGTATCGTAGGCGACCTCTTTGAAGTGCTCCCGAAACTGACCGAAGCGTTGAAAGCATTCAAAGCAGGTCAGAATTGATTATTCAGTAATTTTTTTTTATTTTCGTAAAACGGCCGTAGTAAACAAGCGATGAAAAAAATCAAGTTGGAAATTGTTGGAATGAGCTACAACCAGTCGCAGGCCGGTACCTATGTGCTCGTGCTCGGCGATGAAGATGGTTTGCGTAGACTGCCTATTATTATTGGCGTCTTTGAAGCACAGGCAATTGCCATGGCTATGGAAAAAATGATTCCTAGTCGCCCGTATACCCACGATCTTTTAAAAACCATTGCAACGACCTATCAAATCGATGTTTTGGAAGTGCTCATCTACAGTTTGCAAGATGGTATCTTCTTCTCTAAGCTGATCACCACCAACGGGCTCGCCAACGAGGAGATTGACGCGCGTACATCCGATGCTATAGCCCTTGCAGTGCGCTTTGGTTGCCCTGTCTATACCTACGAAAACATCTTAAGCGAAGCGGCTTCTACCCTAGAAGATAAAGACCGAAGCGTTTCTGAGATTGAAGAACACATCAACGCGAATGACGATGATGCGCACGAGGAAGAAAATGCCCCGCGTTCTCGCGACTTCTCCCGTTCCACCGAGGAGCAGCTGCATGAACTGCTCAATCAAGCTATTGATGGTGAGGATTATGAACTTGCCTCCGCCATACGCGACGAAATAACAAAACGCAAAGCTTCTTAAGAATATGGAAAGATTTACCGGCTTTATTGGATTAGCAGTGATTCTCGGTATCGCTTTCCTCTTTTCAAACAACCGCAAAGCCATCAACTATCGCCTAGTCCTTTCTGGGCTGGCCTTGCAGGTGCTTATTGCGATACTCGTACTAAAAGTTCCCCCGGTTACCCGCTTTTTTCAGCTGCTTGGTAAAGGGATGCAAAAAATTGAAATGTTTGCTAAGCAAGGCGCCGACTTTGTATACGGTGGTATTTCTGCTGTAGATTATAAAGGCGAGGTGGTCAACTATTCCACACCACATGTCTTCGTCTTCGCATTTAACATCACCTCTACCATCATATTAGTTTGTATCCTGGTGGCGATATTTTATTATTTTGGTATCATGCAACGCATCGTTTCTGTGATTGCTCGTGCCATGAATTTCATCATGCGTGTTAGCGGTGCTGAGGCCCTCAGCAACGTTGCGAGTGCCTTCGTTGGACAGGTTGAGGCGCAAGTGATGATTCGCCCGTACCTTGCGGGGATGACCAAAAGCGAGTTGCTTGCTTCGATGAGTGGTAGTTTAGCGTGTATTGCTGGTGGAATTCTTATTGTGTATGCCAACATGGGCGCAAAAGCAGAATACCTTATTGCCGCAAGTCTCATGGCTGCGCCTGGTGCTCTGGTAATATCCAAAATCGTATTTCCTGAAACGGAAGAATCTCAAACCATGGGCAAGGTAAAGCTCGATGTGAAAAGCGGCTATACCAACCTCGTAGATGCAATCAGTCACGGTGCGTCCGATGGCTTTAAAATTGCCATGAATGTGATTGCTATGCTGATCGGATTCATAGCCCTCATTGCTATGGTGAACTGGATTTTGGGTCACATTTACACAGGACTCACATTGGATTTTATCTTCGGAAAACTATTTTATCCAATGACGTGGGCCATGGGTGTGCCAATGCAAGATGTGCAGAACACAGCCACCTTGCTTGGCCAAAAGATCACCGTCAACGAATTCGTGGCTTTTAAAAACCTCACCTCGCACGCTGTTCCTGTAATCAGCGACAAGGGCATGCTCATCATCAGCATCGCCATC
>CANFOZ010000069.1 GCA_947448795.1 Bacteroidota bacterium
CCTATACTTAGGGTGGTGCTCGTCATGTAAAATTCAGAAAAGATGAGATTATACTGCTGGGCAGTGGAGAAGATTCATACTGGCAGAATAAAAGCCGAATCCGAATTTTGTGCAAAGTTAAACAAATAATTTGAATTATCAACAATTTTTAAAGTGCGTGTTAATAAAACTTATATAATACTTAAATTTGCGGCCCGATCATTGATTAAAAACAACCATTCATCTTTTCTTCACTATTAAAATACTATTTTCGCATCGTTACTGTTGATTTCGAATCCTTCCAAAACATGAAAAAGATACTCGCCTTCACTGTCCTTCTTGCTGCGGCCACTTTAATAAGCCAAGCACAAAACACGCCAGCCGTTGCGCAAGGTGGTGATCAAAAACCAAGTCTTGCTGAAATAAAATTTGAAAGCCTCGATCACGATTACGGCACAATAAAAAATGGCGCTAACGGAATCTTTGAATTCAAATTCACCAACACCGGTAAAGAACCGCTATTAATTACCGAAGCACACGGATCTTGCGGTTGCACAGTTCCTGAATGGCCAAAAGAACCAATTAAACCGGGTGCCTCTTCTGCTATCAAAGTTAGTTACGACACCAAACGCACGGGCGCTTTCACTAAAACAGTAACCGTTACCACCAATACCAAAACACCAAGCACCGTGCTCTCCATTAAAGGAATCGTTCTAGAGGCCGTTAAAGAGGAAACCATGCCGCTTCGAAAAGCGGATGATGGTGCTACGCCTTTTGCCAATCCAAACCGTTAATCCGTAATTATTTTTTATCAATCTAAACACTAATCATTATGAAAACCAACTCAATTTTAGCCATTGCTTGCGTTCTACTTGCAACAGCAGGTGTAAACGCGCAAGACAAAAAAATCGAAGCAAAACCTGCAGTTACTCCTGTACAAGCAACAGCGCCTGTGGTAACTCCGGTAAATCCAAATGCAGCTGAATTCAAATTCGAAGCACTGGAATTCAACTACGGTAGCATTAAGCAAGGCGAAGTCGTTAACCACGAATTCAAATTCGTTAACTCTGGTAAAGAACCTTTGATCATCTCCAATGCATCTGGTTCTTGCGGATGCACAGTTCCTGATTGGCCGAAAGACCCGATTAAACCAGGTGCAAGTGCTGTTATCAAAGTAACTTTTAACTCAGCTGGTAAATCAGGTTCACAAGACAAAACTGTTACCATCAATTCGAACGCAAAAACATCTCCACTGGTTCTCCACATCAAAGGAAATGTTGAAATGCCTGCTGCTACACCTGCAAGCACAAACCCAAGTCCTGTTAAAATAGAAGCTGTTCCTGCTAAAAAACAGTAAGCTATCAACAAACATTAAGGCATCTGATTTTCTTTGCCTAATTTTATAGCCTCATCCAAAAGATGAGGCTATTTTTTTTAAATACTGACCATGCCAAAAATATCCAACAAAGCCCTACACATGCCGGCATCGCCTATTCGCAAACTCGTGCCTTTCGCCGAAGCTGCAAAAAAACGCGGTGTTAAAATTTATCATCTCAACATCGGTCAACCGGATATTGAAACACCCCAGACCATGATGCAGGCCATTCGTAACTTCTCGCCTAAAGTAGTGGAATACTCCCATTCGGCTGGCATCGAGTCGTATCGTCGCAAACTCGCTGAATACTACCACCGCTACAAAATCGAAGTGGATCACAACCAAATCATGATCACTACCGGTGGCTCCGAAGCGATCGCTATTGCTATCATGTGCTGCATGAATCCGGGTGATGAAATCATTGTCACCGAACCGTTTTACGCCAATTACAACGGCTTCACCTGCATGGCCGATGTTGTTGTAAAACCCGTAAAATCAACCATTGAATCGGGTTTCGCGCTTCCCCCTATCAGCGAATTCGAAAAAGTAATCGGACATAAAACAAAAGCGATTCTAATCTGCAACCCAGGCAATCCAACAGGTTATCTGTACACACGACAAGAATTAGAACTCCTCAAAGAACTCGCACTGAAACACGACCTCTTTCTATTGTCTGATGAGGTTTATCGCGAATTCTGTTACGACGGTAAAGAGTATGTTTCGGTGATGCACCTGGATGGCCTGGAGAACCATGCCATTTTACTCGACTCGATCTCCAAACGATACAGCGCCTGCGGTGCCCGAATAGGCGCTCTTATCTCAAAAAATCCGGCCATCATGAGCGCGGCGCTGAAGTTCGGCCAAGCACGCCTTAGCCCGCCAACCTTCGGACAGGTCGGGGCAGAAGCAGCTATCGATACACCCGAATCCTATTTCGTGGAAGTAAAAAAAGAATACGTGGAAAGACGCGATTTTCTTATTGATGCGCTTAACAAAATCGACGGTGTCTTTTGCCCAAAACCAAGCGGGGCTTTTTATGCGATTGCATCCCTCCCTATCGATAATGCAGATACCTTCTGTCAATGGTTACTAGAAGGATTTCAATTCGAAAACCAAACCGTCATGCTTGCTCCGGCCTCTGGATTTTATTCAACTCCTGGCGAAGGTCAAAAGCAAGTTCGATTGGCGTATGTCTTGAAAAAAGAAGACCTGAAAAATGCTGTTAAATGCCTCGAAGAAGCCCTTCGTGTTTATCCTGGTCGTACTCTTTAAAAACCAATCAAAAAATGCCAACGCAGAAAAATGAATACTTGAAGCAGTTGCTAGATACTGAAGATGCGCAGCTCAAAAAACTAAACGATATCGTAGCCGATGCCTTACGCGAAGAAGACCTTCTAACTAGTAAACTGTCGGAGCCATCAGAAGAACACTCCACTTTTGGCACGCGCATCGCCGACAAAGTAGCATCCTTTGGTGGAAGCTGGAAATTCATTATCACCTTCGGACTCATTATTGTGGTTTGGATTTGTATAAACGCATTTCAACTGCTCCGAAACACATTCGATCCCTACCCTTTCATTTTACTTAACCTCGTGCTTTCATGCCTTGCGGCACTTCAAGCTCCTGTCATCATGATGTCGCAAAACCGGCAAGAAGAGAAAGATCGAAAACGCGCGGAGAACGACTACCTCATCAATTTGAAAGCAGAGATCGAAATTAGAAACCTGCATCAGAAGATTGACCTGCTTATGGCTGAACAGCTTAAAAACCTCATGGAAATTCAAAAAATTCAAATTGAATTACTTGAAAAACTCAACAGCCGCTTGGACTCCGACTCAGTGTCAATAAAAATAGATGACTAAGCTTACTGCTGCTGGACTTTTTCCAACACCTGCTTAAACACCGCAACCTCTTGGGCGCCGGAAACAGCATATTGTCGATTGAAGACGAAATACGGAACCCCGCGCACACCAAGTTCTGCGGCTTCTTGCTGATCGGCGAGAACGGCCTCTTGATACATTGCACTAGAGAATAGAGCATCTAATTGCTGAGCAGCAATTCCTGCAGACAAACCTATGGCTTTTAAAGTTGATCGATCAGCGATGTCCTTGCTTTCGGAGAAGTAGGCCATAAACAAAGCCTGAGAAACCGCATCCTGCTTGCCCTCAACTCGCGCTAGATGCAACAAGCGATGCGCATCCAGTGAGTTGGCTAGCTTGGAGCTATCTAATTTAAATGTAAGGCCAACGGAGGACGCAATTTCGCTAACGCGCTGGTTCATCTCACGCGACTGCTCTATCGACCATCCCTTCACCTCCGCAAGGTATTGATGAATGCTCTTCGTAGCATCACCTACAAGGTCTGGATTTAGCTGAAAACTTTTCCATTCTACTTGAGCGCTATCGCTTAAACCCAACTCCTCAAGAGCTAGTTCAAGCTTGCGCTTTCCAATGTAACAAAAGGGGCACAAGATATCCGACCATACCTCGATCTGCATGGGCGACGAACTATTCGAAGTCTTCATAAAGCAAGTATTTTTTACGCATCAATTTATACTGATCCAAACCGGCCTTCCAGCTCTTACTAATACGCTCTTCGCTAGCACCCGCTATAAGCTGTGCTTTCAGACTTTCTGTACCGGCAAGCTTTGTAAAAAAATCAGTGAAGAATTTCGCTTTATCAGGGGCTTGCGCATACATCCCTTTTAACCAAAAGAGATAGAGACTGCGTGCGTTTTTAATATACATCTCGCCAAAACGACCGATGTCATAGCCTTTGCACAATTGACCTACATACATTGGAGCAGTAGCTCCTGGCATCGATTTCGGAGTAAACTCATACGTACTGCTTTTGACTCCTGGAAAACCAATCACCTGAAAAGGATGCTCCGTGCCACGCCCAACACTAACTACCGTGCCTTCAAAAAGACAAAGCGTTGGATAGAGATAGACAGAGGTCATGTTGGGCAAGTTTGGCGAAGGCTTTACAGGCAACTGATAGAGGTCTTTATGTGAATAATTTTTAACAGGAACAACCTGCAATTTACATTGCAGACCTCCTTTTAACCAATGTTCGCCATTCACCATGCCGGCATATTCTCCAACGGTTAATCCATGCACAATGGGCAAGGGATCAAGTCCCACAAACGAAGAAAATGCGCTTTCAAGGATGGGGCCATCTACATAAAAACCATTCGGATTTGGACGATCTAAAACGATCAGTTGCTTGCCATTCTCAGCGCAGGCCTCCATCACATAATGCAGGGTAGATATATACGTATAGAATCGCGCACCAACATCTTGTATATCAAAGATCACAACATCGATGCCGCTTAGGTCCTCTTTACTTGGTTTTAGGTGCTCGCCATAAAGCGATATGAGTGGCAATCCCGTTTTCTGATCCTTGCCATTGTCAACATGTTCGCCAGCATCTGCTGTTCCACGAAAACCATGCTCGGGTGCAAATACGGTTTTTACATGTACACCCAATCGCAACAAAGTATCAACCAAATGGCTTTTGCCTACTACCGAGGTTTGATTGCCAACGATAGCTACCGATTTATCCTTCAAGCTTGAAAGATACAGATCCATGCGACCAGCACCAACGGTGAGGTCGACATCGGTTTTATCGTGAAACAAAGACTCTTTCAAAACGATAACCGTATCTTTGCCGCCTGCAAAAACAGCAAAGGAGCAGCTTAGTAAAAGAATAAAGACAAAGGATCCGATTTTGTTCATGGAAAATTATTTTCCACAAAACTACAAATAAAGAAAGACCTGAATCCCTTTATTAACAAGCGAAAACAAACATGAATTTCGAACTGCTCATCGCGCGACGCATTATTTCAGGCCAATCCCAAACGGGTCCTGTTACCGGCCCTATTATAAAGGTGGCCATTGGCGCTGTTGCAGTGGGCATGTGTGTAATGATTCTGGCCGTTTGTATTGTAACCGGCTTTCAGAAAGAAGTACGCAACAAACTCGTTGGATTTAGCGGGCAAATTCAAATCTCGAACCTCGACGACAACTCCTCCTTCGAGAAGAAACCCATGGACGGTGCTATTGCGGCTCAGGTTCGAAGGCAGGAAAACGTGAAACACGCCCAGGTGTTCGCAACAAAGGCAGGCATCATCAAAACAGACAGTGAGATAGAAGGCATCGTATTAAAAGGCATCGGTGCCGATTTCGATTGGTCTTTCTTTAATCGATACATGGTTGCTGGAAAGCACTTTGATGTGCGCGATACACAAACCTCCAACGAAGCCGTTATCTCCAAGCATACTGCCGACAAGCTCCGCTTGAAATGCGGCGATAATCTGTATGTCTATTTTATCCAACAACCGCCTAGAGCTCGAAAGCTTCATATCGCTGGTATCTTCGATTCGGGAATGGAAGAAATGGATAAAACCTTCTTGCTTTGCGACATCGGGCATATTCAAAAACTAAACGATTGGAAAAGCACGGAGGTAGCTGGCGTGGAGGTTTATTTAAATGATTTTGATGACTTGAATACGACCGCACAAACACTTAATAGCAGCATCGGCTTCGACCTTCAAGCCAAAACAATAAAGGAACTACACCCTCAGCTTTTCGATTGGCTTGGCTTACAAGACCTGAACGCACTCATCATCATCGTGCTTATCGTCATGGTCTGCGCCATGAACATGGTATCTGCTATTCTGATTCTGATTTTAGAAAGAATTGGAACTATAGGCATTTTAAAAACCCAAGGCGCATCTGATAAAAGTATCCGTAAAGTATTCGTTTATATCGCAACCTATCTTTTAGGAATCGGATTGCTTGCTGGAAATGCATTAGGAATCGGACTTTGTTTGACACAGAAATACTTGGGAATCATGAAGTTAGATCAAACATCGTATTATTTATCCGAAGTACCCATCAATTTCTCACTGCAAAACTTGACTTTTCTTAATATATTGACTATATTTACTTTGTTTTTAATGATTATCCTGCCAACAGCAGTAATTGTTAAGCTAAATCCTTTGCGATCCATTCGCTTTAAGTAGTTTTTTTCTTACGATGTTACATTATAGATTTCCAATATTTTCTGCCTTGAGAAACAAAATCATTCACTCCATCCTTGCGTTGATTTTATTCGTAGCCGCTAGTCATACGGTTTCAGCTGCGACCTATACTATCACAACAGCCACACTCTGCTCCACCATCGGCGGAGCTGGTGTGCCGCTGGCTGCTGCTGATGTTGTAACGATTAAAAATGGCGCCACGCTGACTGTAGACGGAACGTATTCCTGCACCACCCTAACCTTAGGCTCTACTGCTGCTCCCGCCGGAAACGGAACCCTAGCTTTCAATAACGGATCGCAGTTAACCGTTCGTGGTGTTTTTACGGTTGGCGCATCAGCTGTATGCAAGGGAACCATCAATATGACCAGCGGAGGGAAACTGATTATGGCAAACACTTCCTCTTTCGGTATAGCAAACGCTGCATGGGCAACACTTACCCCAGGATTAGGAACCATAAACATCGCGGCAGCGATGACATTACCTACTGCATTTACTACCTATAATAACTTAGAAGCCAATAGCGCTGGAACCATCAACCTGGGTGCAAACACCATTTGCAATGGCTCCGTAAATGTATTGACGGGCACATTGCACACAAATGCTGCAAGTAATTGGACTTTATCTGTAGGAACCACCTTCACAGTTGCTGCCCTTGCAACATTTATATCCAACAACAGCGCTATCACCTGCAACGGAGCCTTTAATCTAAACGGCACATACACCACAGGTACCGGCAACATCACCATCAAGGGCAATTTCGTTAATAACGGCACCTACACCGTTGGTACAGGAACGACCACCTTCGGAGGAACTACAACACTTAGCGGTACAACAACACCTTTTCCATTCAATATAGTGCAAGTAAATGCCGGTTCAACATTAACCCTACCTGCTTCTGTAACAGTGACAAGCAACTGGATTAACAACGGAGGTAATGTGGTACCCGGAACAGGTCTTGTTGCCTTCACCTTAGGAGCGGCGCAATCCATTGGAGGTACAGCAGCGTCGCAAACGTTTTACAACCTAACCGTCAACAAAACGGCAGGAACACTCACCTTTGCCGGTTCGACCACCACCCTTAACGCGAACACCCTCACCCTTACTTTAGGCGGCTTTACGGCCTGCGCCAACATCAACTTAACAGGTAATTTTGCTTATACTGCAGGCACATTCACTCCCGGTACCGGCAAAATCACCTTCAATGGAGGTGGAGCGCAAACCTTACCTGGCGCGGCAGTAACCTTCAACAACATTGAAGTCAATAAGACTGCGGGCACCACGCTTACGCAAAATTCCAACTGCACAATCAGTGGCGTCTTAACCATGACTGAAGGTATCTACGATGTTGTTGGCTTCACGATTACAGCAGGAACTAGTTTTGTCGCAACAGGAGGAGACATTCGATTTAGTAAAGCAGGAATCTCGCCTCCGAATTTTACCACGTACTCTTTATCAGGCGGTACCGTCACGCTCAATCGAAACAATACACAAACCCTTCGTCCAGGCAAAACATATTACAATGTGGTGCTTGATAATACCTTAGCGAAAACTATGGCAGGTGTTACTAGCATACTAAACAATCTTACACTATCTGGTACAGCAACAATGACCGGCAATGCAGCTCTCACCATAGGCGGCACATTAACCTATTCTAGCTCAGGAAGCACTACGTTAACAGCCGCCACTAACATTTCCATGGGGAGTTTCATTCAGTCGGGAGGTACTTTAATTGACAATGGCAACACGCTAACTGTAACCGGACCTTTGTGGTCAAGAACAGCAGGTACTTTCACAGCCACTGGAAAGGTTGACTTCACATCTACTTCCCCAATTACCTTGTCTGGCCCAGCAGTGACCACCTTTTCTAAATTATTTAAAACGGGCAGCGGCACACTAACCGCCAGTGTCAATAGTGTGGTAAGTAGCGAGCTCAATATAAGTTCAGGCACTTTTGATGTTGGCGCTAATAGTCTGACTGGTGCAGCAGCTGTCAACATGAGCAATGGAACCTTAAGTATTGCTACTACAGGTACAACTGTACCAGCATTATCAGGAGCATACGCCTTAACTGGAGGCACTGTTCTTCTGAACGCAGCAGGCTCTCAGACGGTTCGGCCAATCAACTACTACAACCTCAATCTAACTTCCGGCACTAAAACTTTTAATGTTGGAACCACCGGCATTGCTGCAGCCTTACTCCTCACCTCTACTCCAACTGTTGATTTGCGCACGAACAGCAGCATCTTGGTTTATAACGGAACAACTCAAAATGTGCAACCGCTTAACTACTTCACCTTGCAGCTCAATGCTGGCACCAAGACCTTTTTGGCAGGCACAACTGCAATTGGCGCACTCTTTACACTCAGCGGATCACCTACGGTCGATTTGCGAACCAATGCTACTACGTTGAATTACGATGGAACTGGCGCTAATGCTAATCAGACCATACAGCCGCTTAACCACTACAACTTGACGTTCGGAGCAACCGGAACTAAAACATTCGCTACCGGAACCAGTAAAATCAGTGGCGCTTTCACTTCAGCAGGTGCTAGCTCGGATGCAACCACTAATTCAACAAGCATCAGCTATGATGGAGGAACACAAAGTGTGCTTGCCATCAATTATTACAACCTCGATCTAACAGCTGGAACAAAAACGGTGGCAGCAGGAACTACAGGTATTGCAGGCACCTTCACCCTCACTTCTAGCCCGACCGTTGATCTGCGCACAAACAGCACCACTGTATCGTATAACGGAACTGGAGCGCAGAACATACAAACGCTCGATTACCAAAACCTATCTATTGGGTCCTCAGGAACTAAAACCTTCTCGGGCGGAACTACTAAAATCAGTGGCGATTTCACCTCAGCAGGTGCTACCGCTAATGCAACAACCAATTCAACAAGCATAAGCTTTGATGGCGCTGGAACACAGAGTGTGCTTGCCATCAATTACTACAACCTCGATTTCACTGCTGGAACAAAAACGCTCGCCGCTGGAACAACAGGAATTGCTGCTGCATTGACTTTAAATGCTAGTCCAACAGTAAATCTGCGCACAAACAGCACTACCGTAAGTTACAATGGAACGGGGTCGTATTTGAATCAAACGATTGCAGCACTCAACTACCACCATCTAAACTTTGGATCTAGCAGCGGCATAAAAACATTCCCTTACGGAACTACGAAGATAAGCGGAGATATTACAACCTCTGGTGCAACCGGTGATGCCTTGACTAATTCCACCATCATTGAGTTCGACGGAACAGCGGCACAAGCGATTACCGGAAGTGCGATTCCTTCCTACTACGACATTACCAACTCTAATACTGCAGGACTAACTAGCACAGGCAGTATTTCCTTGTTTAACACAATGACCCTGTCAGCAAACTCAATCTATACAAATTCAGGCACACTCACTTTCAAGTCTGACATAACAAGTACTGCACGCTTAGCTGAAGTGCCTGCATCTGCCGTATTTAATGGCAACATCAGCATGCAAAAACTCGTGCCTGCTATTACACCGTCTGCAGGTACTGATTATTTCCACATCATGGGCTCTCCTGTTGCAGGCAGCGTATTCTCTGCAGTAGCCTATGATGAAACAAACACCGGTACAATCGATGCTGGATTTCCCTGCACCACTTGCCTTACTGCTTTATCAGTTGGTCAAGGTGGATTTCGCAATCTCGGAGCTAACGAAATCTTATTCAACTACCCTTCTTCCCCACCTAACATTGGAACAAAAGTCGTTAATACTAGCTTTACTGCATCTGGAAACAGTTTAGATGACGGTTGGAATTTGGTCAGCAACCCGTATCCGTGCGAAATCTTTTGGTCGGGCGCCACGTTAAGCAATGTAGCTGGCACCGCCTATCTTTGGAATGGAATTAACTACGATGAATATCTGCAAGCAGATGGGCTGAGTATTCCTTCTGGCCAAGGTTTTTGGGTAAAAGCTACAGGGTCAGGCAGCGTGACTTTTCATGAAAGCGACAAAGTAGTGGATGACAATCCTATATTTCTGCGCCACGCCAGTGCACCTGATTACCCCAAAATGGTATTGAAGTTAAGTGGCAATGGCTCCTTTGACTTGGCAGATTTGCGATTTAACCCTGACGCAACTGCCGGCTTCGACCCTATATACGATGCCTACAAACTGAATGGCAACACCAATGCACCACGCCTATCAAGCTATAACTCGGCTAACGAAGAAATGTCGATCAACAGCATGCCTGAGCTTAATCAAAACTACGATATTCCAATGGTAGCAAGATGCATACAATCCGGCGCCTATCAGATTTCTGTGGAGTCGCTCTCTGGGTTTCCTTCCAGTGCATGCATTTTCCTTGAAGATTTGGTAACTGGCAGTTTCTATGACCTGCGCAGCACCAGCAACTTCGATATTACCTTGTTAGGAAGCACTACGAGCACCACCCGTTTCATCCTGCACATCGGTGCACCAGTAAGCATACAAGTGACGGATGCAAGTTGCAACAACGGAGATTACACAGGCTCTATATTAGCACAAGGTCAGGCAAATGGCCCTTGGACCTATACTTGGCAGGATGCAGCAGGAAATGTAATCCACACTGCAACCAATTCAATCGGAGCAGACTCCATCACCAATGTGCCTTCTGGCTCCTATACCCTCTTAATTCAAAGCAGCACAGGAAACTGCACTTCAACATCGGAGGATATTACGCTAGGAGGCTTTGCCCCAATCGATGCCAATGCGCTTATCGCTTCACCAACGTGTTTCGGGGATGCAAATGGGTCCATCCAATTAAATGCGGCGGGAGGAAACGGTACCTTGACTATCCAATGGGATAACCTTAGTAGTTCAGCTCCGAGTATTAATAACCTGACTGCAGGTACTTATCCTCTTACAATTAGTGACGCGGCAGGTTGCAGTCATCATGAAACGATTGAGATAACACAACCGGCTGAGATTATGGCTGCATGCACTGCATCTAGCAACCTGCTCTTTCTGAGCAACGGTGGATGGGTATCTTTCACAAACCAATCCACTGGTGCCACAAGCTACCGTTGGAATTTTGGAGATGGAAGTGCTGAATACACAGGCAACACTGCTGCGCATCAGTATACCACTGCAGGTGCTTACACGGTAACACTAACCGCCATTAACGGGACATGCGAAAGCAGCTTTAGCATCGAAATCCAAGTGGAGCAAGCACCAACAGGCTTGGTGGATCAAACGCAGAACGAAGAACTGCAAATCAATGCAGCTAACGGGATCATTCACTGCCACTTCAACTTTGCCACTGAACAGGTTGTAACTATCGCTATCACCAATATGCTCGGACAGGAAGTATATTCAATAAAAGAATACGCTGCCTATAACAACAACTTAGACATCAAACCACAGGGTAGTGCAAATGGGGTCTACCTGGTTCATCTTTCTTATGCTGGGCATCTGCAAACAAAAAAGATTTTTCTCGATAAATAAGCAAAAGCGAAAGCTCGCTTAGTTAATTTACAGCAATTCCCTGCTTGCTAAATTTGGGCTAAGCAGGGAATTTTATTTGTGAGACAATGTCACATACATTATTTGGCAATAAGCAAGAATATTTACTCAGCATGCGAAGGATATTTTATCACTATATCGTCTGTAAATTATTGTATAGTCCGATAGTTCTATTTATTATTTATCGGTTACAAAATGTGATTTGAATCACATTTTGTAACCTTGGTCGAAAATAATCAGTAAAACAAAAACCTTAGACCCCTAATAATCAGCGCTTTACAATTTTTAACATAGCATTAGTCGAATTTTATCAAAATACTTTTCATTTCGCGCTTACTTTTACCTAACAAACGAATCAAAAAACCCAATATATCAATATATAATTTTGACAATACTTGAATTTTCCCCCATTACTCAAGCTTTCTCAAAACATTCGCCATGAAAACAATTCTTAGATGTTGCCTTTGTATCGCGATAGCGATGTTCGCAACAAGTAGTCACATTTTTGCTGCAAATTATACAGTAAGCGTCAACACCAACTGCTCCGCCATTGGAGGTGCTGGTGTGCCTCTTGCTGCAGCAGACAATGTTACGATTCGCTCTGGAGCAACATTGACTGTTGATGGCACCTATTCTTGCAGCAACCTCACCGTTAGTTCCAATTTTACCGCTGGCACGGTTAAAATGAACGCCGGTTCACAATTGACCTGCACCGGTACATTTGATATGGGAGGTACTGGAGCCGCTGCATTTGGAACGCTAGACATGACCTTGGGTGGTAAGTTTATCATGGCTGGAAATTTATTTAACGATAGTCCTACTGATGTTTTTATCTGTGGTACTGGCACCTTTACTGTAACTGGAAATCCGCTCACCTTCCCAGCTGAGTTTTCTACTTTCAACAATTTAGAAATAAGTTTAGCGGCTGCTAATACAATGACCTTGGGAGGGAATACAACCTGTAGTGGCTATTTAAACATACTATCTGGCACATTGCATACAAATGCCACAAGCAACTTCAACCTCACTGTAGGCGGTGCTTTTACCGTAGCAACAGGAGCTACCTTCCGTGCCAATGGATCAACCGTTACCTGCAATGGTGCATACAACCTCAACGGCGGAACCAGCACTATCGGAACCGGTACTATGTTATTCAAGGGAAACTTTGTGAATAACGGCACCTATACCGTAGGTACTGGCAACTCCCAATTTGGAGGAACTACGGTAATTTCTGGGACTGCTGCATCTCAACCTTTTTACAACGTAATCGTTAATTCTGCTTCCACGGTTACTCTTCCTACCAACGTTACTGTAGGAAACAACTGGACCAATAACGGCGGTACCGTTACTCCAGGAACAGGTACGGTTACCTTCAACTCCACGACTGCACAATTAATCAACGGGACGGCAACCACGCACAATTTCTACAATCTTACGGTTAACAAAGCCGGCAATACCCTCACCGTTGGCGGTAGTACTACCATAATCAATGTTAACACCTTTACCCAAACGGCTGGAAACGTTACCTTACCAGCTACAGCTAGCAGCATGTACCTTACTGGCGACTTTGTGCACACCGCAGCCACCTTTACCCCTGGTCTTAGCACGGTTACCTTTAACGGCACCGGTGCTCAAGCTATTAGTGGAGCAACATCAACCACCTTCTATAATCTTGCGGTAAACAAAATCGGCAGCACACTAACTCTTAGCTCAGCCACTGCCAGTGTTACCAACTTAATGAATATGCTCAACGGCACCTTCAACGTCGGAACAAACACATTGAATGGGGCAGGCAGCTTTGGTGCAACGGGGGGTGATCTTCAAATAGCCAAACTAGGCTCAGAACCAGAATTTACCGGAACTTATATTATTGTTGGCGGAACCGTCACTTTGAACGGTGCTGGTGCACAAACCCTTCGTCCTTCCATAAGCTATTACAATGCTGTGCTTGGTACGTCGGGAATTAAAACAATGACCAGCATTACCAGCATCCA
>CANFOZ010000070.1 GCA_947448795.1 Bacteroidota bacterium
CGCAAAAATAAGCGCCTTGGATTTGTTTTTATACAACAACACAATACCTGCTTCGTTTACCTATTTTTGTAATCCAAAACAGATCCAACATACCATACACCATACAATACTATGTTTACTTTCGTTTTTAGCAAAAGTCGATGGCTGATCGCGTCCTTCTGGATGCTGCTTTTTTTCACCTCCTGCAGCTCCAAGAAAGCCGTTGAACTGATTTTATACAACGGCACCATCTATACGGTTGACTCCACCTTCAGCATGGCGCAATGCGTAGCTATCCAAGATGGGAAAATAGTGGCTGTTGGTAGCAATGAAGCTATCGCGAGTGCCTATCACGCTACGCGAGTTTTCGACTTGCAGGGCAAGCCCGTGTATCCTGGATTCATTGATGCCCACTGTCATTTTTATGGAGCAGGAGTTGATTTAAAGAAGATCGATCTTTATGGAACCAAGAGTTATCAAGATGTTTTAAATCGCTTGATTGCTTCTAAAGCAAAAACGTTTTCGGGTTGGATATTCGGCAGGGGATGGGATCAAAACGATTGGCAAAACAATGCATATCCTGACAAAACAGCTTTGGATAGTTTGTTTCCCAACACGCCTGTGTTTTTGATGCGCGTGGACGGACATGCTGCCTTGGTAAATCAAAAGGCGCTAGATCTTGCGGGGTTTAATGCAAACACCAATTTTGAGGGTGGCGAGGTAGTTTTGAAAGACAAACAGCCCACAGGTATGTTGATTGATAACGCGGCCGAAGCCATGGTTAAGTTTGTGCCAGAGCCATCTCTGCAAGACCGTAAAGAAGCACTGTTGAGCATGCAAAAAAAGTGTTTCGCCGCAGGACTCACCACTGTCGATGATGCGGGTATCGATTATCGCACCGTTCAACTCATCGACTCTATGCAACAGTTGGATTTGCTGAAGATGCGAATCTATGCTATGATAAATTACGATTCAATCAATACCGATTATTTTTTCAAAACCGGAAAACTAAAAACACCCCGCCTGAATGTACGTTCGTTCAAGGTATATGCCGATGGTGCCCTCGGTTCCCGTGGTGCGTGTTTGCTTGCTCCTTATAGCGATCAAGCTGGTCACGTTGGTTTTTTATTGCATTCAACAGCTTTTTTTAAAAAGGCAGCAGTGGATCTATACGCACATAATTTTCAAATGAACACGCATTGCATCGGTGATTCTGCAAACCGTTTAATGCTGCGGGTGTATGGTGATGTTTTGTTAGGAAAAAACGATCTGCGCTGGCGCATTGAGCATGCTCAAGTGGTGGATAAAAAAGATCTTGAGCTATTTGCGAAGTATGCGGTTATTCCCTCCGTTCAGCCAACGCATGCAACAAGCGATATGTATTGGGCAGGCGAGCGCTTGGGTGCAGCACGTTTGAAATGTGCGTATGCATACAAAGAACTTTTGTCGCAAACAGGCAAGCTCGCCCTAGGAACAGATTTTCCGGTGGAGCAGATCAACCCGCTCTTAACCTTCTATGCGGCTGTGGTGCGCAAAGATGCCAAAGACTACCCAGAGCAAGGGTTTCAGCCTGAAAATGCCTTGTCGCGTCAGGAAGCATTAAAAGGCATGACAAGATGGGCTGCTTTTGCTAACTTTGAAGAACAGGAAAAGGGAAGTATCGAGCCCGGCAAATTTGCTGATCTTGTGGTGTTGGATCAAGACATCCTGAAAGTGGATGGTAACAGTATACCCAAAGTTCGCGTATTACAAACATTTAGTAACGGGGAGGTCGTATATCATGCAAACTAAAAAATGGCTTTTGCTTTTCTTTTTTATTCTGCCTTTTGGATTGATGGCGCAATCTTTTCCGGGGTGGACGGCTGAGGTGCTGCTTCAGTGCAACACCGCTAAAGACAACAAGTTCATGAGCGATCAAGAGAAGCAAGTTTTGCTTTTAATGAATATGGCGCGCAACAACGGCAAACTCTTCGCATCTGGTATTTTAAAAAACTATCTAGACACGGTTAGTCGCACTTATAGCAAGGACTATGTTAGCTCCTTGAAAGCAGATTTAAAAAGTGCCATGGGCCTTTCTGCTTTGGTGCCTGATGCTGATCTTTTTAATGAAGCGGTGGTGCATGCAGCCGATATGGGGCGTAGCGGGAAAACGGGTCACAATACCTCCACTGGAAAAAAACCGGACGACCGCTTTCGCAAGCTGAATAAAGACTTCAGCACCTTGGCAGAGAATTGTCACTACGGCACAGATGATCCGATAACCATCGTGGTGGAGCTTTTAATCGACGATAAAATCGCTGGCGTTGGTCATCGCAAGAACATGCTAAATACGACCTTGATGCAAGCAGGTGTGGCTATTAAACCACATACTAAATATGGCTTTAATACAGTCATGGATTTCGGAACCCGTGTTAAAAATTAATTTTGTTTTTTGTTGTGAAAAAAGCCATCCTGTTTCTACTCCCGGTAGTCCTATTATGTAGCGCCTGTCAACCCAAGAAGCATGCAGAAGAAAGCCCGGTTCTTGTATCAACCGATGTTCATTCCTTCGCCCAGCCTGAGGTAGCCGTTGTTAAGCATCTCTTCCTCGACCTTGTGGTTGATTTCAAGAGCAGGGTACTCACTGGTTCAGCCCTTTGGGATATCGAAGTTAAAGAGCAAGCGACTCAAATCATTTTTGATACGCGTGATTTGAATGTTTTGCAAGTGCTGGTGGATAATAAAAAAGTGGACTTCGTGCTCGGTGATACAGTTCCTATTCTAGGAAGATCCCTAGCGGTGCCAATTGCTGCAGGAGCCAAGCAGGTTCGCATTGATTATTCGACGCCGCCAGATGCTGCTGCTTTGCAGTGGTTGGATGGGGTGCAAACAGCAGGTAAGCAGCAGCCCTTCTTATTCACCCAATCACAGGCCATCTTGGCTCGCACCTGGGTGCCTTGCCAAGACAGTCCAGGCATTCGCTTCACCTACGATGCCCGCATTAAAGTGCCTGCGGGTTTGCTGCCTTTGATGAGCGCAAGTAATCCGCAAGCGAAGAACGATTCAAGCGTGTATTCATTTAGCATGAAGAACCCAATTCCTTCTTACTTGCTGGCCTTGGCGGTGGGTGATCTCGAGTTTCGTTCATTAGGAGCCAACTGCGGCGTGTATGCCGAGCGCGTAAGTATAGACACCTGCGCTTATGAATTCGCCGATTTGCACAAGATGATTGCAGCCGCTGAAAAACTATATGGGCCTTATCGCTGGGGGCGTTACGACCTCTTGGTGTTGCCGCCTTCCTTCCCTTTTGGTGGGATGGAGAATCCGTGTCTTACTTTTTGTACGCCAACAATACTTGCCGGAGATCGCTCGCTAACCACTTTGGTGGCGCATGAGTTGGCGCATTCCTGGTCGGGTAACTTGGCAACCAATGCTACTTGGAACGACTTCTGGCTCAACGAAGGGTTCACTGTTTATTTTGAGAACAGAATCATGGAATCCATTTACGGTGCATCGTATTCAGACATGCAGAAGCTGCTTGGCCTCGATGATTTGAAAGAAGATCTTGCAGATCTTGGCGATACCAGTGCCGACACGCACTTGAAATTGAATCTTCAAGGTCGTGACCCAGACGATGGCGTTACGTCAATTGCTTATGAAAAAGGAAACCTTTTATTGCGATTGATTGAATCTAAAGTAGGTCGTGAGCAGTGGGATGCTTTTTTGAAAGGCTATTTCGCGCGACATGCTTTTAAAACCATTACAACAGAACAGTTTATCGCTGAGTATCAGCAGGAGCTGATTAAAGGCGATAGTGCCTTGGCGAAATCGATCAAGATACAAGATTGGATATATGGACCAGGGGTTCCAGATAATGCGCCTCAGCTTAGTTCCGCGCGTTTCGACCATGCTGTGGCTGAGGCAAAGCGATTCATGACGGGCACGCCAGCTGCCAAGCTCGAAGTTAAAGGCTTTGTGACCTATGAATGGATGAAGTTTTTGAGTACCCTTTCGAAGGACTTAACCACGCAGCAAATGAAGGATCTTGATTCGGTATTTCGATTCTCAAAGAGCGGTAATTCAGAGGTGCTTTTTGGCTGGTTGAGGCATGTCGTCGAAAGTCGCTACGAGCCCGCATTTCCGGTCCTTGAACATTTTTTAATACACACCGGCCGCAGAAAATTTTGCAAGCCGCTATATGCATTGATGTTGGAGTCAAAAGAAGGCAAAGCGCAGGCCCAGGCTGTGTTTTTGAAAGCGGCGCCCAACTATCATGCAATCACGCGCAACACCGTTGCTGAAATGCTAGCTCACTAACAGCATCCTGATTCTATACAATGAAAAAGTGGGTTGCGTATCTGAAATATCTGTTTCCAATTCTATTTCTTTGCTTGCAAATTCCTTTTTTAGAAGCTGATCCGGACTTTGATCTTACGGGTTCAAGAGGTCCTTGGGCTGATGAGGGGCAGTATACCGTGCAGGCTAGGGATTATGTGCAGCAAGGCGATTGGGCGATGGCCTCGTCCGATGCTACTTTGAAGACGCCTCTTTTTTCCTTGCTTCAGTATGTTGGCTTTTCTGTGTTTGGTGTATCAATGCTGAATGCACGCTTGATGGTGCTGCTTTTTGTGGCCCTTGCCTTGTTTCTTGCTTTTTATTTAGGAGACTATTTTGCAAAGGTTACAATCCTTGCCATTCCTCTTGTTTTTAGTAACTATTTTATATTTCAGTACGCTCATTTCAGTTTGGCGGAAATGCCTGCAATCTGTTGTGTATGGTTGAGTTTAGGGTGTTTCTTGAAAAGCGAGGAGGAGTCAGTTGATTCAACTAAATCCTTTGTTTTAGGGATAGTTGTGATGCTGCTCGCCGTGTTGTTTAAACTTCAATTTGCATACATGCTTTTGCTTGTACCGCTCTATTTTTTGTTGAGTGTAAGGAGCCGTGTATTGCAAGGGGCGCTTGCAAGCGCATTTCGTCGCTTGGGTTTTTATGTTGGGATAGTGGTCGCCTTTTCAATACTTCTGTATTTCTTATGGCTGAAGCCGCAGCTTCATGTATTAAACAACATGCTTGCTTCTCAAGTTGATGGCCGATTTATATCCTATGGTAGGTTGAATTTTAAAGGTGTTATCATGGAGCTTATTCATACTATTCAAGTGTCCTGTTTTGAGCACAATTCGAAGCTTTATTCGCTATGTTTCATCGCTTCTTTAATTCTAGGTTTTGGTTTGTTTTTTGCGAAGACCACGAGACCGTCTTATCGCATGCTGTTCCTTTTAGTTTTATCTTGGTTGCTGCTCGAAGGGCACAAGTTATTTATACTGCATGTACCATCAAGGTATTTGTTATCGCTCTATTTCCCCATGGGTTTGATGTTGGCTTTGATTAGCTATGAAGTAGCGGCAAGCGGATGGCTTATGAAATGGCGCTTGGTGACTATGCTGCCTATTGCGGTTCTTGTCGGTTTAAATACAATTACTTTGCTGCAAAGCACGCAGCGCCGCACGTATGCGATTCAGTCAATCAATGGCTACATAAAAGCAGCAAATATTGGGGATGATGTCGTTTTAGGGCAATGGGCGCCAACGCTTACTTGGCAGATAAAGTCGATGACGTATCCTTACATTGAAGGAATCGAACCCAAGATAAAGGCGAATAAGCACTGTCGACTATTGGTAACCGAGGAAGGGGAAGAAAAGATGTTGCATGCTATGTTGCAAGGATTGAGCACCAATCCAGCGATTGACTCCACTGTCTATCGAACTATTGGTCATTGGAAACTGCAACTGACCTGGCTAAAACCACAATAAAAAAAGGGGATACTTTTTTTAAGAGCATCCCCAGTATCGTACTACTTTCCTCGAATGTATTCGTTGAGTTCTTCAACGCTTGAGGAGAATGAAAATACATTGTTTACGTTGAAGTAATTCTTTGGATCGGTGCATTTGTCATAAGCATACTTGGCAAAATCGAGTTTAGCATCTTCGAAACTAAATTCCTTACAGATAGAGGATATTTGTGAGGAGCTTAGGCAGTTGCTCTCGCATATCGCTTTTGCAGTGGATACTTTGGTATCGCTGAAAGATTGTTTGTGAATGGTTGCAACGGCGTTGCTGAATTCATTCGCACTCATTGACATAGTACCCCTGCATCCTTTGTAATGGTTATCTGATTCATGATTGGTATAATCATTCTGATGATTGTCATGACTTAAAGTGCCGGATGTTGTGGTTGTCGTGGTTGTCGTGGTTTGATTTGCATTATAACCAGGGTCATTGACATTAATGTTCACATTCATGCCTGGCATAGTTACATTCACGCCTGCATTGTTGTTGTTTCCGTGGCTCGTAGTTGTTGTTGTTTGGGTAACGGTTGTAGCGGCCGGGATGGCTTGTCCGTATTGCATAACAACGACATTTTTGGGTGCTACGTAGTTGGGTTGCACAGGAATCATGGAGAAGAATTTAAGCGTTCTTTTTCCGTTGTTTTTGTCTTTTTTAATCTTGTAGGTTACATCTTGGATAATGCCATTAGCATCCGTTAATCCAAGGTAATTTTTGCTGATTGATGGGATGGATTTATCTGCGAAAATAATTTGTGCGTTGTAATAGGGCTGAGGTAGATCTTCTACGCGCAAGTTTGTTTGCGGCTCGTTGTTTTGGCGCTCTCCATTGAGAATGAGAAAGAACTTATCCCCGGCTTCTGAAAAGATGGTTAAATTGGCCTCCGGTAGCGGCTGTGCTTGGCTTTTAGTAATGGATGCGAAGACGAAAAGACATGCACTTAAGAGGATAGCGATTGTTTTCATGGTGGTTGTTTTATGCGGATTTGACTTGTTTTTTCGTCTTTCCTTATTGATTCATTGGTCAATTTTACCAATAATAATCCAATTAGCAAGAACTTAATTTGCATTAATCAAAGACGATACCAAAGCAAAATTAAAAAATCAAGGATGAAGTTCCTTGATTAACTCCTCTTTTGAAAGATAACCTATGTGCGAGAAGGTCTGTTTTTGTTTGTTGTAAATCATGAGCACCGGCAAAGATTCAATTTCAAGTGCTTGACAAAGCGCCTCGTTGTCATCCGCATTGATTCGCAGCACTTTAACATCAGCTTTGCGTTCAGCCGCAATTTCTTCCAAGAAAGGTTTCATTTTTTGGCAAGGCGCACACCAATCGGCGTAAAAGTCAACTAACGTAAGTTTGTCGGAGGCTAGCATGGCATCAAATTCGGCTTGGCTCATGCCCATTGATTTTTTCACCGTGCCGGCTGCTTCGGGAAGATGAGCTGCACGCCACTTCATCATGCCGCCTTCCAGCTCGTACACTTGCTTAAATCCATCTGAGCGCATCTTGCTCGCCGCGGCGCCGCTACGCCCACCACTCAAACAATACACAAAAACGGGCTCGTTCTTATCAAGTCCTGCTAGTTGTTCATCGAATTGCTGGCCATTCCAATCGATGTTTGTAGCCTTCTCAATATGTCCTTCGGAAAACTCGTCGGGTGTGCGGACATCGATAATCAGCGCATTGGGTAGGTCTTTTATTTTTGCAGCAAATTCGGTGGCGCTAAGCGAAGAGTCAGATGCCCCACTTTTTTGCATACAGCTTTGAAAGGCTAGAGCAGGGAGCAGGAGAAGAAGGTAGATGAGTTTTTTCATTGGTTTTTATGGGTTTTAATGATTCGTGCTAATTCAGGAGCAGTGACAACGCCGGATTGTCTCCATTGGATTTCGCCCTTTTTAAATACAATTAAGGTTGGCACACCTTGTACCTGATAGTGACCGGCCAAGGCGGGATTTTTGTCAACATCGATTTTTAGTATGCGAACACCTTCACCGAGCTGCGCCTTAAGTTCCTGAAGTATTGGCTGCATCATTTTGCAAGGCCCACACCAGGTGGCGAAAAAGTCGACTAAGGTAGCTTGCTCGCTTTGAATAATATCAAAGAACTGTTCACTCACAGCGTCGTTTGTTTAGTGTTGTTGTCAATAAACTCGGTTTGATGGATGCCACAAGAAGGCCGAGCACAGCCCAAAGCGAACAGCCCCATGGCGCTGAACCAAGCACCTGGCAAGAGACTAATCCACATGCGATCTTGTATGGCTTGGGCGATAAGGAAGAGGCCCATGACCAAGTAAAGTACGCGTCGTAGCGACCAGTTGTGTAAAACGGTTTGTATCATCCTTGAACAAGAATAGAGGGTGTCATCGTAATCTTGCTTTTTATGGAGTTGGAGATAAGACAGGCCGCTTCCGACTTCTGTATGATTCGTAAAGCACGGTCACGGTCATGTTCTAGTTTGATCGTTACGACTGGCGATAGCTCCACTTCGCTAAGGATTAGCTTGCCTTCGACTGTGTCGACAGTGCCCTTTGCAGCGCATGTAAAGCTAACAAAATCCAACTTGGAGTTTTCTGCGATAGCCAGGAAGGTGGTCATGAGGCAACTGCTTACTGCAGCTGTAAGTAAGTGCTCGGGAGACCAGATACCCGGCATTCCCTTAGGGAAATCAGGAGGGGTGGCTACTTCTAGCGAGGTGTCGATTCCAGGGGCTGCCTCATCTAGTTCGGGCGAGCTTAGCAGTCCTTTTCGGTCGCTGAGCCAATTAAGATTGATGTGATAGTCGTGTGCTTCCATTTTATTTGATTCGGTTATTTAAGCTACTCCATCCGCCTCCGTTATGAACATCGCTGAAGCCATTGGCTTTTAAAATGCTTTTGGCACTAGCGCTTCGCATTCCGGAAGCGCAACAGGTAATGATTGTTGTGTTTTTGTCCTTCAGCTTGCTGATGTTGCTTGAAAGCACATCAACAGGGATGTTTATTGAATTATTGATATGTCCTGAAGCGTATTCTCCTTTGCTGCGCACATCGAGTATGATAGCGCCTCCGCGCACGAGTGCTGCGTAATCAGGTTTAGGCCCGAAGCCCAATAGTTCTGCAATTTTTGAAAGCATGATTTTATAGTTAAGATTGTAATCCGTTAAGTGATAACCAAGATCCTGCATTGATACAATCGATGCCTTTTTCGCTCAGGGCTTTTTGAGCAAAGCCGCTTCTGCCGCCAGATGCGCAGCATAGGATAAGCGGTGCTGGTAGTAGTATCAATTCATCCAAGCGACGATCCAGATCTTGCAAGGGGATGTTGATGGACCCGTTAACATGTCCGCCAGCGAATTCGCTAGGGGTACGCACATCAACAATGGTGCATTGTTTGGATTTTAGTAATTCTTCGATGTTCATTTTAATTGCGTTGTCATGTGTTGGTGTTTACTTTTCTTTGGCGCAAGAAGACATGCCAAAGGCAAGGTACAATGGACAGAAGCTCATTGTGCTTGTAAGTACGAATATGCCACCGATTAACAAGAGTATAATCGCTAGTGTTCCGGTGATGGTTTGTGTGAAGTAAAGACCACCAATTACTAATGCTAATAGGATGCGTATGATCCTGTCGAGGTTTCCCATGTTCCTTTTCATTTGTGCAAATTTTAGGCAAAGGTGAAATGATTTAAGTAGGTAGTCAGTAAGCAACGTTACACAAGAGTATTTTTATTTCTTCCGAGTTGCACCAATCCCTTGTCTTTTATTTGTTTTGTAGGTACGTATACAAGCGGTTTTTAGGTTTTTTAAAGGAGATTGATGTATCACTTTGATAAGCATTTCGAATAGGATAAATTCAGTTTTTTTACTTTTCTAAGGAAGCCAAGGGAAAGCAGTTTTAGGCGAAGCTTGGACGAGACAAGCCAAGGACCGAGGGATGACGAATTCATGGGGATAAAAATAAACTATTTCTGCCTTCGTCCTCATGACGCAAGTCACAACAAATAAGCTTGGTAGCATTCTTAAGGTGTTTTTAAGTAAAAAGGGCAGAAAAATTCCTGCCCTTTTTGCAAAGTAAAAACAAATTTACAGGTCTTATTCTTTGATGATTAATTTCCTAACATAGCTTGAAACGCTGCCTGTTGTTTCCACTAAATATAAACCTGGCTTTAGATCCAGTTGCAATTTAACCAAGGATAAGGTAGGTTGTTTTTGTTGGAATACGCGATTGCCCAATACATCAACAATAGATATGGCAATGATTGATTCATTTTCTCCAGCAGCAATGGTGATATTGCCATTGGATGGATTGGGAGTAATTTGCAATGTTTTTGTCACGTAGGTATTCTTTAAACCGAGAATGCTTAAAGGAGTGCACAACGAGGTATCAGCACATCCGTTTTGTGAAACGATGACGGCATAGGAGCCATTAGTAATTGCAGTGAAACTTTGCGCCGATGCTCCATTAATTTGGGTGTTGTTGCCGCAGTCAATCCATTGGTAATTCACGCCCGCAGCATCGGCGGTGATGGTGGATTGGTTTGTGGTCACCGTATTCACAGGGATTACCGTTGCTGTCACTGCCAGTGTTTGAGCTGTGGATGCTCCGCAGGCATTATTGGCTTGTATGGAAATAGTACCACCTGCATTGCCAGCAGTACTATAGATGCTATCAGTTGTGGATGTGCCATTCCAACCTGATGGCAAAGTCCAGGTGTAGTCGAGGGCATTGGGGTCATTTAATACTGTATAACTTGCTGTATTGCCAGCACACATAGAAACAGGACCTGTTATAGCAGATGGTTGAGCAGGTGGCAGTAGCAGGTTGAATGTTCCAGCACTGAGCGGCGTAGCTCCAAAAAGCACAGCGATTGCGCCGTTGTTTCCGGCACCTGCAGTGGCGGTAATGCTTGTTGCAGACACAACAGTGAATGTACTTGCCGCTACTCCTCCGATGGTTACTCCTGTTGCAGCTGACAGATTACTTCCAGCAATGGTAATGACGGTTCCTGCGCAGCCCGAGGCCGGGCTGGTGTTACTTATTGAAGGACTTGCGCCTGCGCTTCCAACGGTGATTTTTACATTATCGAAAAAAGCCGTTTGGGCTGCTGATGAACTGACATTATAAGCCGCACCCATGTATGGCAATGCCGTGTTGGAATAGGTATTGTCGATGATGGTGCCTTGTGAAACAAGCGTGCCTGATGCAGGATCAGCGAAGGCGGTAATGCCATCGTTACGGGCAAACAGTTCCCAAGAGCCAGTTGTCGGATTAAAGGTTACTTTGATACTTAGGTATTCAGCACCGAAGTCCAGAAGGCCTGTGGTGTTTGATGTTAAAAGGGTGCTCACGGTACCAGCGCGAATACCACCGGTGTACTTCACGAGGGTTAGTGGATCTGTTGTTCCGCTCTGTCCGTAGGTTACAGCATAGCCGGTGCCTGCAGTCAACGCTGTAGCGGATGAAGCGCCAAGGATGACGGCAGCTGCATAAGAGCCTGTTCCCCATCCAGAAGGATCAGGACGAATCTGCCGCATGTTGAAGGTCCATGTTATAAGTCCGCTGTTTGAATTGAAAGTGGCGTTGTATGGTGCGGTAAAGTTGCTCACGGGTGTGTAGGCAAATACGGCACCTGTTCCTGTGCCTAGGTCGGTAGATAAGTTTAGAATCCCGCCGTCAATCTTGGCGCCTTGCAGATTGGCAGAGGCGTTGTTCATCGACCACGTGGTGCTGCTGCCAATAGGGCCTGCTGCTGAGGTGTAGCTTGCACCTTGGGAGGTAGTGAAGTCGGCGTTGAAGACGGTGGTTTGGGCTTGTAAAGAAAAACTAGTGAGTATGCAAAAAGCAAAGGCAAGTTTGATGATAATTCGGTTCATTCTTTTTTGTTTATTAGAATTCATAACTAATTTTTTGACAAAGGTATTGGCGCAGTCGCTCTCCAATTTTAATTTCAAAAAATTCGGCAGGAAATGAGTGCTTATTGTGTTAAAAAAAGAAAAATTCGGTATTGATCACAATGCCTAACTATTTTTTTAGAAGGTCGCGTATTTCTGTAAGCAATTGCTCTTGTGCTGATGGTGCAGGAGCCGCCGCGGGAGCTGCAGCTTCTTGGCGTTTCATTCGGTTAATCATTTTTATAAGCATGAACATAACCAAAGCTACTAAGGCGAAATCGATAGCAACCGTAATAAATTCTCCGTATTTGATGGAGGCCTCCGCTGCAATCTCTTTGCCAGCTGCATCGAATTGGGCAGGACTCAGTATATATTTCAAGGATTTGAAATCTACGCCCGAGACGAGCTTTCCAACTACTGGCATGACCATGCCATCGATGAAGCCGCTAACTACTTTGCCGAAAGCGCCGCCCATTACGAAGGCTACTGCCATGTCAACTAAATTGCCTTTGATGGCGAACTCTTTGAATTCTTTGATGAAGCTCATGTTTGTTTTTTTTAATGAATGATTTGAATACGATTAACGATATTTGTTTGTTTGTTGCGCAGCATAAAGATATAACTTCCGTTTGCAATATCACTCGTAGTTAGAACTAAGCAATGCTTGCCTTTCGAGAGATGCTCGTAATCCTTATCAAGAACTAATCGGCCTTGCAGGTCATAGAGTTCAAGGAGAAGGTTGTCGTCACTTTTTATTTCGACATTGATTGTAATAGCATTTTGAGCGGGGTTCGGGAATACCTCAACAAGTGATTCATCTTCATTTTGTTCAATCAAGCTGTTTGTGCTGCACATAATCGCATTCAACTTTTCCCAAATGTGATCTGCCAGCAAGAATGGTACTTCGTTGCTGTTACTTTGTTCTCCCATGCGCACAAATACGATGCCTTTGCTTCGGCTGATGCTTACTAGCTGGCCGTTTTTACCGATACCTGAAAACATGTCTGCTGGTGCGTTTGGGGCATACGAACCTGGGAAAACGGTTTGCAGTGTTGGTACCATGAAGGAACTTTTCCCATTCAACCACCAGAGGTAGCCATACGCTTTGTTGAGGTTTTGTGAGGTGTTCGTGAGTTGGTTGACATACGCTGTGTCATGCAATAAGGTGTCATTATTCCAGATGAAGTGATTTTGCGCGAGCAAGCCGAAGCGCGCCATGCTTCTAACCGTACTGAAATACACATTGTCATAATCGGACATGTACCAGAAGCCGGTCATGCCTGTTTGGTTTTTTAATCGCGATAAGGTATAATTGTTTGCACTCAAACCTGTCGCTTGACCGATCACTTGTTCGAGCAGCGTATAGGGTGCATTGTGATAGGCCCAACGCGTGGCGGGGTCTGCCAAGTAATTTAAGCAGGTGTCGAGGGTACAGTGGTTATCGGGCACGCCATCGTCGAGACCGCTGGTCATGGTGAGTTGGTTGCGTATGGTGATATGGCCTTCCTGTTGCGCTGTGCAGTTGGTCCAGCCGGCGCCGAGGTAATGCGAGGTACTGTCTTGAATGGAAAGGAAATTTTCTTCCTGCGCTTTGCCAATCAAGAATGCCGTGATGGTTTTGCCTGCTGAAGCCCAGTACCACAGACTGTCTTTCGTGAAGGTTCCGAAGTATTTTTCGAGTACGATGTGTCCATCTTTCAAAACCAAAAAACCTTTGGTTTGCTCTTGATCCAGGTAGTTGTAGAGTGAGTCAATTTGATCGGTGCACCAACCGAGTGATGCGGGCGAAACGGTATCCCAGGTATTGTCGTTGCTGATTGTTGGGAAGTACAGGGTTTGAGCCTTTGTGAAAAATACGCAGACTAGCGTAAAGGCAAGCGAGAGTAAAAGTCGTTTACACATATTAGTTAGAACAAGCGTCTATCAATAAATTGATCTCAAATTTCTTCATCTGCATAAAGGCATACATGGCTTTCGGCGCTTTTTCGGGGTCGCTCATGAGTTTGCCGAGGATGCTCGGAACTACTTGCCACGACACGCCGTATTTGTCTTTGAGCCACCCGCATTTTCCTTCAGCGCCA
>CANFOZ010000071.1 GCA_947448795.1 Bacteroidota bacterium
GTGAGTGCTTGCTATCTGGATAAAGAGGGTAATAACTGGTTTTCCACCATTGGAAAAGGGGTGTTTATGAAATCGTCGCTGCACTTTAAAAGCCGTTTGTTGCAGCGCGAATTGCCTGATTTAGAAGTAACCGCTATGCATGGCAATGCCGATTCGTTGTGGTTAGGTTTTAAAAATGGTAAAGCAGCGCTTTATTTAATAGGCGAAGGAAAATTGCATGCGTTTAATTATAATAATGATCTCACGATTACGGCTATTCAGACCTACATGGGCCGTATGATATTTGGATTTAATCGAGGATTGGCCCAAATAAACCAGGGATCACTTAAGCTCATTCAGGATAAAACAAGGTTTATCAATACTCCTGCTATAAAATGCATGTCGTTAATGCCAAATGGAAAACTCTTGGTGGGTGCATATGTTGGACTTCTTGAAGTGGATTCATCATTTACAATAAAAGATTTTTTGGAGCCATCAACCAAGATTCAAAGCCGTTGTGTTTCAATCGCATCCATTGAAGGCGCTACTTTTGTGGGTACAGGAAAAGGCTTGCGCCGATTCGTGGATGGAAAGCTGCTTCTTTCCGGCTTCAAGTGTGACCGTGTAACTCAGCAAATTCAGGGCATTGTTGGTCTACCAAATCATTGGCTAGCACTCGCCACGAAAGGTGAGGGCGTTTACTTGGTTAAGAACCAAAGTCTCTTTCAAATCAGTAAAAAAGAGGGTTTGGTCGGCAATAATTGTACAGCAATCCTGCTTGATCCTGCTGATTCTTCTGTACTTTGGGTGTCCACCAATGAAGGCCTTAGTCGATTGCAACTTAATGATATTGGGAGGAATCAGTACAGCATTGATAACATAACCGAGCTGGAGGGTTTGCCAGCAAAAGAGGTTCGTGGTGTTTATGTTCGTCAGGACTCCGTTTATATTGCTACTACCTCCGGACTTTGTATTATGGCTAAGAAACTTGAAAAACAGCCTAAGCTTGATGTCCCTGTTTTTATCACCGGCGTATCAATCGATGGGGTCGATACGAATTGGTCGCACGCGTTGACACTTTTGCCAGAGCAAAATTCCATAAACATAACTTTTGTTGGTCTTAGCTATCGAAGTCATGGGCAAGTTCTTTATAAGTACAGAATGCTCGGTTTAGATACTGCTTGGAGTTATACAAGTTATAACAGCATTGCTTTCCCCGTTCTACCACAAGGAAAAGAGTATGTATTTGAAGTTTTTGCAAAAGGGGCCGATGATGGATGGAGTAAAAAGCCTGCTCGGGTAGCCTTTAGCATCGCGCTTCCTATGATGCAGTCGCTGTGGTTTCGTGTACTACTCGTTGCGCTTTTTATTCTTGGGCTTTTTCTTTTTCTGCGCGCAAGGCTAAAGCTTATTCGTATTCAAGAGCATGAAAAAACAAGCTTAAACAAGAAAATCGCGGAGATGGAAATGAAAGCTTTGCGTGCTCAGATGAATCCGCATTTTACATTCAACGCATTGAACTCTATTCAGCATTTAATTATGCAGCAAGAACTTGGTGCTGCGCAAAAGTATCTTGCGCAGTTTTCGAAATTGTTGCGCAGCGTGTTGGAGAATTCGCGCTTAACAACCATTGTTTTAGATGAAGAACTCAAAGCGATTCACATTTATCTTTCGCTCGAAGGTCTTCGCTTTGGAAACGCATTCGAGTATCAATTGACGCTAGACCCCGCCTTAATTCCGGCTGAAATCAAAATTCCTTCGATGATGATCCAGCCCTTTTTAGAGAATGCGATTTGGCATGGACTCATTCTTAAGGAGGGGCAACGCTTGTTAAAGCTGAATATCCTTTTGGAAGGGGAGTATCTGATCTGTAGCATAGAAGATAATGGCATCGGGCGAGAGGCTGCGTCACGCGGTAACTCTTGGAAAGAAGGCTATCGGTCGATGGGAATGGAGGTAACTAAAGAACGCTTGCAACTGCTAAATTCAACAAGCGATAAAGTGGCAAGTTTTCAGATTTATGACTTGCATGACGAGCTTGGAGTGGCTTCAGGTACGCGCATCGAATTAAAAATACCATACCAAGAGGAATTTAATTAATAGCTATATGAATGTAATCCTAGTTGACGATGAATTAAGCGGGCGCGAAACGCTTGCAAAACTTTTAAAAGAGCATGCACCCGACATCAAGGTGGTGGCGATGGCATCCTCCGCTGCTGAAGCAATCAAGGCGATTAATTCCTTTGATCCCGATCTCGTTTTTTTGGATGTGCAAATGCCCCAAGTAAATGGCTTTGAGATGCTTGAGCAATTAAATGAAATCGATTTTGAGGTTGTCTTTGTTACTGCCTACAATGAATTTGCTGTAAAAGCATTTAAATATAGCGCCTTGGATTATCTTTTGAAACCATTGGATATCGAGGACTTGCTTGACACATTAAAGCGGGTGCGAGAGAAGAACCAATCGTTAGTAAGCAACACAAAACAATTCCAAGTCTTTTTTGAGAATATGAAAGTTGCTGGGTCAAACCCTATGCGCATTGCTATTCCAGATGCCACGGGTTTTGTATTCATGGAGCTGGAAAAAATAATTCGTGTTGAAGGCATATCCAACAGCTCCAAGTTGTATTTGGTAGATGGTAAGGTTTATACGGTTGCGCGAATGATAAAGGAGTTCGAACAGCTTTTTGGCGAGTCGTTTTGTAGGGTTCATAAAAAGCACCTGATTAATCTAAAACATGCTGTGCAGTATATAAAAGGCGATGGTGGCGAAATTCGCATGAGTGATGGTTATAATGTGGAAGTTTCTAGACGCAAGAAACAAGAAGTTATGAATCGAATAAAGCAGTTGCATTAAGCAGGCTAATCGCCGAATTTTCCTATATTCAACCAAATATTTAATCAAATCAACCGAATCCTTGTTTTGGTTTATTAAAAACCAAGCACTTAGTTTCTTTGCATAAACATAAAAAAACCAAACTATGCACGCCATCATCATCGACGACGAGAAAAGTGGAAGGGAAGCGCTAAAAGCCCTCTTGAAAACGCACTGTCCGGAAATTAAAGTGGATTACTTGGCCACCAATGCGGAAGATGGTCGCAGGGCCATTAATTCCTACAATCCGGATTTGGTTTTTTTGGATATCGAAATGCCGCGGGAGAACGGCTTCGATTTTCTTAGGTCGGTGCAAGAGGTTGACTTTGAAGTAATTTTTGTGACGGCCTATGATAAATATGCATTGCATGCTATTAAAGCGAGTGCTTGTGATTACTTGCTGAAGCCTTTGGATGAAGCAGAATTGATCAATGCGGTGGCGAAGGCTGTCAAAAAAATAAGTTTGGGAGCAGGTCATGCCGGACAATACGAGGCGCTGTTTAACAACCTTGGAAGCAAATCTTCCATAAAGAAATTGGTTGTGCCCGATACCTCTGGATATATGTTTTTTCCGCTCGAAAAGATTACTCGAGTAGAGAGTATATACAACCAATCCTATCTCTTTCAGGACGACGGAAGCAAAACCAAAGTCAATAAGCTCATGAAATACTTCGAGGAACTTTTGCCTGAGGAGTTCTGTCGTGTACATCAGTCGCACATTATCAATTTGCGCCATGTAAAGAAATTCATCAAAGGCGATGGGGGCGTGATCATTATGAACGACGGCACCGAGATCGATGTTTCAAGGCGTAAAAAAGACGAGGTGCTAGATCGAATGTCGCGCGTATAGTTGCCGAATTCTTTTCCCTTTCAACCGAATTGTTTCTAGTTTCAACCGCTTTTAGAGAATGCTTCAAAATCCCTTCAGCAGCAGCCTAATTTTGTTTTCGTTAAATCTTTTAAAAGAAAACGAAGACTTAGTAGGCCTGGTCAGCCAATCCATGTTGCACCGCAAAAATTCCCCGCGGTGTGTGAAAGAAGGAGGGATGTTGAAGTCTTAATCTAAAAAAATCCCGCAAGTCAAGTAGCGGGTAACAAGAACATGAAAAAGATAGTAATGACGTTGGTTTTCTTGATGGTGTGTGCAGCACCGATTTTTGCTTTTCCTTGGCCGTATATAAAAGTTGAGGTGGTTCCCGGAAATCCTAACAAAGATTGTATTGAAAATGGAATTTGCAAGATTATTGTAACACTCGGTCTAGGACCGCACACTGGAAAAAATGCAATCGCACATTTTGACGACAATGGTGACTTGACCATGGATTTTATGCTCGATGAAAACAAGGGCATCCTGGATGATGCGCATTTCAGCGGTGAGGATTATATTATTGAAGTACCAACAACGTTGCCAGAAACGATGATGATCGGTTTGGGTCTCAAAGATGCAAAAGGTATCATCAAGCCCGGCAAATATCCTATCGAACACCAGGGCGATCGCCTCTCTATTAATTTCGGAACCATTTTAAACTAAATAAATCATGAAACGAATCACTCAGGGTATTCTCTCTCTAGCCATAGGTCTGGCTTTGGTCTCTTCTTCCGGTTGCGTGCTCATCTATATGAAAATGAATGGTATGAAAATGCCAAGGGCGGAAAATCGATACGAGCTCAACAAAGCCTTGCTTCAATACCGAGTGGATACCCTGAATTCGTTTCTTGTGAAAATAGATACATTGGCAATTCAGAAGGGTACTATTACACTTTCTATTGGACATTATAATATTTACGATCACAACGGGTATCTCATCTGGCCACCAAACGACAAGGCCTGTTTTGCTCCTGCCTATGTTTATTTGAAGACCTACGACCGCGATCATCATACTATTTATGAATCGGCAAAAAACCTGGATAAGTGCCTGGAGGAGATTCGAAACATAGATGGTTCTGATGTACATCGCGACTCAACCTGGACCGATGATGTGTACTGCCTTGCCACATGGTCTAAATTTGCGGGTAAAGGAAATGATCAACTGTATTGGGCAGACTCCGCATTTAAAGCCTTGCCAAACCTGAAGATAAGAATGCTTAAAGTAAATCAAGATTTTATTGCAGGAGAGGTAGACCATTCTGGATCCACGGAAGTTTCGAAACGTAAAAAGAAAAAAGCAGCTAAATAAATTTAAGAAAAAACGGGCGAATAGATTTCGCCCGTTTTTTATTTAACAAGATGCCAATCATTAAAACAGGGCTTGTTTTTTTAACCTGATTTCTGCTCATTTCAACCCAATTTATGCTCATTTCAACCGCTTTCCGCAGATGAATAAAAATCCCTTCAACAGCAGCCTAAATTTGTTTTCGTTAAATCTTTTAAAAGAAAACGAAGACTTCAAAGGCCTGGTCAGCCAAGCTATGTTGCAGCGCGTCTCATCCTCGCGATGCTTAAAAGTGGAGGGATGTTTTTTAATCTCAAAAAAATCCCGCAAGTCAAGTAGCGGGTACCAAGAATGTGAAAAAGATAATGATGACATTGGTTTTCTTGATGATTTGTGCTGCGCCTATTTTCGCTAAGCCAACACTAAAAGTAAAAATTGAAGTAGTAATTGGTAAGAAGTCTGAAGGGTGTTATCATAATGGCATCTGTTGCATTATTGTGACTGTTAAAAGTACCAAGCAAGGAATAGCAGGACTTTCATACGTGGATGACAATGACAATCTAATAATCGACCTGCTGACGGAGGACGAACGTGTATTGAAGGATGAGCGCTTAGCCGGTGATTTTTTTATTATCGAAGAAGATGTTGAATTGCCGCCGAATATGCTGATTGGATTAGGTTTGAAGGATGTAAATGGCATCATTAAGCCCGGCAAATATCCTATCGAACACAAGGGCGATCGCCTCTCTATTAATTTCGGAACCATTTTAAACTAAATAAATCATGAAACGAATCACTCAGGGTATCCTCGCACTGCTTATCGGTTTTGCCTTAATCAGTTCAACCGCTTGCACGCGTATCCTCTTGCGAATGTATGGTTATCGCAAGCCTAAGCCAGAGAATCGCTACGAGTTAAACAAAGCCTTGCTCAAATACCGCGTGGATACCCTGAATTCGTTTCTCGTAAAAGTAGATACCTCGAATGGTCAGCTTAACTTTTCAATTGGTATGGGGCATTATACCCTGTATGATCACAAAGGGTGCCTTATCTGGCCACCGGATGAAAAGGAATGTTATGCACCCGAGTATATTTATCTCAAAACATACGACCGCGATCATCACACAGTGTATGATGAGGCTAAAAATTTAGATCATTGCTTTGCTGCAATACGAAATATCGACGGAAGTGATGTACAACGCGACTCAACTTGGAACGACGATGTGTACTGTATTGCTGGCTGGGCGAAGTTTACCGGTTCTGTAAATAAGCAGCTCTATGTTTCAGATACTTCGTTTAAAGCTATGAAGAATTTGAAAATACGGATGATTAAGGTAAATGAAGATCTGCTTAGTGATGAGTTTGATCGTTATAATTCGATTGGTATTCAAGTAAAAGAAAGGAAGAAAAAAACGAAACGAAAAAAATAGGTTTTGCTTCTCTCGCTAATTATCGTTTTGTTTTTCTAAAGCAAGAAGTTTCAAGCTTCGTCTTCAATGCCTATATTCGCTTTACGACAACCAAACCAGGTTCGTATAATTATGTATCGCGATGAAAAAAGGACTTAGCACGCTTGTTATCACTGGGCTGATACTGTTGTATGGAGTGTGTATGTACTTCGATACGATGGGCTATGATCCAATGTTATGCACAATATTGCGACTGATCCTGCTTGGTATTTATGGATATATAACGATTCGCAATAAAACGCTTACCGGTTGGATTCTGTTCAGCATGTTTCTTGGAATAGAGGTAGGGCATCTCTATCCCGAAATCGCCTTACATCTTAAGGTGGTCTCCAAAATTTTTCTCCAACTGATAAAAACGATTATTGCTCCGCTCATCTTTGCAACCCTTGTGGTTGGTATTGCAGGGCATTCCAATTTAAAGCAAGTTGGGCGTATGGGTATCAAGTCGCTCATCTACTTTGAAGTGGTCACCACCTTTGCTTTGTTTATTGGCTTGGCTGCCATTAATTTTTCACAAGCCGGTCGAGGAGTTCTTCGCCCCGAGCATTTGCCTGATGAAACACTGACGGTAGTCAAGCAAAATGCGGAAGAGATTATTCTTCATGTCTTTCCAGAGAATATTGCTAAATCGATAGCCGAAGGTCAGGTGCTTCAAATTGTTGTCTTTAGCATTCTTTTTGCAATGGGATTGGCCTTGGTTAAACGCGCCGACCGCCGCAAACCCATGCTGGAGTTTGCCGAGTCGCTTTCCGAAGTGATGTTCAAATTTACAGATATCGTCATGTACTTTGCACCTGTTGCGGTCTTTGCATCTATTGCCTATACCGTGAGCACGATGGGGCTAGATGTGTTGAGCGTTCTGTTGCGATTGCTTCTTACTCTATACGGTGCACTCATCGTTTTTGTGCTGGGCATTTTTCTGCCGATCGCCCTCCTTGCTCGAATTCCTATTCGTCAATTTATACAAGCCATCGCCGAGCCGGTGAGTATTGCATTTGCCACAGCTAGCTCCGAAAGTGCCTTGCCAAAGGCCTTGGAGAATATGGAGAAATTTGGTGTTCCGGCAAAAGTGGTTGGCTTTGTGCTTCCCACTGGCTATAGTTTTAACCTCGATGGAACGACGCTTTATTTATCCCTGGCTTCTGTATTTGTGGCGCAAGTGGCGGGTATTCAAATGAGCTTCTATGAGCAACTCGTGATGGTGCTTACCCTTATGCTTACTAGCAAAGGGGTAGCCGGCGTTGCGCGTGCTTCCTTGGTGATTTTGCTTGGCACAGCAGCCGCTTTCAACCTACCCATCTGGCCCATCTACATGATACTCGGTATCGATGTGCTTATGGACATGGCGCGCACAGCCGTGAATGTTACGGGCAACTGTCTTGCTAGCGTTGTTATTGCGAAGTGGGAGGGAGAGTTTAAACCAAATCCCAAAGCAGAATACTAATTCTAATATTACAGCAGAATAAATTCTTTTCATTCTTCAGTATCAATTGATTTTTATACTTTCGTAAATACCCTAACCAAAAAAATATGTCAAACCAGACCAGTACTTCACACCCAAAAGGCCTCTACCTGCTGTTCTTCACCGAAATGTGGGAACGATTCAGCTATTATGGCATGCGTGCAATCTTCGTGCTCTTCATGACCAAAGCATTGTTCATGACATCAGCCAATGCTTCTAATATATATGGAAGCTTTACAGGCTTGGTATACCTCACCCCGCTTCTTGGTGGATATATTGCCGATCGCTATTGGGGTAATCGCCGATCTATTTTTATCGGTGGTATTTTAATGGCCATTGGTCAGTTTTTAATGTTCATGAGTGCAAGCTTAGTTGCAGATAATGCAACAGCAGCAAACGCAACTTCCATTATATACATGTGGGCAGGACTCACCTTTTTAATTATTGGAAACGGGTTTTTTAAACCGAATATTTCAACCATGGTAGGGCAATTGTATCCGAAGGGAGACTCTCGAATCGACGCTGCTTTTACCATTTTCTATATGGGAATCAATCTCGGTGCGTTTTTCTCCCCGCTTATTTGCGGATCACTTGCCGAGCAAAAAGGATTTGATGGCATGGCCTTGCTAAGCGCATACAAATGGGGCTTTCTTGCAGCTTGTATCGGTATGATTGTTAGCGTAATTTCATTTGAAATAATGAAAAACAAAATGCTTGTTTCTCCTGAAGGAAAGCCGCTTGGAATGCCGAAGCAGAAGATGGATATGAAAACGATATTCAGTATTCTAGGTGTTATTGCTGCAACCTTTTTCTTGTTGAATTTCAAAACATTATTTAATACAGATATTGATCTTATCGGGTATGTTATTTATTTGTCGATGGTGGTTATGCCAATGATAATCCTACTCGATAAATCACTTACAAAAGAAGAACGCGAGCGCATCATGGTGATTTTTGTGCTAGCCTTCTTTGTTATTTTCTTCTGGGCTTGCTTCGAACAGGCGGGTGCATCACTCACCATTTTTGCCGATCGTCAAACCGATCGTATGATTGGCTCTTGGGAGATGCCGGCCTCTTGGTTTCAATCCATCAATCCTTTGGCGGTTATTACGCTAGCCCCTATTTTCTCCATCCTTTGGACGTTTCTAGCGAAGCGTAAGATGGAGCCTTCTTCGCCACTAAAAATGGCGATGGGGCTTGCTCTCGTATCTATTGGTTTTATGGTGATCGCTTTTGCTGTACACGGTATTGGGTCGCAAGTTAAAATTGCTATGTTTTGGCTATTCGCGCTCTATATCATTCATACTATGGGTGAACTTTGTCTATCGCCAATTGGCTTGAGTATGGTTTCAAAATTAGCCCCTCTACGCTTCTCCTCTTTGCTCATGGGAACGTGGTTTCTGGCCAATGCTGCTGCAAATAAATTCACAGGAACGCTCTCGGCGCTGATACCTCCCGGTGCAGGCGAAGAACCGGCTGCTGCAGGTGCACCATTGCCAAGCTTTTTGGGTTTGCAAATTGATAATCTCTTCACCTTCTTCTGCGTGTTTATTGTGCTCAGCGGAACTGCTGCTGTGTTGCTCTTCGTCATCAATAAATCCTTGTCGAAACGCATGCACGGTGTAAACTAAGTTTAGCTCTAATTTATTTAAGCCCTGCACCGCAAAGTGTGGGGCTTTCTTTTTATATTCTTTGCGAATTATCAAGAAAAGGTTTTTCTTTGATAGAAATCTAATTAGCTCGCCACGATGACACTCGAACAAATTCAAAATTTTCAAGGAAAATACCCGAAGCAATTGTGGTATCTGTTTTTCTCCGAAATGTGGGAGCGCTTCTGTTTCTATGGTATGCGTGGTATGCTCACCGTTTTTATGGTGAATCAATTGATGATGAATGAGAAGGTGGCCAATCTGCAATATGGCGCTACACAAGCATTTGTATATGCATTCACCTTCATCGGCGGACTCTTCGCCGATAAAATTCTCGGCTTCCGCAAGTCCTTGTTCTGGGGTGGTTTGTTGATGATTGCAGGAAGTTGTATTCTTGCTATTGATCCAAAGAATTTTTTCTTCATCGGAATCTCTTTCACGATTATTGGAACAGGCTTCTTCAAGCCAAATATATCGACCATGGTGGGTTCTTTATACCACGATACTGATAGTCGCCGTGATGCCGGTTTCTCTTTGTTCTACGCCGGTATTAATGTGGGTGCGCTTTTGGGTGGCTACGCTTGTATCGCAATCGCGAAAAGCTACTCCTGGAATCTTGCTTTCGGTCTTGCTGCCATCGTGATGTCCATTAGCTTGGTTACCTTTCTATTCACCCAACGCTCGCTTGGGCCAATTGGACTTAGTCCTTTGAAACCCGAAGAAGGCAAGGGGAAGAAATGGTACGAATACGCGGTCTATCTTGGATCTATGCTGAGCATTCCGCTCATCATGATCATGGTTGCCAAATCAGAATACACCGATTGGTTTATGTATATCATCGGGCCTTGCACCTTGATCTATCTCTTTTATGAAATGTCAAAGTGTACTAAGGAAGAGCGCAATAAACTGCTCGCAGCTTTGGTGTTTATCGTGTTCTCTATTTTGTTTTGGGGTATTTATGAGCAAAGTGGCGGCTCGCTTAGCCTTTTTGCTGCCAACAACCTCAAGGACCAAGTAGCGGGTATTCATCTCGATCCAAACGGCGTAAACAATTCCGCCAACGCGCTTTTTGTAATCATCTTTGCTCCCCTTCTTGGTATCCTTTGGATATGGATGAGTAAGCGAAAAATTGAACCAAACACCTTGGTTAAATTTGGTCTTGGATTTATTTTGCTCGCTTTTGCATTTTATGTCTTTTATGCAACGCGCTTCTTTGCTGATGCAAAGGGCATGACTTCTTTGGATGTCTTTACCATTGCCTATTTCATCATCACTTTTGGTGAGCTCTGCCTGTCTCCAATTGGCCTTTCTATAATGACCAAATTATCGCCTAAGAAACTGCAAGGCGTAATGATGGGTATGTGGTTTTTAGCAAGTGCTTACGGACAGTATGTTGCAGGTATTTTAGGAGCAGGAATGGTTTCGCCGAACGAAAACGCTACCCTTCCGGAGAAGCTGCTTTCTTATACCAATGGCTTCCAACAACTTGCCCTGTATGCCCTTGTTAGCGGCTTGGTCCTTTTGGCTATCTCGCCTTTTGTTCGAAAATTAATGGGGGAAGTAAAATAAGCCAGCATGCCAAAATTGCAACTAACTAGTCTTTTAGCTTTTTTCTTTTGTATTGGTTTTTCTTTTGCTCAGCAGCCCGAACGTATCAATTGGGTATCTTTTGAAAAAGCGACGGAGCTGAACAAAACAGCCCCTCGTAAAATATTCGTTGATCTTTATACCGATTGGTGCGGATGGTGTAAGAAAATGGATAAAACATCTTTCGAAGATTCAGCGGTTGTGCGTTATATGAACACAAATTATTACGCCGTTAAGTTTAATACAGAGCGCTGTGATACGATTCGTTTTCATGACCGTGTATTTACTTGTCAGCCGGGCAATCGCACCAACGATCTCGCTATGGCTTTAATGAATAACAAATTGGATGGCTATCCTTCATCTGTATATATAAACGAAAAAGGAGAAATTCTAAGCTATTATTCCGGGTTTATTCCTTCGAATGACCTGCTTAAAATTTTACGTTATTTTGGTGATAATCAGCATTTAAGTACGAGTTGGGAGGAATATCAGAAAAGGTAATTTTTTCTTTCAGATTACAATTTCTATATTTATATGCTAAATCGCTACGTTTTATGCATTTGCATAAATACGGGCTTGATTTTTACTGTATGAAAAAAATACTGATTCCCTTCGTCCTTTTTTTTGTGCTGCAGCAAAGCATTGCACAGATACCACAAGCTATAAGTTACCAAACGGTGGTCCGTTCAGGCAACGGCAGTGTGGTTGCCAATACCAACATGACTGTCATCATGAATATTCATGCAGGCAGCCCGAATGGTCAACTAGTTTACGGTGAAAAAGCTTCAGTGGTGACAAACCAATACGGTTTATTTACGCATGCCATCGGTACAGGATCGCCTATTACCGGTATTTTTTCTGCGATTCCTTGGCAAGATGGTAATTTTTGGTTGGAGGTGATCACCGATGGTGGTGGACCTGGCGGAATGCTTTCTATGGGTGCTTCGCAATTGCTCTCTGTGCCCTTTGCTTTCTATGCGCAAAGCGCAGGTGGATTAAACGGCGTGACGGGTATTACGGGTATCACAGGCTTCACTGGTTTTACCGGTCCAACCGGTGCCATTGGTGCACAAGGCCCTGCTGGAGTCACAGGTGCAACAGGTCCGACAGGTAATGTCGGACCGACAGGTAATGTCGGACCGGCAGGTGTTGGACTAAATGGCCCTGCTGGAGTCACAGGTGCAACAGGTCCGACCGGAAATGTCGGACCGACCGGAAATGTCGGACCGACCGGAAATGTCGGACCGACAGGTGTTGGACTGAATGGCTCTGCTGGAGTCACAGGTGCAACAGGAATTGCCGGCACCAATGGAGTTACTGGCGCAACGGGTCCGACCGGAAATGTCGGACCGACAGGTGTCGGACTAAATGGCTCTGCTGGAGTAACAGGCGCTACGGGTGTTACAGGGATAACAGGAACGACTGGCTCAACAGGTGCAACCGGAGTTGCAGGAGCAACAGGTGCTACGGGTGTGACAGGGAGAACAGGAACGACCGGCTCAACAGGTGCAACCGGAGTTGCAGGAGCAACAGGTGCTACGGGTGTGACTGGTAGAACAGGAACGACTGGCTCAACAGGTGCTACTGGAGTAACAGGCGCTACTGGCGCAACAGGTTCTAACGGCGCAACTGGTGCTGCTGGCGTAACGGGTCCGACCGGAAATGTCGGACCGACAGGTGTCGGACTGCAAGGTCCAGCAGGCGTTACAGGCCCATCGGGCCTGAATGCCACTAATGGAGCAACAGGAGCAACAGGCGCTGCTGGCGTAACAGGTGCTACCGGAGTAACGGGAGCACAAGGTCCTTCAGGTAGTAATGGAGTAGATGGCGCAACAGGCGCTGCTGGAGTAACTGGCGCTAACGGAGCAACAGGCGCTAACGGAGTTACAGGCGCTGCTGGAGTAACGGGTGCAGCTGGTATAACAGGCGCTGCCGGAGTAACAGGTGCTAACGGAGTAACGGGCGCTAACGGAGTTACAGGCGCAGCCGGAGCAACAGGTTCAGCCGGAATAACAGGCTCTAACGGAGTAACAGGCGCTGCCGGAATAACAGGCGCTAACGGAATAACAGGCGCAGCCGGAGTAACAGGCGCAGCCGGAGTAACGGGTCCGACAGGTGTCGGACTGCAAGGAGTAACAGGTTCAGCCGGAATAACAGGCGCTAACGGAGTAACAGGCGCAGCCGGAGTAACAGGTGATAACGGAGTAACAGGCGCTAACGGAGTTACAGGCGCAGCCGGAGCAACAGGTTCAGCCGGAGCAACAGGCGCTGCTGGAGTAACTGGCGCTAACGGAGCAACAGGCGCTAACGGAGTTACAGGCGCTGCTGGA
>CANFOZ010000072.1 GCA_947448795.1 Bacteroidota bacterium
ATATATAGTAGAACATCTATAAAACAAAAAATCCCCACATTTCTGTGAGGATTTCGTGGGAACTACTGGGTTCGAACCAGTGACCCTCTGCTTGTAAGGCAGATGCTCTGAACCAGCTGAGCTAAGCTCCCGTTAAAATCGGAGTGCAAATGTACTAAAAATAATTTTATCTCCAAAAAAAATATTTGGATGTTTTTTGTGTTGTTTAGATAAACGCATCATCTTTCTGCGCACAAGGAACTTTAAGTACTCAAAAGTTGTTTTGACTACCTTCATTTTTGATATGCCAATGCGCTTTTTTGATTGTAAAATCATTGGAACCTCTATTACTTCGGCATGGCATTCTTTGCTTTTACATAGAATTTCAAGCATGCAAATAAGGCCCTTTTCTTCAATCATTGCAATGTATTTGGATTGAATTTCGCGCAAAAGCCCAATGTGGTAAACCCTGAAAAACGAGCTCAACGTGAGTACTGGAACATTGAAAAGAAAAAGAAAGAGTAGGTTGGCAAAACTAGATAAAAAGCGTCGTTTCCATGAAGTCTGGTCGAAGCCGCCGCATTGCGCATGTACAGAGGCAAGAACGCGTGAATAACCTAAGCTAGAGATGCTGCCATTTTATGTATCATGGTGCTCTCTGAGGTATTGTCAGCCTCGATGGTGATGATTTTGTCGCTTGGGTTAATAGCGTGTTTTAAAATCCATTCAAACCCTACTTGGAATGCATGGCCAGATCCATATTTTTTCCATCTCTGATGATGGTGTGTGGAGGCTGTTTAAAATGTTCCGCGATGATTTCTTGAGAGCCGTCACTAGAGCCATTATCTGAAAAAACAAAGAGCAAATCGCCTTCTTCGTTCAATGGTAAATTAGGAGACATGCCATACACGTCAGAAGTGGATGAAAGATGATTTTTAGCTTTTTTTACATGGCGGCCTGAAGCATGTTTTCGGTTCCCTTGGTGTTCACCAACATGGTTGGCATGGAGGATTCTTTCTCGCTTATCTTTTTTACGGCAGCGACATGAATAATCGCATCAAATTCAAGCGTAAGCTTTGAAACCAATGCCGCTTCCATAACATCACCATCGACGAATTGAAAATTTGGGTTGGATAGGTGGTGTTTGATGTTTTCAAAACTGCCGTATGTAAAATTATCGATTCCAAAAACCTTGTATCCTTTATTTATTAAAACATCCAAGAGGTGTGAGCCAATCATGCCGGCAACACGTGTGATAAAAATCGTCTTAAATTTCTTTTTATATAAAGGCATACTCCTTCGACGCTTTTAGCGATTATACTTGATTTTTAAATCGCTAAAGCAGCGAGGATCAATTTGTCTTTATGGCGTATTAACTATATTTTTGGTGAATGACAAATCCATTTGCCCGCAAGTCTACCCCGGAGGTTCTTAGCTTTGTTTTTCTTTGTTTTTGTCTACTCGTTACTTGCTATTTTATATATCGCTTTGAGAAGGGATCCTTTTATATTCCTTATCATGTTGATGAAACTATTTTTTATAATCAAGCGCGCGCTTTTTATGAGACGGGTTCTGTTAAAGCAGTTGTCTGCATAGAGGAACAGGTTTCTTTCATTTTCGGAGCCAATTGGTATGGTGTTTTTTATTCGTTTCTTTTTGGCTTGCCTGCAATGCTTTTTGGCTTCAGCCAGAAATACTGCATTTGGATGAATCTCGTATTTACCATTTCTTGCCTACCTATTTTATACTATCTCGGTTTAAAGAAAGGCAAGGAATGGTTGGTCATGCCCGTATTCTTGATGTTTTTTGTCGTAGCAGCAATGCCGTATTCATGGTTTCCAGAATCTTTCAATATCCTACTAGGCGTTTTGCTTACATACATGCTTTTTAGAATTGCAGAAAAAGGTGATGGCCTAGTTGTTTATTTGCTTCTCTGTTTGTTATTCTCTTTTATAAGACCGACATGGGTTTTTTGGACAATAGGAGTGTTGCCATTCTGTAAAAATCGTCGCGAATTATATTCCAAAGTGCTGATTTGTATTGGCTGTGTTTTTATCGCATTTCTATATGTCCGTTTTTTTTGCGCTCCTTTTTTTTTGAAATCAACCAGCTTTTTTACTCTTTTTTTTAAGCTCGAATTTAAATCTGGTTTTATTGCTCTGGCCGAAAATGCAAGAAGCATAGGTGGTAATTTATATCGGATCTATTCAATTGAGAATTATAGCCCATGGACAGTATTTAAGATACTCTTCAATACACTTCATTTATATTGGATTTATAAAGCTTTGAAGAGCAAGGATAAATTGCTCTGGGCCGTTACGCTAATATGCACCGTATCCATGGTGGTCTTTGTTTTAATGTATAGTGTTCGCTATCCTTATTACATGAAATTGTCAGGTTCCTTTTATTTGTTGCTTTTTATTTTTACAATCTATCGTTTAAATTCAAAGGCTGCTATAATTTTCTATTTATGTTTTATGTTTAGTGGCTATCTATACAGTATCCCATCGATTACTAAAAACATCATAGCGCATCAAAGGCTTGGCAATGACACTGCACTAGGTGCATGTCCATTGATAGAAAAATTAAAGCAAATAAAAAGCTTCATGCATGAGAACCAAGACCACCTGGTTCTTTTTTGTAATTATGAAATGGCCCCTGTGCAGCAGACGGCATTTAAATGTTCATTGCCCTTAAATGACGATCGGGGTAATTCCATTCGCTATACCCTTAATATGTTCGATCCAGCTATCCCGTATGATTCCAATTTCAGGTTTCACAATCGCATGCAAGTGGATTATATTTTGAGTCGAAAGCCGCTGACATTAAAGCATGTCGAATTGCTTGATTCAAATGAATATTTTATGTTTTATAGGAATTTAAAACCGCTTAATTAATTGATATTAATTCAAAGAAAAGGCAATCCTTTCTAGGTTTTTATTAGACGAAATAAAGTTTAATAATTTTAATACTGTGTTGCCTCGAGAACTAGTTGTTTTTCTAATTCACATCATAAAACATCGCCCACCACAAATGTGCTGCCCCCAACTAAGATTAGATCATCCTTGTTGGCCTTAGACAGTGCTTCCTTGAGTGCTTTTTTTACGTTCCTAACAACTTCGCCATGCAAGCCATAGCCAAGTGCCGTCTCTTGCAAAATTATCGCATCAAGCGCGCGTGGTATGCTGGCCTGGCAAAAAATATAGTGCGCTTTTTTAGGCAGCATCTTCAAAATGGTGCCAATATCCTTGTCGTTAACAGCACCAAACACCCAATGCAGCTGATTAAACGACTGTTTTTTGAGCATCGCAAGGATTTCTTTGATGCCTGCTTCGTTATGGCCTGTATCGGCAATGATCATCGGTTTCTTACCCAAAACCTGCCAGCGGCCTTTTAGACCCGTTTGCTTGCTGGTATCACGCATGCCTTTGCGGATTGCCTTTTCTGGCACATTCAGTCCACAGAAGCGTTCCATTAAAGCCAATGCGCTTAAAGCGGTGCGGATGTTTTTCTGCTGATAGAGTCCTGCTAAATCACAACGCATACTTTTATAAACGGCTTCTTTTGTTCCTTTTGCGAATACATCGAAATGCAACACAAGTTGTCCATTAGTCAGTACTTGTCGAACATTTCGCAAGGTAAAAACAGCATCGGCGAAGGCCAGCAGCGCACCTTCTTTTTTTGCTTTCGAAATAAATACCGCATCCGTTTCACTTTGCTTTTCGCCAACAAGCGCAATCCGGCCGGGTTTGATGATGCCGGCTTTTTCTGTAGCAATTTGTTTTAATGAATTGCCGAGCAAGGCCGTGTGATCGAAGCTGATATTGGTGATGACAGATAGGGCAGGGCTGATCACGTTGGTTGAATCTAATCGTCCGCCAAGGCCGGTTTCTATAACTGCCCAATCCACCTGCTCTTGCACAAAATAAGTGAAGGCCATGCCTACCGTCATCTCAAAGAAGGACGGCTTTATTTTTTCAAAACTTGTTTTGTTGCTTTCCACAAAACGAACTACACGCGCCTGCGGAATCATTTTCCCGTTGATGCGGATGCGTTCTCTGAAATCCTTTAGGTGTGGCGATGTGTAGAGGCCAACTTTGTAGCCCGCACTTTGCAGCACCGAGGCAATCATGTGCGACACCGAGCCTTTTCCGTTGGTGCCTGCGATGTGGATAGTGTTGAGCTTGGTTTCGGGGTTGCCAAGCGAGGCGCATAGCGCGATCGTATTGTCGAGGTTGGGTTTGTATGCCGCTGCGCCCACGCGCTGATACATGGGTAGTTGACTGTAAAGATAGTCGAGGGTCTCGCGGTAGTTCATCGGCGAGCCTGGTTATTATTGAACCGTGAACACGAAGGTAATCGTGCCATTCTGCTCCTCCGCCGCTTCCGGACTCGGGTTGAACTTAGCCGTCAAAGCCGCTTGTTTTGCTAATGCCTGGAGCAAATCGCTCGAGGTATTGGTACCTCTTAAACCTGGAGTAGCTTTACTAACACGGCCAGTTTTATCAACCGTGATGCCTACTACAACAGTGCCTGTTTCCTGTGAATTATCTTTAATCGTGGGCTTCTGAAGCATTTTACGACCCGCTAATGAAAAGCTTGGTCCCTTGCCATTCCCGTTTCCATCGCCGTTTCCATTCCCGTTGCCATTGCCGTTACCAGTTCCATTACCATTCCCGTTGCCACTTCCTCCATTTCCATTGCCGTTTGAGTTGGGATCTCCATTGGCTTTCCCTTGGTCGCCTGAGCCACTAGCTGCAGTACCTTGCGAAGTCGAGTTGTTGTTTTTGCCTTTGTATAAGGCCGCAATATTTACTGTCCTAACAGGTACTTCCACTTTAATTGGCTCCGTCTTTTTTAGGGGCTCTGTCTTCGTGTTCTTCGGCTTATCTTTTGGTGTGTCTTTATTTACTATTACCGGAGTAGCCTCTTCGTTATCCTGTGTTGCCACCGCTTCTTCTGCGTCGTTTATGGCTTCGGAGTTTACCTGCACCGTAGGATCAACAACTTCTGCCATGGGTTGAATATCGCCACTGGCAGCGTCTTCGAAGCCGATGTTTACCAATACCCCGCCATTGCCACCACCTTCTTCAGGGAAGGGTGGGTTAGGGATGTGTATCATCATAAAATACAAGGCAAGCAAAAGCAGGCCATGTATGGCTAGCGTAAGCAAAATGGATCGTATGCGTATGGAGTTGGCGTTCGCCGTGCTCATGGGACTTCGTTGCAGTATTATTCTTTAGATGCAGCCATCGTGGCCATCACCATCTTGATCTTATAGCGGTTGCCGATGTCGAGCAGGTCCACCAAGTTTTGTACTTGAACCGTCTTGTCAACCTTGAGAAGCGCTGTTGGGTCAGTCTGATCTTTAATCATTTCCTTAATCGTTGGCTCAAGCTGTTCCTTCGTTACCGGGGTGTTATTAACTGCATAAAGCAAGTCGGCGGAAACGGAAATAACAATTGGATGCTTAATGCTTTGGTTGCTTGTCTTGGAATTAGGAAGCAGCAGCTTAAGCACATTTGGGGTAGCCAATGTGGATGTGATAAGGAAAAACAGAAGCAGAAAGAACATGATATCACTGAGTGAAGCCGTATACACTTCTCCACCACCGTGCCTGTTTCTTTTTCTTAATTTCATGAGGGATTGTTGTTTATGGAAATCAGGATTTAACGGGTTCTTCGAGCAGATCAATGAAGTCAACAGCGTTGATCTCCATTTGGTTAACTAAACGGTCGATGCGTATAGTTAGGAATTGGTAAGCCGTGTAGGCGATGATACCCACGAGCAAGCCTGCTGCCGAGGTAATCATCTTCATATACAAGCCACCCGATATGGTTCCAATCTCCAGGCTATTTTGAAGGTGGATTTCATAAAAAATCTTGATTACACCGAAGATTGTACCCAAGAAGCCAAACATCGGAGCAAGTCCTGCGATAGCGCTCAATATGCTAAGGTTGCGTTCCATGTTATAGAGCTCTAGACGGCCCACATTCTCGATGGCGCCCTCAATCTCGCTGATTGGTTTGCCAAGTCTGGTAAGACCTTTATCAACCATGCGTGCAACTGGTGTTTTCGCAGCGCTGCAAAGACTTCTTGCAGCGGCAATGTTGCCATTGGTCACATGGTCGCGAATTTGGTTCATGAAGTTCTTGTCGACCTTTGCGAAGCGATTGATAGTGAACAAGCGTTCAAAGAAGATATAGATGGTGACCACCGACAAGATGCCAATAGGAATCAAGATAGGACCTCCTTTTAAAGCCATATCAAGCATAGATAGACTTTCTTCGACTTTAGGAGTGACAACAGCAGCCGCAGGTGCAGCAGCAACAGCAGCAACGGTGTCTGCGACTGTCTCGACCGCCGTATTCACCTGTAATAGAATGTGATGGAGCATGGTTTTTAGGTTGATAGAATTAGTATGGTAAAGGTATCTGCATTCACTTTGTTCCTAGGAAGTCCTCAGCCGCAGTTTTAAACATGAGTTTGTTAATAGGCTTTAACGTAATTTGTCTTAAAACATTTTGCTTTGCGCTAAAATGAATTTACTTTTGTTCTATGCTCAAACGCTTATCGGTAACAAATTATGCGCTTATCGGAAATGCCCAATTGGACTTTCCGGATGGGCTCACGATACTGACTGGTGAGACCGGCGCCGGAAAGTCAATCTTAATGGGTGCGCTAGCGCTTATTTTGGGACATCGTGCCGATACTTCGGTTATTAAGCGAGCGGGTAAGAAATGCATTGTGGAAGGAGAGTTTGATGTGCATGCACTTGCGCTTGAATCGTTTTTTGTTCAAAACAACCTTGATCAGGATGATCTCACCATAGTGCGACGCGAGATAGGCACTGATGGTAAGTCGCGTGCTTTTATCAACGACACCCCCGTGAGTTTGACCTTACTCAAAGACTTCGGTTCGCGCTTGGTCGATGTGCATTCGCAACACCAAACGCTATCCTTGAACGACAGGGGTTTTCAGCTATCGGTGCTCGATGCCTTGGCTGGTAATCAGCAGTTGCTTTCGAGGTACAATGGACTGCATCATCAATTTAGTGAAAAGAATAAAGCACTGATTGCGTTAAAAGAACGCGAAATACAAGGCAAGGCAGAGTTGGACTATCTGAATTTTTTATTTCAAGAGCTCAGCGATGCATTGCTCAAAGATCCAGAAGAACAAACTCGTTTGGAGGCAGAGCTGACGATGCTTAGTCATGCCGGACAGCTTCAGAAAAATATCGACCAGGTGCTATTTGCACTTAGTGACGGTTCCCAAAGCGTGAATGCACAATTGTCGATTTTGTCGGGCCTGCTTAATAACTCAAGTCGCTTGTTTGCCAAGCTCGAAGAGCCCGCATCCCGCCTTCAATCGGCTTGGATCGAACTCAAAGACATTGCCGCTGAAATTGAACAGGTTGGTCAGTTAGTTACTGCTGATCCGCAACGTATGGATCTGCTGCAGGAGCGCTTGGATCAGTTTTCACATTTGCAAAAGAAGCACCGTGTTCATACCCTAGACGAATTGCTGAAGGTGAAAGAGGAGCTCGAGCAGCGTATACATAAGGTAGGCTCGCTCTCCGATGAAATAGCAGAAGCAGATCGATTTATTCATCAACTGGAGCAGACCTTAACCAAGCTCGCTGCGGATCTTTCGTCGAGTCGCAAAAAGGTGATAGGTTCTGCGGAGAAAGAGATGCAGCGCATGCTAGCAAGCGTTGGCATGACGGCTGCTGTTTTTAAAATACAGATGGAAGGGCTTAACACCCTTGGTGTTGATGGATCCGATCGCGTTATGTTTCTCTTTTCAGCCAACAAAGGCGTGGCACCAGAAGAAATAGCACGCGTGGCATCTGGCGGTGAGCTTTCAAGACTTATGCTCTGCTTGAAATCTTTGGTGGCAAGCAAGGTGCAATGGCCAACGCTTATTTTTGATGAGATAGACACAGGCATCTCTGGTGAAACAGCCTTTAAAGTTGGCGACATGATTCACTCGATTGCCATAGGTCATCAGGTAATTTGCATCACACACCTCCCGCAGATTGCGGCTCGAGGGGTTTGTCATTACCAAGTATATAAAGATTTTTCTGCTGATACCACTACCACCAACCTCCGCCGACTCAATGACGAAGAGCGTGTGGCTGAGATTGCACGCATGCTTGGCGGTGAAAAACCAAGCGCCGTTGTAGTTGAAAACGCCCGCGAATTGTTAGCCCTCTAATACAAAGACAACAAATCATTAACTTTGCCAAAAACCAACACTATGTCAAATAACCTTTTAAAAGGAAAAAGAGGAATCATCTTCGGTGCCCTCGATGAGAAATCAATCGCGTGGCATGTCGCTCAGAAGTGCCATGCTGAAGGCGCTATCTTTACGTTGACCAACGCTCCAATCGCACTGCGCATGGGCACTATCAACAAGTTGGCTGAAGCATGTAATGCACAGGTAATTCCTGCCGACGTTACGCTCATTGCCGACCTCGAAACACTCTTTAGCAAATCGATGGAAGTGCTGGGTGGCAAAATCGATTTCGTGCTGCACTCTGTGGGCATGTCGCCGAATGTTCGTAAGGGCAAGCATTATACCGACCTTGACTACGATTATTTTCACAAGACACTAGATATCTCTGCGATGTCTTTGCACAAGGTTTTGCAAACAGCAATGAAGATGGATGCCATCAACGAATGGGGTTCTGTTGTTGCGCTTTCATATATCGCAGCCCAGCGTGTGTTTCCTGACTATGGAGATATGGCTGATGCTAAATCGCTTTTGGAATCGATTGTTCGCGGATATGGCTATCAATACGGCAAGAAGAACAAGGTGCGTATCAACTCTATTTCACAATCGCCTACGGTAACAACGGCGGGCAGTGGCGTGAAGGGCTTCGGATCGTTCTATAACTATGCCGACGCGATGTCGCCACTAGGAAATGCCGATGCCGATGCTTGTGCTGACTATTGCACTTCGCTCTTTTCAGACCTCACGCGTATGGTGACGATGCAGAACCTGTTTCACGACGGTGGATTCTCGTTCACAGGTGTAAGCCAAGAGGTGATGGAGAAGTATTCAGGTTAGTCTGTATTAAGTTCATAAAAAAAGGGGCAATTTCTTGCCCCTTTTTTATTGGCTAATCTTTCGATTAGTTTTCTTCTTTCTTCTTCCTCGGTTTAGCGGGCTTAGCGATATTAACTTTCAGGTTAACACCATCTGTTTCGTGAGAAACTTCGATGATATCCCCAGGCTGCATTTCCGCTTTAATGATTTCTTCGGCGAGTGGATCTTCGATGTACTTCTGGATAGCACGCTTCAACGGGCGAGCTCCAAAGTGTTGGTCGTATCCTTTATCGGCAAGAAATTCTTTCGCATCTTCAGTGAGCTTGAGTTTGTAGCCCATATCCTCGATGCGTTTGTTGAGGTGGTTGAGTTCGAGGTCGATGATGCGGAAAATATCTGCTTTGCTCAACGAGTTGAACAGAATAACATCGTCGATACGGTTCAGAAACTCTGGTGCAAAGGCTTTCTTCAGCGAGTTTTCGATTACCGAACGCGCGTTGTCATCTTCGCTATTCTGTTTGGCAGAGGTAGCAAAACCAACACCTGTTCCGAATTCTTTTAACTGGCGTGAGCCGATGTTAGAAGTCATGATGATAATGGTGTTCTTGAAGTCCACCTTACGACCAAGACTGTCGGTGAGGGTGCCTTCGTCGAGCACTTGCAACAGCAAGTTGAACACATCTGGATGCGCTTTCTCGATCTCATCAAGAAGTACTACAGAATATGGTTTTCTTCTTACTTTTTCAGTAAGCTGTCCGCCTTCTTCATAACCCACATAGCCCGGAGGCGCACCGATGAGTCGAGTGACAGCAAATTTCTCCATGTATTCGCTCATGTCGATGCGGATCATTGCATCATCATTATCGAACAGGTATTTGGTAATCACCTTTGCAAGTTCTGTTTTTCCAACGCCTGTAGGTCCAAGAAAAATAAAGGTTCCGATTGGTTTGTTTGGGTCTTTGAGGCCAGCGCGGTTGCGCTGAATCGCTTTGACAACCTTTTGAATCGCATCTTCTTGTCCGATTACTTTGCCTTTAATTAACTCAGGCATTTGCACCAAGCGGGTGGTTTCTGCTGTCGCGATACGAGTAACCGGGATACCGGTCATCATTGCTACTACATCAGCAACATTATCTTCGGTAACAGCAAAGCGCTGGTTCTTCGTCTCTTCTTCCCATTGCTTTTTAGCAACATCCAATTGATCGAACAGTTTCTTTTCTGTATCGCGCAACTTAGCTGCTTCTTCAAAATTTTGGCTACGCACCACTTTTTGTTTCTCCACCTTGATATCTGCAATCTTGCCTTCGATATCTACAATGTTAGTTGGCACATGAATGTTGGTGATGTGCACGCGTGAGCCAGATTCGTCAAGTGCATCGATTGCTTTGTCTGGAAGAAACCTGTCGGTGATGTAGCGCGCAGTGAGAGTTACGCAGGCCTTAATAGCTTCCGGCGTGTAGTTCACATTGTGATGCTCTTCGTATTTCTCTTTAATGTTATTAAGAATCTGGATTGTCTCTTCGATGGAGGTAGGATCGACAACCACTTTCTGAAAGCGACGGTCGAGCGCGCCATCTTTCTCAATGTATTGACGATACTCATCAAGCGTGGTTGCTCCGATGCATTGAAGTTCGCCGCGAGCCAAAGCTGGCTTAAACATGTTTGAAGCATCCAATGATCCAGATGCTCCACCGGCACCGATGATGGTATGAATCTCATCGATAAACAGGATAATATCAGGCGATTTTTCAAGCTCATTCATTACGGCTTTCATTCGCTCTTCAAACTGACCGCGGTATTTGGTGCCAGCAACAAGCGAAGCGAGGTCAAGCGTAACGATGCGTTTGTTAAAAAGAACACGCGACACTTTGCGTTGCACGATGCGCAGCGCTAGACCTTCAGCGATTGCTGATTTACCTACACCAGGCTCGCCGATGAGGATAGGGTTGTTCTTTTTACGACGTGAAAGGATCTGCGACACACGCTCGATTTCTTTCTCGCGGCCCACGATTGGGTCGAGCTTGCCATCTTCTGCGGCCTTGGTTAGATCGCGACCGAAGTTGTCAAGAACCGGTGTCTTGGATTTAGAGTCTGTAGATTTTTTGGTTGAGCCAAAAGCACCTCCATCGTCATCTTTTTCATACGGATCGTCGCCCGATGGATTCTGAGAGGATTCTGCTCTGAAGTTTTTGTCTGATTTCATGAGTTCGAGTTCGTCTTTGATTGTTTCGTAGGTGATGTTGTATTGATTGAGTACTTGTGTGGCGATATTGTCTTCATCCTTAAGAATGGATAGCAGCAAATGCTCAGTGCCGATAATTTCGCTCTTGAACACTTTCGCTTCAAGGTGCGTTACACGAAGCGCTTTTTCTGCTTGCTTAGTTAGTGGGATATTGCTGAGGTTGTTGCCTGTTGATGAGCTTGAACGAACAGCATGCTCAACGGATTTGCGCATCTCTGGCAAATTGACGCCTTGGGATTTAAGAAGCTTAACACCAAGTCCTTCGCCTTCACGAATAAGTCCAAGCAGCAGGTGTTCAGTGCCAATGAAGCCATGACCAAGTCTCAATGCCTCTTCACGACTAAAGTTGATCACATCTTTAACATGTGGTGAGAATTTTCCGTCCATAATTTTTATCGATAATTGTGTGAATGGATTCGTTGTGCAATACGAGGCCTATGCTGTATTTACATCGACGACAGTAGCAAATGTACTTATATTCCTATTGATTCATTAAAATCCGAGGTTAATTTGTCCACATCATTTTGTTCAAAATGTGTTTGTCGTAGCCGATTGGAAGCATGACAAAGGTCATGCCTTGCCGGATTTTCTGCTAAATTGACAGATAACCCCCAAAATCGACCGAATATCACCAGCTTGATTTTATTGAAACGAAAGAGCGATAAGTTCGCGCTATGTTAAGCCCAGCAAAGCAATGACCGAAGATTTTTTATATCACATTTGGAAAAATCGTCTCTTTCGACAAACTGGCCATCACACTGCCATGGGTGAGTCTATTGTTGTTGTTGATCCAGGCGAACGCAATATGCATTCCGGGCCTGATTTTTTTAATGCGCGTATTCGCATTGGCGATACCGTGTGGGCAGGCAATGTGGAGATCCATGTTCGTGCGTCGGATTGGCATCGTCACAAACACAAGGGCGATCCTGCCTATGACCAAGTTTTGTTGCATGTTGTGTTTTACGATGACATGCAAATCTTTAGGAGCGATGGCAAGGTTATGCCAATGCTAATATTGAAGAATGCAATTGCAGATGAACAGTTGCGAAACTTGTTAGTGGGTAGTCAAGATGAGCAGGCCTTTGTTCCCTGCGGGATGTCGTTAAAGTTGCGGGGGCTGGCAATAGAGGATGCTAGCTATGCGCAGCAAGTAGAGCAAAGACTACAAAGAAGATACGAGGAAATAGCTAGTATGCTTTCCATGCATCGTGGTGATCTGGAAGCGTGTTTCTTTGAATATCTCGCAAGAGCAATGGGCGCAAAGGTTAATGCCGAACCCTTTGGTCAATTGGCGCGGGCTTTCTCGGTGGTTGGCTTGCTTCGTCAACGCGGCAACCTGCAGCTGCTAGAGTCATTTTTGTTTGGCATGGCCGGCATGCTTGATAAAGACTATCAGGATCTTTACCCCTGCTCGCTGCAGCAGGAGTTTCGGTTTCAGCAGATGAAACATCAGCTGGTTCCAATGCCTTATGAACGTTGGCGTTTCATGCGACTCAGGCCGGTGAATTTTCCAACCCTTCGAATTGCGCAGCTTGCCACGATGCTGCATCAAGAAGGTGCGCTCTATAATAGATGCATGAGTTGTGAATCAGCGGATGCCTTGATACGCCTTTTTGACGTGGTGGCCTCTTCGTATTGGGACGATCATTTTGTGTTTGATAAAATGACCACGAAGGCAGGGCAAAAGCGAATGGGTTTATCTGCTATACACGGACTCATAATCAATGCAGTGGTGCCTTTCTTGTATTTCCAAGGCAAATACCAAGCAAAGCCCGCTTTGTGTAATCGCGCCATTCGAATGTTGCAAGCACTAACACCCGAGCATAATAGACTGCTAAAAAATTGGGGTGAGTTCGGTGTTCGTCCTAAGAATGCTTTTGAGAGCCAGGCATTGCTTGAACTGTATAGCCGTTCTTGCAAATTCAAAAAATGCTTAACTTGCAGTATCGGTAAGCAACTAATTTTAAAATCTAATTTTAGGAATAATGATTGAGCGGATCAAAGCGCTTTTTGAACGACAGGCCTTCGG
>CANFOZ010000073.1 GCA_947448795.1 Bacteroidota bacterium
ATTGGCGCAAAGCGTTTTTAGAAACAAAAAAGGGAAGACAAATGCCTTCCCTTTTTAATAGGTTAAATTTGTTTACAGCGTCTTCAACTCAGCCAACAAGCTGGTAAGAGCTGCTTTTGCGTCTCCAAAAAGCATAGATGTTTTTGGGTCGTAAAAAAGATCGTTGTCGATGCCTGCATAACCAGCGTTCATTGAGCGTTTGTTCACAACGATATGATGTGCTTTCTCAACATCGAGGATAGGCATGCCGTAAATCGGGGAGGCAGGGTTATTGTGTGCTGCAGGGTTAACAACATCGTTGGCCCCAACAACAAGAACTACATCAGTGGTCTCAAACTCCGAATTGATTTCTTCCATCTCCACCAGTTTGTTATAGTCTACATTGGCTTCGGCAAGCAACACATTCATATGGCCCGGCATACGGCCTGCCACAGGGTGTATAGCGTATTTTACTTCCACGCCGCGTTCTTCCAATATTTTCTCCAGCTCATGTATCACATGTTGTGCTTGCGCAACAGCAAGTCCATAGCCAGGTACGATGATCACTTTTTTAGAGTAATTCATTAACACTGCCAAGTCGCTAACAGAAATATCTTTGATGCTTCCTTTGGCTGAATCTCCAGCAGGACCAGCAGAGCCAGCCGATTCGCCAAAGGCGCCGAAGATAACATTGAACAAAGGACGGTTCATGGCGCGACACATAACGATGGTGAGGATTGTACCTGCACTACCAACGAGAATACCGCCGGTAAGCATCACTTTATTGCCGTATAAGAATCCGCCAAAAGCAGCTGCCAATCCGGTGAAGGAGTTGAGCAAGGAGATAACCACGGGCATATCAGCACCGCCGATTGGAATAACAAACAACACTCCGTAAAGGAGCGCCATAGCAAACAAAGCAAAAAGCAAAGGAAGTTCGTGGTTGCCACTCAATACCATGTAAGCACCAAAAATGGCTAAGCCAAGCAGAAACAAATTGTTTATGGCATTGTATCGTGGCAATCGGATGGCTTTGGCCAACGTGCCGTTTAGTTTTAGAAATGCGATGACGGATCCAGAAAAGGATACGCTGCCGATAATGAGTCCTGCAACGATAGTAGACAGCAGCAAGGTTGCCGCGTTGTGTGGATTCTGAAACTCGATTAACGAAATCAAGGCTGCACAAGCTCCACCCATACCATTGAAAATGGAAACCATTTCAGGCATCTTGGTCATCTTTACTGTTTTTGCAGCAGTCCAACCCAGTACAGTCCCCACTGCGATTGCAAGGAAGATGAGGATGTATATCATTGTAGGAATCGCTTCTGAACGAATGAAGATTGTTCCCAGGATAGCGATGGTCATGCCGGCAGCGGCAACCAGATTTCCTTTTCGGGCGCTTTCCGGATTGCTAAGCATTTTTAGGCCTACAACAAAGGTCACCGAGGCGATAAGGTAAATTAATTCAAGGATGTTTTTGAGCTCCATAAGTTATTGTTGATCGGCGATATAAGCTTTACGTTTTTGCCCGCAGGCTATTCTTTATTTATTTTTTTGCTTTTTTCTTGAACATCTCGAGCATGCGGTCGGTAACCACAAAGCCACCTACCACATTGAGGGTGCCGAGCACCACAGCCACGAATCCTAAACTGAGGTTCAGGTAATTATCCCAATTGTCTTTTTCAAGCATCACAAGAATAGCCCCTAATATGACAACACCATGGATGGCATTGGCACCCGACATCATCGGTGTGTGGAGCACCGAAGGAACATTACCGATCACTTCCACACCAATGAAGATGGAGAGGATAATGAAATAAACCATTTCCATGTGCTTGCCAAGAAAATCAATAACGTGATTAATAAATTCCATTGTTCGTATTTTAATTAAAGCTAATGAATGTGTTTTACTAAGGCGGATTATTTCGCTTGCACGCTAGGGTGCACTGCTTGTCCGTTGTGAACAATCAGGGATCCTTTTGTGATATCTTCTTCCATCTCCCATTTAAAGCCTTCTGGATTCGCCAAGTGGAGTAGGAGCGTGCTGATGTTTTTAGCATATAGCTGACTCGCATTAAGAGGTAAGAGACTTGGTAGGTTTGATTCACCAATGATAATAACCCCGTGCTTCACGACGGTTTGGTCGCATTCGCTCAACACGCAGTTGCCACCTTGTTCAACAGCCATGTCAACGATTACGGATCCCGGTTTCATGGATTTCACCATGTCCTCTGTAACGAGCACCGGTGCTTTCTTGCCCGGAATAAGTGCGGTGGTAATCACCACATCGGCAGCGGAAATATGTTTAAAAAGAAGTTCTTGTTGTTTTTTGAGGAATTCTTCGGATACCGCTTTTACATAGCCACCTTCGGTCTTCATGCTATCATCGGCTTTCACTTCGATGAATTTACCGCCAAGCGATTCAACTTGTTCTTTCGTTTCAGGACGAATATCGGACACTTCCACCTGAGCACCCATACGGTGTGCAGTAGCAATGGCCTGTAAACCCGCAACACCGGCTCCCATGATTACCACCTTGGCGGGCTTCATGGTGCCTGCTGCTGTCATCATCAAAGGGAAGATTTTGCCGAGGGCATTGGCAGCCAAAAGCACGGTTTTGTAACCAGCCAAGTTGCTCTGCGAGCTAAGGGCATCCATTTTTTGAGCGCGTGAGATACGCGGAACAGCATCCATGGAGAAGGCCGATATACCTTGACTTGCGCAGGCGTTTACCAGCTCGTTACTGATGGCTGCAAACATGAATGAAATCAATACAGCGCCCTTCTTCATGAGCACAATCTCATCTGGCGTTGGCGCGTTGACTTTGAGGATCACATCCGCATCCGCATACAGCTTGTTTTTGTCACTAATAAGAGTGGCGCCTGCTTGCTGGTATTCGGCATCCGCAATGGATGAGTTGGTTCCAGCACCAGATTCAACGATGCATTCGAAACCGGCTTTGGTCAGCGAAGCAACCACATCGGGCGTTAAAGCCACACGATTTTCTTTTTTCTTGAGTTCTTTTGGTACAGCTATTTTCAAAATATCCTGATTTTAATAGATATGCAAAGAAAAAAATAAATTATGACAAGACAAAAACACTTTATAATAGCGTGGTTTTGCTTTGTGCTTTTATAAGCATGCGTAAAACATCGCTTGTAAAGTTAGTTAATAATTCTTCCTTCTCTTGTGCCTAACAACAATCGGGCGTGATTCCCATTCAAATCTTGTATATTCGCTTTTTGATTTATCCAAAATAATGAAGATTACCTTTTTAGGAACAGGAACTTCGCAAGGTGTGCCCGTTATAGCATGTTCATGCGCGGTGTGCCGTTCCACTGATGCGCGCGACAAACGCTTGCGAACCTCTGTTATGCTAGAGCTTAACGAGCAAGATGGAACAGGGCATCATCGTGTATTTGTGATTGATGCAGGCCCTGACTTTCGGCAGCAGATGCTGCGCGAAGATGTTTCGCGATTGGATGCGCTGATTCTTACCCACGAGCACAAAGACCATATAGCAGGCATTGATGATGTGCGGGCTTTCAATTATTCAAGTGGCTCGGCCGTTGATATTTACTGTACCGAACGGGTACAGACCGCGTTAAAACGTGAATTTATGTATATCTTCAATGGGGTTGATTATCCGGGCATTCCCAAGGTAGAGCTCAAAACCATTGATACCAATCCCTTCGCCATTCATGGCGTGGTTATAACTCCCATCGAAGTGCTGCATTACAAGTTACCTGTATTGGGTTTTCGTATTGGTGATTTTAGCTACATCACCGATGCCAATTTTATTACCGATACCGAAATAGAGAAACTCAAAGGTTCCCGCGTTTTAGTCCTTAACGCTTTGCGTCGCGAACCGCACATTTCTCATTTTACACTCGAAGAGGCATTAATCATGATTGACCGGATAGGTCCGGAAAAGGCGTATTTAACCCATATTAGTCATCAATTGGGTAAGCACATGGAAGTGGAGCAGGAGCTTCCTTTGCATGTTTTTTGTGCCTACGATGGCCTCATCATAGAGGTTTGATGTATCGAAATGGTACTTTAAAATTGGCAAATCCCGAGGTCTTGGTAATAAATTTAGGGTGTGCTCTCTTTGTTTAAGAATAATTAATATATATTTGCACGCTCAAAAAAAACAGAAAAACCCCTTGAAAGAGGGGTATAACCCAATCCAAAATTATGCAAAGCAAAGGCGCAATCAGAATTTTTGCCATTCTTTTAACCTTGGTCTGTCTGTATCAGATTTCCTTCACCTTCGTGGCTCGCCATGTCGAGAACAGGGCTAAGGAGTTAAGCGGCGGCGACAGCAAAAAAGAACAATCGTATCTGGATTCAATTTCCACACAGCCGGTTTACAATTTGTTGGTGAAGAACTTCACCTACGGCGAGTGTCGCGACAACCAGATCAATCTTGGTCTTGATTTGAAAGGTGGTATGAACGTGACGCTTGAGGTGTCTCTTTCGGATCTGCTCAAATCGCTTTCCAATTATAGCACCGACACGGTGTTCACAGCAACCCTCGCGGATGCAGTGGAAATGGAAAAAAACAGCCAAGATGATTTTGTTACGCTATTCGGCAAGGCATTTGAAAAACGCAGCCCGAACGGTAAATTGGCGGCCATCTTTGCTACTAAAGAAATGTCTGACCGTATCCCGATGACCGCTTCCAACGAAGAGGTTCTGAAGGTTATTCGCGCTGAAGCAGATGATGCCATCAACCGCTCTTTTAATATCCTCCGTACCAGGATTGATAAATTTGGTGTTACTCAGCCGAACATTCAAAAGCTTGCTAATGGCCGCATCCTCATTGAGCTTCCAGGTGTTAAAGAACCGGAGCGTGTTCGTAAACTTCTGCAAGGAACTGCTAAACTGGAGTTTTGGGAAACATTTGAAAGCAAAGATGTTCTTGAGTATTTAGCACAAGCCGATACTTATCTTAAAGCAAAAATTAGCGGCCAAGCAGCTCTGAAAGCCGATACAAATGTTGTAGCAGCCGACTCAACAAAAAGTAAAACTGATACACTTGCCGCTAAAGCAGATACAAGCAACTCTTTGATGGGTCAACTTTCTTCTAAAGATTCTGCTGGAGCTGATACAAGCAAAGCAAAGAAAGATTTCCGCAAAGAGAATCCGTTGTTTTCTATCTTTCGTCCAGCTGTTGATCAGGATGGCAAAGGTGGATCACTCACTCGTAAAGGTCCTGTTTTGGGATATGCGGAGATGAAAGATGTGGCTCAAATCAATGAGTATCTCGCATTGCCTGGTGTTAAAGCCATCTTTCCAAAAGAATTAAAATTGCTATGGGGTGCTAAAGCCATCGACAAAGAAGGTAAAATTGTAGAGCTTCTTGCTATCAAAATGACAAGCCGCGATGGTCGTGCACCGCTTGAAGGCGATGTAGTTACAGATGCGCGTCAGGATTTTGGTCAGTTTGGTAACGAGCCTGAAATCACAATGGGTATGAACGCTGATGGTGCTCGCATCTGGAAGCGCATGACAGGTGAGAATATAGGCAAATGTGTTGCTATTGTGCTCGATGACTATGTGTATTCGTATCCTGTGGTTCAGGGTGAGATTCCTTCTGGTCGCACCTCTATCACTGGTAAATTCACCATTAATGAGGCGAAAGATTTAGCCAATATCCTGAAAGCCGGTAAAATGCCAGCTCCTGCTCGTATCGTAGAGGAAGCGGTTGTCGGACCATCTTTGGGTAAAGAGGCAATTAGCTCTAGTTTTATTTCCTTCCTTATTGCATTGGCATTGGTGTTGGTGTTTATGGTGGCGTATTATAACAATGCTGGTTTAATTGCCAACATTGCACTTTTTGCCAACCTCTTTTTTATCTTCGGAATTCTCGCCTCCTTCTCTGCTGTGCTTACCCTTCCGGGTGTTGCTGGTTTAGTTCTGATCGTGGCGATGTCGGTTGATGCCAACATCCTTATTTTTGAAAGGATTCGTGAGGAGATGGCTCTGGGAAAAGGCATGAAGCTTGCTATTTCTGATGGTTTCAAACATGCATTCTCTTCGATTATCGATTCAAACGTTACAACCTTGTTGCTCGGTATCATCCTGTATGTATTCGGTTCTGGCCCGGTTCAAGGTTTTGCTACCACCTTGATCATCGGTATCTTAACTTCTTTGTTCTCGGCTATCTTCATTACCCGTTTGATTTTCGAAATGCGTCTTGAAAAAGGCAAGACAATCAAATTTGGTAACTCCATGACGATGAACGCCTTCAAGAACATCAATGTGAACTTCGTGAAGAGTCGCAAACTCTATTACATGTTCTCTGGAGCAATCATTACCTTGGGTGTCGTATTTTACTTCATTCATGGCTTTAACTTCGGCGTTGATTTCAAAGGCGGTCGCACCTATACAGTTCGCTTTGAAAAAGAAATAAGCTCCACGCAGGTTCGTGAGGTGCTCACTGCTAAGTTCGGTGGTGTTGCTCCTGAAGTGAAAACCTTCGGTGCTGACAACCAACTTAAGGTGATGACCACCTATTTGATTAGCGACACCCGTTCAAACGCTGATAGTATTGTAGAAGCAACCTTGAATGAAGGCCTTTCTACGATCACCGATAACAAAGGTGAAATCAAAGGATCTCAGAAAGTTGGTCCGGTTATCGCGGATGACTTGCGTTACTCAGCAGTAGGAGCGATCTTGTTCTCGTGCTTGGTGATGTTCCTTTTTATCCTCCTGCGATTCAAGAAATGGCAATATGGATTGGGTGCGGTTGTGGCTTTGTTCCACGATGTATTCATGGTTTTGTCTTTCTACACAATATTCAACGGTATCCTTCCGTTCTCACTCGAAATCGATCAAGCTTTTATCGCGGCCATCCTTACCGTTATGGGATACTCGATGACCGATACCGTGGTTGTATTTGATAGGATTCGTGAGTACCTCAGTAAAAACACAGCACAAAGTACTTTGCAAACAACTATTAACACCGCATTGAACGCTACCTTGAGTCGTACAATTAACACATCTTTAACAATTTTCTTTGTGTTGTTGGCGATCTTTATCTTTGGCGGCGAAGTAATCCGCGGATTCTCTTTCGCATTGTTGATTGGTATCGTTGTAGGTACCTACTCATCAATATGTATTGCAACACCAATCGTTATTGATTTTCAGAAAAAAGACGAAACAAAAAACTAAAATTTAGAAAACCCAATTATAATTTTCAAATATTAAATTCACTATGGAAAACGCAGTAACAGAAAAGCAAGAAGGTAAGATGAAGTCCATGTTTGCAGCGATTATGATTCCGCTGGCACTTGTTGCGGCCTTCATTATTTTTAAATTCGTTTTGGGTAATCCGGCCAACTTTGAAGGCGGAGACCCTGAGAACAATCCTGTTGCAGGTAATTACCTGGGCATGGTTTACAAAGGCGGTCTTATTGTTCCTATTCTGATTACTTTATTAATTCTCGTAATCACTTTTTCGATAGAGCGTTTTATCACCATCGCTAATGCAAGCGGTAAAGGCAACACGAACGAGTTTATACGCAACATGCGTGCTATGCTTGTAGCAGGTGACTTTGTTGGCGCGAATGCGGCTTGCGACGAGCAGCGCGGTTCTGTTGGCAATGTTGTGAAATCAGTTCTGCACAAATACGATGAAGTGTCTAAGGACTCGAAGATGGAGAAAGACCAAAAGATTGTTGCTATTCAGAAAGAGCTTGAAGAGGCAACTTCGTTGGAGCTTCCAATGCTTGAGCAAAACTTAGTAATCTTAGCAACCATTGCATCTATTGCAACGCTTATGGGACTTCTAGGAACGGTTATCGGTATGATTCGTGCCTTCTCTGCACTTGCTCATGCTGGTGCTCCTGATTCTGTAGCACTTGCAGGTGGTATCTCTGAGGCGCTTATCAATACAGCCCTTGGTATCGGCACCTCGGCTGTAGCCATTATCGTTTATAACTACTTCACAACTAAAATCGATAAGCTTACTTACACTATCGATGAGGCTGGTTTTAGTATCACGCAAACGTTTGCTGCTACGCAGAAATAATTGGTTCGATCCCTGTCCGCAGGTTATGCTTGCACAGGACTTGATGCATTAATGATCATAAGGTCAAACCCGATTATTCGCTAAACCATGCCAAAAGTAAAAATACCTAGAAAGAGTACGTCAATTGACATGACGGCCATGTGTGATGTGGCCTTTCTGTTGTTGACTTTCTTCATGCTCACCACAAAGTTCAAACCAGACGAGCCGGTGATCGTGGATACACCTTCTTCCATTTCCGAGATTAAATTACCGGATACCGATATTCTCCAAGTCACCATTGATCATGAGAGTAAGGTGTATTTTGGTATTGATGGAAAATTCACTCGCTTAGCCTTGCTTGACAAGATAGCCGAGCGTCACAAAATGACCTTCACGGAAGAGGAGAAGCAATCCTTTTCAACACTCAGTTCCTTTGGCGTTCCAATCGCCAATCTTAAGGAGTTTCTTCACTTAAAGCCGGAAGCGCGCAACAGCGTTAAACAGTCAGGCATACCGTGCGACTCTTTGAATAACGAATTGGGTGATTGGATTCTTTTTGCCAGACTCTCTAACCCGAAGTTTCGTATCGCTATCAAAGGCGATCGCGAATCCTCTTTTCCTGTTGTAAAACAGGTGATTAACACCTTGCAGGAAAAGAAGGTTAACAAATTTAATTTTATCACCTCACTGGAGAACGCCCCTGAATAAGGAGCATCCATAGATACTAAAACAATGGCTGAAGTAAATACCGAAGGCGGGGGGAAGAAGAAAGGCAAGAAACACAAAACCAAGAAGCAGTCGACACGAATCGACTTGACTCCGATGGTTGACTTGGGTTTTCTGCTGATTACCTTTTTCATGCTTACAACTACGCTGAGCAAGCCTCAGACGATGGAGATTAACATGCCGGTTAAGGATCAGAATGCGGAAGATACCAAAGTAAAGGCATCCACTGCAATGACGGTCATCCTTAGTAAAAACGACCGCATTTTCTACTATTTCGGAATTCCTGAAGAGGGTCAAGAGCTGAAAATGGAAGTAACCAATTTTGGCGATAATGGTATTCGTAAATTGTTGCTGGAGAAGAATGCTCCGCAAATAGCTGCGATCAAACCTTTGAAAGCCAAATTTGAAAACAAAGAAATTACCGAAGGGGAGTATCGTAAAGCAGCTATTGGTATCAAAGGAAGTCCGAACGCTTTAGTTGTGCTGATCAAGTCGGATGATAAATCAAAATACAAAAACCTGGTCGACATACTAGACGAAATGAATATATGCAATATTGGCAAGTATGCCATCGTTGATATATCACCAGTTGAGCAAGACCTGATTAAGAACCTATAGTCTTAGCGAAGATGAAAACAGATATTTTCAACGACGATTGGATTGACATCGTCTTCCAAGGTCGAAACCAAGAGTACGGCGCCTATTCCTTGCGTAAGTTAAGTGCAAAGAATGGTTTTATAGCCGTAATTATTGCCGTTTCGGTTATTTTGGTGTTGGCCTTCACGCCACGCATTTTAAGTATGCTTGAAGACGCTCAAAATGAAAGCGCTTTGAAGATGCACGAAGAAACGACTTTGGCCGAGCCACCTCCAATCGATAAGAACGAGCCGCCACCGCCGCCGGTTGAACCACCGCCGCCTTTGAAAACAACCATCAAATTTACCCCTCCGGTGATTGTTAAGGACGAGGAAGTGACAGATACTGTTCGTACTGTGGAAGAGCTTAAAGAGGTTGACCTTGGCGCTGAAACACAACAAGGCGATTCGTTGAATGGCGTTGATCCATCCTTGGTTGAAGCTGTTGCTGAAGATCCAGATGCCGGAAAGGTGTTTACGATTGTTGAGCAGATGCCTGAATTTCCAGGTGGCGAAGGTAAAATGCTTGAGTACATCCAGAAAAACGTGAAGTATCCTGCCATAGCCAAAGACAATGGTATTTCAGGAACCGTCTTCCTTAATTTTGTAATCGACAAAGAAGGTAAAGTAACTGATATTAAAGTTTTACGTGGTATCGGTGGTGGCTGTGATGAAGAAGCGATGCGTGTTGTTCGTTCGATGCCAGGCTGGAAAGTTGGTAAACAAAACGGTCGCGCTGTAAACGTTTCCTTCAACCTTCCAATTAAATTTACCTTACGCTAATTCCGCGTTCCATCCGATGCCTTCCCGAATAGTATTCTTTTTCGGTTTGTGCATGGCTGTGCTCTATATCGGCTGTGGTGTGTTCATGTTTTTTACGCAACGCGTAATTGTGGGAATGCCGTCAAACTATCAAAAAATACTAGGTGGTGGCTTTGTGCTGTATGGCGCATTTCGATTGTTCAGGTATTTTAAGAATTATAAACAGAGCACCGATGTTGAACAGGACTAGTTTAGTCATTCTTTTTTCGGCATTGCTTTTTTCGGCCTGTGATTCGGGGCATAAACCCTTAGACACGCCCACAAGCGGTACCATTACGATTGCCGCTGACGAGTCCTTCGAAGCCATCGCGCAAGCCGAGGTGAACACCTTTAATGGCCTGTATAAATACGCAACCATTACCCCACAGTTTGTATCGGAGCAAGAATGTTTTAAGCGTTTGATGAACGACTCGGTTCGGCTCATCATTACCACCAGAACATTGGCGGTGGAAGAATCCATATACTTCGATCGCCAGAAGCTGCATCCTCGCGCCACTAAAATTGCCTACGATGCACTCGCTATCATTGTAAACAAAGAAAATCCGGACACCCTTTTTCGGTACGACGAATTAAAAGAAATATTTTCGGGTAAAGTAAATACCTGGGCGCAGCGAAAACCAAATTCGACCCTTGGTGAAATCCATATTGTTTTTGATAATGCAGGGTCCGGCAATGTGCGGATGATTCGTGAGAAAATGCTAGGCAATGCCGAAGCTCCCTTGCCATCCAATTGCTTTGCTGCTAAAACCAATCCGGAGGTTATCGATTATGTCAACACGCACAAAGACGCGCTTGGTATAATCGGGGTTAGTTGGGTTAGCGATGGCGACGATACCGTATTGAAAGGGTTTCTGAATAAAATCAAAGTAGCTGCCGTTGCGCCTGCCGTCAATATGAAAGGGGCCGGCGAATATTATTTGCCTTTTCAAGCATACATAGCCCAGGGTGTATATCCGCTGATCCGAGAGGTGTTTGTTGTTAGTCGTGAAGCAAGGACAGGACTGGGCACCGGCTTTGCATCCTTTATAGCCAGCGACAAAGGGCAGCGCATTATCCTTAAATCGGGTATGGTGCCAGCCACAATGCCTATCCGTTTGATCAATATCAAATCTGAATAAAAAATGTATAGTATGAAACGATTCAAACTTTCTTTTCTAATCGTGGTTGCAACCACGATTTCATCGGTACTTTCAGCACAAAATATACAACAGGGTGTTCGTGCGCTTGACAACGAAAAGTACATCCTTTCAAAGTCGATTTTTACAGGCCTTATTAATGTGAGTCCGAACGATCCAGAACTTCTTTATCGTCGCGGCATGGCTTATTACATGGCCGGTGCCAAGGACAGCGCTAAGGCGGATTTTGACAAAGGAGCTTCGATGTCGGCAACACAGCAAGCCAAGGCCGCTTTTTGCTTTGTAGGTCAGGGTATGCTTTTGCATGATGCCAAAAGTTACGCCGAAGCGAAAGCTTTATTCACCAAGGCAATTTCCTTTACCGATCAGAAGGACGCACGTATCTACCGGGCTATCGCTTGGGTGTATATCAATGCTGAAACCAAAGATATTCCAGAGGCGATGAACATGCTCGCGAAAGCGCTGCTCTTGGATAAAAAAAGTGCGGATAACCAGATTTTAATGGGCGATGCGAAAATGACGGAGATCGGCGGGGCAGGAAAGGCGGTTTCCTATTACGAGGCAGCTATGGAACTTGATCCGAAGAATCCGATACCACCTTATAAAATTGGTGATATTTATTTTGCGGCGCGTAATTATGAAGAGTCGCTTGCTGCTTTTCAAAAAGCTTTAAATATGGACTCTACTTTCGTTCCTCAGTATCGTGAGCTTGGTGAACTTTACCATGCCATGAAGCGTACCGATGATGCAAAGAAAACCTATGCAAAATACATGGAGTTGGCCGAACCTAATCTAAACACCATGACGCGCTACGCGCAGTTTTTGTTTTTAACGAAAGACTACAAAGGTGCCGGTAGCTTGATTGACCAAATCATGCAATCCGACAATTCGAACCCTGTGCTTTATCGTTTGCTTGGCTATTCGTCCTATGAAAACGGGGCTTATCCTAAAGCTGTTGAAGCTTTGCAACAGTTCTTTTCTAAAGAGACCAAGAAAGTCATCACCTCCGACTATGAATACATGGGAAAGGCGTATTCAAAAACGAATCAAGATTCATTGGCTGTTATCAATTTGAACAAAGCCATTCAATCGGATACCACCCGCGGCGATCTGCACACGGACATTGCGGATATTCTTTACAAGTCGAAGAAATACGCAGATGCAGCTTCCGAGTACCAGTTGAAAATTGATTCAAAAGGAGGCAAAGCAGCTGATTATTTTCAGATGGGGCAGGCCTTATTCAAGGCCAAAAAATACGTTACTGCGGATTCCGCTTTTACGCGACTAATTGAACTCAATTCAAAAACGCACCTAGGTTATCTTTGGAGAGGCCGTGCAAATTCCCAAATTGACAGCACTATGCAGGGCGGGGGAGCAAAGCCTTTTTATGAAAAGGTTGTAGAAATGATAAGCGCAGACAGTGCAATGGTTATTAAGTATAAAAAA
>CANFOZ010000074.1 GCA_947448795.1 Bacteroidota bacterium
ACACCTAGTCCTTCAGCTAGTCCTTCAGCAAAGCAGGCGCTTTGGTTGTAGCCCCTTTTTCGGAGTTTCTTGGGATGCAAGGGCACCGGCACGATGAAATCAACAGGTTTTAATTGACCCGATTCCCGAAGGTCGTTTCCATACATTTTACCAATTTCTCGCCCTAGGTCTTCTCGTCCTTTGTATTTTAAAGCATGAAGCATCGATTGCACTTTTTCGCCTTTGTTGAAATAATAACATGCAACCGCCGTTTCTAATGGAAGTCGGCCCCAGAAACTTTTTGCCATCGGATTCTCGGGATTGCAATGAAAATCGGTCTTCGGAAGCTTGTATCGGCAGGATAAACAAACGCAGCGCTCCCCTTTTATCAAGGCTTGGTGACACGCTGCGCATACCTCTGGATAGAATAAGTAAAGCAGATCTTGAAGTAACATAGGTGCATTTGTTTAAAAATAATTAAACCAAAAATGTAAATCTATTTCAAAAAACATACTTTTGTTGTCAAATTCAAAAATCCGGATGGACAAGAACGATCAATTATTCATGCAACTGTTGTTTATTTTTCACCAGTCGGGTATGCAGGCATTGGGAAAAATAAAGAATCCAATGACCGACAAAATTGAACGCAATCTCGAACAGGCAGGCAATGCAATTGAGATGTTGGACATGTTATTGGTTAAAACAAAAGGCAATATTTCGCCTGAATTGGATAAAATGATGACCGGCTTTCTTACCGATCTTCGCCTTAACTTTGTTGACGAATCTTCTAAGAATTAATTTTAATAATCAACTAACCACTAACCCCAATCATGGCACCTAACAACGAAAACGGACAAGACAAGAACGAAGGCGGAAACAAAAAGATGATATTTATTGTTATCGTCTTTCTGCTCCTCGCAAATGCTGTTCTTTTATGGCAGTTTTTTAAACAAAAATCAGACATTACTAGCAAGGATGAAAATATTACTGTGTTAACCACAGCTAAAGACTCGATTTCAGCGGAATACACAGCTGTTAAAGGCGAACTTTCCAAGCTGCAGGCTGATAATGTCGACCTCCAAGGCAAACTTGCTGCAAACGACGAAGAAATCGCTGCGCAAAAAGCTAAAATTGAGAAAATGATGAAAGCAGGCAACGCGAAAGCAGGTGAGTTGCGTGCAGCGATTAATAAGCTCAAGGACATGAAGACCCAGTACGAGTCGCGTATCAATGAGCTAGTTGAACAAAACAAGCAGCTTACCAATCAAAATCAAGAACTCAATACCAACCTTTCTTCTGAGAAAGGAAAGAATGAGAATTTGTCTAAAGAGAACACCGGGCTTTCTAATAAAGTAGCTCTTGGTTCTATCATGAAAGCGGATAATGTGGTTTTGAGCGGCGTGAAATTTAAATCTAGCGGTAAAGAGGTAGACGAGAAGAAAGCTAAAAATGTGCAGAAAATAAAGGCTTGCTTTAACCTCAACGAAAACCTTGTGGTTGACAAAGGAACCAAATCGGTTTATATTCGTGTAATGGGACCGGATAAATCAGTATTATCCACTTCTTCTGCAACGTTCACTTTCAATGGTCAACAACTGCCTTATACGATCAAGCAAGACATTAACTACGACAACAAAAAAGTAAGTCAGTGTGTGTTTTGGGAGAAAGGTTCTGTTTTTGCTAAAGGAAGCTATACTGCTGAGTTTTATTGCGAAGGCAACAAGATTGGCGAAGGCGCTTTGGAGTTAAAATAAACGAATACAATACAATGCAAAAATGCCCATCGAAAGATGGGCATTTTTTTTTAGTGCTCGAATTTAACCGGTGGTAAATGGCCCATGTTGCGAAGTATCCATGCTTCGCGTCGGAGTGTGTAAAGAGTAGGATTTGATGGGCTCCAACGCAAGGGTGATGGAAGCACAGCAGCAATTGCAGCCGCTTCAGCTTTATTCAAACGGGATGCATGTTTGTGAAAACAGGTTTGGGATGCCGCTTCAGCGCCATAGATGCCATCGCCCATCTCAATTACATTGAGATACACCTCCATGATGCGCTCTTTGCCCCAAATCAGCTCTATTAACACCGTGAAATAGGCCTCAAATCCCTTGCGGATATAACTCCGTCCAGGCCATAAGAACACATTCTTCGCAGTTTGTTGACTAATTGTACTGCCACCCTTGATTTTCTTTCCTTTCTTCTTGCTATTGTAGGCCATAGCCTTTTCCATAGCATCGAAATCAAAGCCATGGTGACTTAGAAAGAGATTATCCTCCGAAGCCACTACCGCTTGAACTAAATTTGGCGATATCCCATCAATCGATTGCCAATCTTTCTTCATTTTCAAGGTCGAACCGCCAACCAGCTGCTCACCACATCGAATCAGCATTAATGGCGTAACCGGCACCGGCACGAAACGAAAAAGCAACACCGAGAGGATGCTCATTAAAAACAGTCCAAGACAAACGCGCCAAGTCCAATACCAGAGCTTCTTCAGCATCTTTAGTTTAAATGAGCGCCAAGTGCGTCGTTATAGGTTTGCTTGTATTCAGCAACGGTGCCAAACGGAGCATCGTCAACTAGTATTTCACCTTCCGTTACTTGCCCAATGCAGCTTACTGCTAACTCACTATCAAGCGCTAATTCCAAGAACATTTCCTCGTGCGCCTCGTCCACTGTTACCACAATGCGGCTCTGTGCTTCTCCAAACAGAAATGCATCTTTGCGTATTTCAAAGTCGGTGCCAATAGAGAAGCCTAGGTTGCGCGGTATGGCTGACTCGAGTAGGTTGATAAACAATCCACCATCAGAAACATCATGCGCTGAATTAACGATTTTACGCTTGATCAACGCTTTTACAAACTCCTGAACGGCATACTCTTCCTGTAAGTCGAAATAGGGGGCAGGACTGTTTTTTACTTTGTGGTAGGAGTACAGATATTCCGAAGAGGAGATATCATTGACGGATTCGCCTAGCAAGAAAATCATATCTCCTGCTTTCTTGAAATCCAAGGTCATGCGGTTGTTGCGGTCTGGCAAAATGCCGAGCATACCTATCGTTGGTGTTGGAAACACCGGTCCGTCGTAAGAACTTTGGTTGTAAAAACTTACATTTCCACCAGTAACTGGTGTTTTGAATTTCTCGCAGGCCTTGCTCATGCCTTTTATAGCATGCACGAATTGCCAATATACATGCGGATTGTAGGGGTTGCCGAAATTCAGGCAGTTGGTCACGGCCGATGGCTCGCCGCCTGAACAGGTAATGTTGCGTGCTGCTTCGGATACGGCTATAGCGGTTCCTTGCTCTGGATCAGCTTGCACATAACGTGCGTTGCAATCAACGGTCAATGCAATTGCTCTGTTGGTGTTTTTAATATTTACGATGGCTGCATCGGATGGCGCGTTGGTGCTCATGTTAACGGTTCCAACCATCGAGTCGTATTGCTCGTAAACCCAACGTTTAGAGGCCAAATTCGGATGTCCAGAAAGGTAGTGCGCTATCTCTTGCAGGTTTGTTGGTTCTTCAATTTGTTCGATTTTGAAATTCTTTGAAGCTGCAAAGTACGCCGGCTCGCTATATTCACGCTGATAAACAGGCGCACCACCTCCAAGTACCAAGGATTCTGCGGGCACATCGGCCAGCAGTTCGCCATTCATAAAAAAGTTTAAACGCTTGCTATCGGTTACTTCGCCGATGATAGCACAGTTGAGGTCCCATTTTTCAAACACAGCTTCAACCAGTTTCTCTTTGCCTTTTTCAACCACAATCAACATGCGTTCTTGTGACTCGGAAAGCAAAATCTCCCAGGCCTGCATATTCGCTTGGCGTGTCGGCACTTTTTCAAGGAAGATATTCATGCCGTGTTCGCCTTTGGCCGACATTTCGGAGGTAGAGCAGATGATGCCCGCAGCACCCATGTCCTGCATACCAACAACAGCACCGGTTGCAATCACCTCTAGCGTGGCTTCTAACAGTAGTTTTTCGGTGAAAGGGTCACCCACCTGTACCGATGGTAGATCTTCCGCTGAATTAGCGGATATATCCTTCGATGCGAAAGCCGCACCGTGAATTCCATCCTTACCCGTGGCGGAACCCACAATGTAAACCGGATTTCCAACGCCTGTGGAGATCGCAGAAACGGTCTTGCCTACCTCAACAATGCCTGCTGACATCGCATTCACCAATGGATTGGTATTGTAACATTCGTCGAAAAACACCTCGCCTCCCACTGTCGGGATACCAAAGGCATTGCCATAATTTCCAATGCCTTTAACCACGCCACGCACCAACCATTTTGTTTTCTCCGACTCGATTGGTCCAAAACGCAAAGAATTCAATTGCGCTATTGGGCGCGCTCCCATCGTAAAGATATCGCGATTGATACCACCAACTCCTGTTGCTGCGCCTTGGTATGGCTCGATTGCCGACGGGTGGTTGTGCGACTCAATTTTAAAGGCACAAGCCAAGCCATCGCCGATGTCAACCAAGCCCGCGTTCTCATCGCCAGCCTCGGCAAGCAGATGCGGTCCCTTGCGGGGCAATGTTTTTAGCCAAGAGATAGAGTTTTTATACGAACAATGTTCCGACCACATCACCGAATAGATGCTCAGCTCGGTGAAGTTCGGTACGCGACCGAGTAGCTGTTTTATATGCTCAAATTCTTCAGGCAGAAGGCCTAATTCTTTTGCGTCGTCTGATGTACTGATCGGATTATACATTGTTTTTGTCATGGTGCTTTTTATGTGTCGCAAAAGTACAAGATTTTCTCTGCTCTCAATCGCATGATATTCGCTATTTTTACATCATCTATGAAATATTTTCTTTCTTTAATCGGCCTAATTCTATGCGCTAGCATCGCTTTCGCTCAGCAAAACGGCAGACCCGATCAGCCTTACGCAGGTATGGTGGGTAGAGTGTCGGGCAATGTGTTTGATGCCGCAAGCAAGCTACCTGTTGAGTTCGCATCGGTTGCACTTTACAAAAAGAAGTCTGGTAAATTGGTTAATGGCGCCATCACCAACACGAAGGGCTATTTTAAAATTGATAATGTCCAACCGGGCGAATATACCCTCGCGGTAAGTTTTCTCGGCTATGAAAAAAACGAGTTGGAATCGGTTCTTACCTCGCCCGAAAAACCAGATTTGCAGCTTGGTAAAATATTCCTCGATCCATCGACTACCACGATGAGCGAAGTAAATGTGGAGTCGGAAAAATCCATGATCGAGACCAAAGTTGATAAGATCATTTATAACGCCGAAAAAGACGTTACCTCAAAGGGTGGTGATGCCACGGATCTGCTTCAAAAAGTGCCAACACTAAGTGTAGATATGGATGGTAATGTATCCATGCGTGGCTCTTCAAGCATCAAGCTCTTAGTTAACGGAAAGCCATCCGGTCTCATTGCGATGAATATGGCGGAAGCACTAAAGTCGATTCCCGCAGATCAGATAAAATCAGTGGAGGTGATTACCAATCCATCCGCAAAATACGATGCGGAGGGCGCTGCTGGCATCATAAACATCATCACCAAAACAAAAACCATGCAAGGCCTTACTGGTTCACTTTCGGGTTCTGGAGGTACACGCATGAACAACATGAACGCTAGTTTAAATAGACGCAGGGGACGTCTGGGTATCAATGCTGGACTCGGTATTCGTGCTGGCGTGAAACGCTTTGGAACTACCGATTTTCACCGCGACGATACCTATCTGGGCTACACGCGAACCTTGGATCAAAATGGTTCCTTCGTTCCTATGAGAAGCGGTGGAAGCGTCAATATCGGCGCCGATTATGACTTCAATGCCTTTAACAGCATCGCTTCTTCCGTTCGTTTCGGTATTCATAATTTCGATCGTACAACGTCGGTGAACTCAATCTTGGTTGATTCTGCCACATGGGATTACAAGCGGTATTCCACCAATCCTTCAAACGATAAATCCATTGATTTTTCTTTGGATTATAAGCATACCTTTCGCAAGCCGGATGAAGACCTGTCTATCTCTTTTTTAGTGGATGATGCCAACGAAAACAATGCCTATTCGGTAAGACAGTCAGGAAACGCTCCTTCCTTCGACTTAAACGAGAAAAGCTTGAACCTCGGCAAAAACATCGAGAGCACACTGCAGGCCGATTATAGCTTACCAATTGATTCCTTCATGGTGCTCGAAACTGGTGCGAAAACAATCTTGCGAAACATCGGTAGCGACTATACCTACGAACGATATAATTTCTTGACTTCCGAATTTGTAAACGATCAAAACCGCAGCAATGCGTCTTCGTATATCCAGCAAGTATCCGCTGCCTATTGTGTGATGTCTTTTAAAATCAAGAAAAAATACGAGATAAAGCCAGGCCTGCGCTATGAATACACCGATAATAAAGGTGATTTTTCCAATGGCGGGCTAGCCGTTCGAAACGCCTACGATAATTTGATTCCATCGTTCGCAATCGGTCGAACATTCAGCAACTCAAACAGTCTACGAGCAAATTACAGCCGCCGTTTGCAGCGCCCTGGAAGCAGTTTTCTTAACCCGTATGTGAACGCGAGTGATCCAAAGAATATCTCCTATGGAAATCCATATCTTTTGCCTGAATACACCAATAGCTATGAGACTTCGTATGCTATGTTCAACGATGTCGCAAGCGGCAGTGTATCCCTGTTTTACCGGAATACAGAGGGTGTAATTCAGAGCATTACCAATGTTAATCATGCCGGTATTACGAGTACAACTTTTGAAAATATTGGAACAACCAATGTATACGGGAGCTCCTTCTTCGGCTCGCTCACCTTGTTTAAAATTTTGACTAGTCGCGGCAATATTAATGTGTACCGACTCGATCAAAATGGCGTTTATAGTGGCACGGCCTATAAAACGAGCGATTGGCAGTACAACATGAATATAAACATGACTTTTAAGTTGCCTAAGGACATTTCATTCGAGGCCTTTGGAAATATTAATTCACCACGCGCAACGCTTCAAGGAAAACAGCCAAGCATGTCTATGATTCATATGGGCTTGAATAAGCAAATATGGAAGAAAAAAGCGACGCTTGGATTCAAAGTTTGGCAACCTCACATGAAGGTTATTAAAATGACTTCGGAGCTTAAAGGTCCTCAGTTCTCACAAATAAATAACACCTACATTCCATTCCGATCTTTTGGCTTTTCCTTCTCCTACAACTTTGGTAAGATGGAGTTCAAAGCGCCGCGCCGCAAGAAAAAAGGGGTGAGCAACGACGACCAAAAAGGCAGCGAAGGTGGTGATTTTTAAAAACACGGTTTATTTATAAAAAGAAAGCTCGGCCTAAACCGAGCTTTCTTTTTTATAAGACATACTTGATTTAATTCAAAGTCTCAGGTAACGTGTATTTTCTTCCTTCGTTTACTTTCTTCAAATACGGCAAAAGCGGCGCAAAGTAATCCACCATGGCTCTAGCGCTAAGCTCTTCGCCGGTTGCGTCTTTCAAAACGGTACGCCAGTCTTTCGATGAGCCAGGAGCCATAATGTGCTGCAAGAACTTGCCAATATCCTTGTTGCCATAATAATTCGTGGCATGTGGATCTTGGTGCAAGATCTGCTTCGCGATGTAATCGTGCACCTGGAAAAGAATTACAAAAGACAGGGCATAATCATAATACTGTGCTGGATCGTCGTTGATGTGTGTCTTGGTTGCTGCATCGCAATATTCCTCGCCGCGTGCAGTAGGTGGCACCATGCCTTGATACTTCGCTGCAAGCTCCCACCAGCGTTTGTTGAATTGATCTGCAGGAAGATTGTTGGTGTACAAATCGTGTTCAAACTCGCTCATTACACCCGACGACCATGGAATGAAAACGCAGTAATTCAAAGCTTCTTTCAAAAGCTTCAGTGTGTCGTTCGTTTGGGTGTCGGCAGGGATAAGGCCCAAGTTCACAAGAAAGGGTTTCTGCATCGCCGCAAAACCCATCATGCTGCCAAAAGCCTCGTGATACGCGCGGTTCGCACCTTCACGCAGCAAATACGGTACCTGCGGATTGCTGTAACTCTGATAGTAATAAATGTGTCCCAACTCGTGGTGTGATGTTTCATACCACTGCTCGTTGGCTTCCACACTCATGAGGGAGCGGATATCCTTGTCTAAATCCAAATGCCAAGCCGATGCGTGGTTGTTCTTTTTGTAGTTCGCGCCTTTCGGGGCAGGGTAGAGGTCTGATTTTTCCCAGAAACTTTTTGGTAATGAATCGAAGCCTAAGGAAACGTAAAAACGCTCGCCTTGCTGCACAATCCACTCCGGCGATTTTTTGGCAAGAATTTGATCCAGGTCAATGCCTTTAACATCAATCAGCGACGACCAATCTTGTCCCCAGCGATTCGGCATCCAGTCGGCTGGAATCATATCGGGTACTTCTTTAGCATGGTATTTCTTCGCCATCTCGTATCGCGCATAGGTGTGCAACTCACGGAACACAGGCCACAGCTGCTGATTGACTTTTTTCAACAAAGCCATCATCTCTTCGTTGGTCATTCCATAATCCGATACTTGATAGGTAAAGTAATCCGGATAGCCAAGGCCTTGAACCGTTTCGTTGCGAAGGTTACGAAGGTTCACCAAGCCCGATTTTAATCCCGATCCAATCTCTTTGGATGTTTTCCAAGCCAAGGCGCGTTTCTTTAAATCCGTCTCCTTTGCGAGGATATGATCAATGTCGTTGGTCGAAACTTCTTTGCCTTCGAGCATGTATTTAAAACTGTATAATTTCTTGGTCTGCTCAGTTTCTGCTTTGATTCGCTTGTCAACTAAGTCTTTAATCGTCTGTGGGTTGTCTGCGGCGTTGTATAACACCTTCTTCAATTGCTTTAGCTGCAAGGTGTCCAAGATTTCGGGATGCTCGAGCAAGCGTTTCGCGGTCTTTATGTTTACCGAGTCGCCCGTATATGCGGCCATCTCCTTCTTCGCTTGCTCCGATGCAGCTTCAGCAGTGGTGTCGCCTTCGATCATGCGGGTCTGCAACAACCAGTCGGCTTGGCCTGATGCATAGTATAAGGCTTGGTATTTCTTGTTATAACCTTCTAGAAAGACTTGCGCTTCTTGCTTCACCTTGTCTTGCTCAGCTGTATTCTTTCCTTGATTGCCACAGGCATAAAAGAGGGGCAGTAAAAGTCCGATGTAAACTAATTTTTTCATAGTAATTAGGATGATGGGTTATAAATTAAAAAATGCATTAATTAGTGTCGAACTGCAACTTGCATAGCCCATAATAAAGGCCTTTGTCATTAGCAATGAGCTCGTCGTGAGTGCCCGACTCAGCTACTTTGCCTTTGTCGATCACCACAATCTTGTCGGCGTTGCGAATTGTTGCCAAGCGGTGTGCAATCACAAAAGAGGTTCTGCCTTGCATCAACTTGTCAAGTGCTTCCTGCACCAAGCGTTCGCTTTCTGAATCCAACGAACTGGTCGCTTCATCCAAAATAAGAATGGCTGGATTCTTTAGCACTGCCCTGGCTATGGCGATGCGCTGCCGCTGTCCGCCCGATAGTTTTACACCGCGCTCACCAACCATCGTCTCATAGCCTTCTTGAAACGATTGGATGAACGTGTGGGCGTTTGCTTTTTTAGCGGCTTCCTCAATCTCCAATAAACTAGCATCCGGTTTTCCATAGGCGATGTTCTCGCGTATGCTGCCGCCAAAGAGAAGCACATCCTGCGGCACAATAGCCATCTGGTTGCGCAAATGCGATAAGGAGTAGTCTTGGATGTTCTTTCCATCAATGACGATACTGCCTGCGTTGGAGTCGTAGAAGCGGAAAAGGAGGGAAGTCAGCGTCGATTTGCCAGAGCCACTCGGACCAACAATAGCCACTGTTTCGCCCGACTTTGCTTCAAAACTGACCCCGTTTATAACCGGGTTGTCGGGGCGACTTGGGTAGGTAAAAGAAAGGTCTGTGAAGCTAACATGCCCTTGAATCTTGTCGGCCTCGCCGATGATCTTCGAATCGGCTGTAAGTTCAATGACTTCCGTCTTCTCGTCAAATAAGTCCATCAGGCGTTCTGTGGCTCCGATGGCTTTTTGCATCTGCGCATATTGTTCGGCGATACCGCCAATTGATGCACCAACAAAAACCGTGTACAACATGAATTGTATAATATCACCATGCGACATTTCGCCTTCGTTCTCCATCTTCACCGCCATCCATATCAACAAGATCATTGCACCAAAAAGACAGAAAATGATGAAGGAGAAAAAAGCACCGCGTGCCTTGCCGCCGCGTATTGCAAATTGACGAATAGTATCTGTGCTTTTATGATAACGCATCGTCTCGAAAAGCTCGTTAGCAAAGGCTTTTACATTAGCGATGCCTTGCATGGTCTCTTCTACAATGGTGTTCGACTCAGCCACCTTGTCCTGCACTTCTTTCGATAATTTGCGAATGTAACGTCCAAAAACCACCGCCACTACAGCTACCAAGGGTATCACACAAAGCATGATACCGGCTAGTTTTAATGATGTGAAGAATAGCATGACCACCCCACCGATAATGATGATCAGCTGTCGGATGAACTCCGCAATGTTCGTGGTGAAGGTGTCTTGCAAAAGCGTGATGTCGGAGGAGATACGGCTATTCAGCTCACCAACACGGCGTTGCGCGAAGAAGTTCATCGGCATGCGTATCAAGTGCCCATAGGCCGTCTGCCGCAATGACGCCAGCATGTTCTCTGTAACTTGTACAAAAAGAACCACTCGGAAATAGGAAAAGACGGCTTGGCCTGCGAATACGAGCAAGAGCATAAGCCCCAACTGGTTTATGCGCTCTTTGGAAATGTCTCCCGAGTCTACCAAAAGCCCCATAAGCTTAGGAAAGATAATGGCCGTTGCGCTAGTCAGTAATAGAAATACAAGCCCGATTGCAAAACGCATCCGATACGGTTTTAAAAAGCTAAGTAAGCGTAAAGCTTTTTTTAAACTTTCCTTGTTGATCTTTGCCTTTGGTGCATCGTCTTCTGCTTGTGATCGGTTTCGTCGGGTTGCCATTTTTTTACTTAAAATTTTGCGCAAAGGTACTTGATAATGCATGACTCTTGCATGAATTTTTTATTCTTGCCCATACTTCGTGAAGCCATAAAAATTAGCTTTTAAGACCTTTTGGGAAAGAAAATCGATTTCTTTTGTATTTTAATTACAAAGATTGTATCTTTGCCGACCCTTTAAGAAAAGAAGAATACATCCAAAAAGGGATAATTACCTTAAGATCATGAAAAGAACATACCAACCTTCCCAAAGAAAAAGAAAAAATAAACACGGTTTCCGTGAGCGTATGGCTTCTGCCAATGGCCGTCGCGTACTTGCTAATCGCAGAAAAGTAGGCCGTAAGAAACTTACTGTTTCTGACGAGAAGAGAAATAAATAAGCGGTTCGTTTATTGTCTTGAAAGCTAACTGGTCTAAAGCCGGTTAGCTTTTCTGTTTTCCGACCTTTCGGTCTAAATTAATCCTTAAACTTCCTTTTTCGAACGCAGCCAAATCTTCTGGCCCAGCTTCACCGGTTCGCCGGCTTTCATCAGATTTCGCTTGTACAAGAATTTGATTTTAACCCCGTAGCGCTGCGAAACGGTGTACATCGTCTCACCTTGTTGAATGATATGAAACTCCTCTCTTGGACGACGCTTCTTGGGTTTTAAATAGATGCGCTGCCCTTCCTTGATGATCGCGTTTTTAGGCAAATCGTTATACTTAAAAAGCTGCCATGCGCGCATGCCGTTTTCTTCTGCAATCTTGTCGTAACTATCGCCTTTCTGAGCAACAGTATATTGTATGCCGTTATTATAGGCTGTCTTCTTCTCGTTGAAAGAAGGCACGTTTTTCTCGCTCTTCGAAAATTCAGGTAGCTTATCGATTTTCTTCATCGACTCCACCTTGTCTAGCTCATACAGTTTGTTGTCTTCTATTATTTTAATCAAACGCTCTGCATACTCCGGATTCGTTGCGTAGCCGGCTTGCTTTAGTCCTGTCGCCCATGCCTTGTAATCGGTCTTCGGTAAGTCGAACAGAAAGGCATAGCGCGGACGGTTACGCAAGAATTTAGAGTGATCGTCGAAGGATTCGAGAGCGCTGGTGTAGTGGCGGAAACATTCTTGTTTAGCATCATCATCGTGATAGTATTTGGATCCTGTCCAGTCGTGACACTTGATGCCGAAATGATTGTTTGCGTCCACCGCCAGTGGACTGTTTCCATTCTCCGATTCGAGCGAGGCCTGCGCCAAGGTGATGCTAGCAGGAACACCTGTGCTCAGCATATCTTGAACGGCCACCATGCGGTATTTGTTTAGATATTCCTCACGCGTAATTTTCTCCCCTGCAAAAACAGAATTCGCATTAAACCAAAGAATAAGAATAGAAGCAAGCAGATAATTGGAAACGCGCATGGATTTTGAATTACACCCACAAATTTAAACGAAAAGCCAAGCCATATAGTTGAATGAAGCTTGGGTTTTTTAACACTTTTACTAACAGCAGACAAAAGGGTAGGAGAAAGAGAATGAGAAAGAGAATGGATAATGCCAAATATTAATGATGAATTGCATTGCGGTCCCTGAGCTCATGAGATTCCGAGGCCTCGGGATGATTGTGCGCGATCACACCCTCTTGAGGTTTTTGGACTCATACTCACTATCATTCCCATTCCCATTCCCATTCCCATTCTCGCCTTTTGGTCCCTGGGCTTCGATA
>CANFOZ010000075.1 GCA_947448795.1 Bacteroidota bacterium
ACCCCCAAAGGTTCCAATCCAAATACGAGACTTCTTGTCTTTGTAAATAGTATTTACACTATTGCTCTTTAACCCTTTTTCTAAGTTGAAAACAGCTAATGGAGTTGGGTTAGCATTGCTTTCTAACTGACTAATAGAATAAACAAAAACACCTGATTCTTGCGTGCCTAACCATATATTGCCAGACTCATCATCTAAAATCGACTTAACTTGTATAGCAGAAAATTGATTTGTATTCGAATAGTTTTTAAACGCATTACCATCATAAACAGATAAACCAGCTTCGGTTCCTATATATAGCTTGCCATTTTTGCCTTGCAGGATACTTAAAACTGAATTACTACCTAAGCCTTCTCGCGTGGTAAGCTGTTCGAATTTCCCGTCTTTATCTTTTTCGCTGCTTGGCGTGTACTTTAACAAACCATCACTTTCGGTAGCAAACCACATCACCCCAGATGCATCTTCTAAAATGCAAGAAATTTGTTTGCTAATTGTAATGTTTTTAGGTGTAACGATCTGGAAACTATCCTTGGCTGCGCTATATCTAGAAATCCCCCCAGCCCAATGACCTAGCCAAACATTACCGGCCTTATCAATACAGCTAGAAGTTACCCAGTTTTCTGCAAGTCCATTCTTTTTTGAAAAAGTGGTAAAGCCATGTCCGTCGTATCGGCACACGCCTCCCAAGGTTCCAATCCATAAATTACCACTGCGATCCTGTAAAATAGAATTAATGGTGGATTGAGGAATGCCGTTCTCCGTTCCAAAATACTGCAGGTTTAAACTCTGTCCATTAGAAAACAAAGGAAGAGATGAAATCAATATTAACAATAACTTTATAGCAGAATTCTTCATAAAAACTGAATAGTGTGTTTATCTTTTTTTTGTTTAATTAAAGAGCAGAGCGATCGATTGGTGCTGATTTTATAGCATCAAATACCTCGTTGTATGGATTGCTCTTTTCATGCTTGCTGCGCTTGTTGCTTTCGATAACAGCTTGGGCAGCTTCGGCACGTTTTTTCGCTCTTAGCGCATCAGCAGATTTAGCCGCCTGGCTTACAGAATAGTCCGTTTTGGTGGCTGGTATGGCTTGCTCATTTATTGTCTCTTTAACAACATCCTCAACTTTAGTTGCTGCCTGTTTATCAATTTCCTGAGTCATACTCTCTTTTTTCTCCAGGTTCTCCATTTTTGCTTTAGCTGCTGCTGCTGCCGATTCTTCGCGCTCCTTTAACTGCGCCTTCATTTCTTGCTCCTGCCTTGCTTTTGCAGCTGCTAAGTCAGCGGCTGCTTTTTCCTTGGCGGCATCATTTTTTGCCACCTCTTTTTGATTGGCTAACTTATCGTTAGCGGCTGGACTGACTTTGTTTGTTTGAGTAGCCTGTTTTTCAGGCTCTGCTTTAGCCCTTTTACTACTGCTGAAATCAAAACTGAAAGAGCCCAGCTTTGAATCATAGTATATGTTTGACAAATAGGTGTAATCCGATTTTGCCTTGTCTTGACTAGCCTCTAAATTAATTACAATAGGCTCCCCGAAAAAATGCCTCATGCTACTTTTAGCCGCAGGAACAGTGGTGTTAATTTCAACAATATGTTCCTCAAAACCGTCTGATTTTATGGACAGGGAATATTTATTATTCAGAACCAACTTATACGTTGTTATAGCGGGGGTGGCTACTGATTCCGAGATCAGTTCTCCGCTGCTGCTAACCATCCGAAAGATTGGCTTTACTAATTTATTCGTTTTTTTATCGTGAATGGAGAAATCCAATGTCAATTGACCTAACTTCTGAGCAGACGATATTGTGCTGATCAGAAGAAAAGCCGAAAAGACAAGAAGACTAAGTTTTTTTATTGGAGAAAATAACATCTTAGAAGGAATAGTTAATATTTGTTTGCCGATTACTCTTGAAAAAACAATTTTAGGTTACAACGGTATAACCTCAAAAATTGCTCTGCATTGAATTTTAGCAAATCGTGTTTTTGTGTGTATTCTTTACTATTTTAGAAGAGAAAACCAATATTCGAATAGGTTTAATGGGAATATTTGCTTTCTAATAACTTACGCAATTTAACTTAAGATTTCGAATGTACAATTTATTAATAAAAAGATGCTGAAATTTTTGCTTTTTTTATGCACAAAGCGGCTATTGATAAAATAGCTGTTTTTTCAATACCCCTTTTTTTATTTTCTATTCTAAGGATTTTGCAAAAAAAGATCTGATTTTTAGCTCTTTTTTTGTTCATAATTTTTTAAAAACCAGAACAAAAAGATTAAAATCAAATCCGCTACTCGCTTTTTATTGTTTCGGCTTAGAAACAACGTCTTCTGCATTGGAAAGAGCCATGGTTAGACTTTCCCAGCTGCTCATCTCTGATTCCAAGTCGCTTTTTAGCTTTTCATACTTTATAAAAAAATCTTTATTGTTAATCAATTGCAAGTATGTTTCCGGATTAGCTAAAGCTAAGTCAATAGCTGCGATTTCTTGCTCCAAGCGAGCAATCGACTTTTCTGATTTTTCTATCTTACCACGAATGTTTTTAGCATCCTTTTCGGCTACTTTCCTTACATCTGAATCCTGATTGTCAGTTGGTTTAATTTTCTTCTCTGGTTCTTTTTTCTCAACCGATCTTGGCTTCTCCAACTCTTTTAAGGTCTCAATTTTTCGTGAGCGCAAAAACTCATAAACATCCCCAAAGTGCTGCTTGATGGTACCGCCGCCAAACTCAAAAACCTTATTCGTTAGACCTTGTAAAAAATCCCTATCGTGAGATACCACTACCAAGGTTCCGTTGTAGTTCAAGAGCGCCGATTTCAATATATCCTTAGATCTTAGATCAAGGTGGTTCGTCGGCTCATCCAATACCAGCAAGTTGTGTGGAGTTAGTAGCAATAAACACATCGCCAAACGCCCTTTCTCCCCTCCTGATAATACCTTTACTTTCTTATCAACATCGTCGCCGCTAAATAAAAAGGAGCCTAATAAAGAACGTACTTGTTTGCGAACTTCTCCAGCCGCAGCGTCATCTATCGTTTGAAAAACAGTTTTTTCCATATCCAAGAGGTCGCTCTGATTTTGAGCATAGTACCCCATCGACACATTATGCCCAAGCTTTAGATGGCCTGAATAGGATTCTCGTCCTGCAATAATTTGTGAAAGTGTTGTTTTACCTTCCCCGTTTTTGCCTGCAAATGCAACCCTGTCTCCTCGCTCAATGCGAAAGCTAATGTTTTTGAAAATAGTCTTGGCACCATACGCCTTTGTTAATTCATCGGCTTCAATAACAACCCTGCCAGGTTCTGGAGCTGGCGGAAAGCGCAAACGCATTGCTGATGAATCATCTTCATCAACCTCCACCCGCTCCAACTTATCTAGCTTTTTAATTAAAGATTGGGCAAAAGATGCTTTGCTATTTTTGGCTCTAAATTTATTAATGAGCATCTGACTTTGCTCGATATATTTGTCTTGGTTCTTCTGTTCTGCAATTTGTTTTTCCTTTCTTTCTTGGCGCAAAAGCACATATTTGCTGTAATTGGCCTTGTAGTCATGAATTTTGCGCATCGAAATCTCAATGGTTCGCGTGGTAATATTGTCAAGAAACGCGCGATCATGCGAGATAAGTACGACACCGCCGTAATAGGTTTGCAAAAACTCCTCTAACCATTGAATGGATTCAATATCCAAGTGGTTGGTTGGTTCATCTAAAAGAAGAATATTCGGCTGTTGCAAAAGCAGCTTAGCCAACTCAATGCGCATTCGCCATCCTCCGCTAAACTCATCAGTTAAGCGGTTGAAGTCGGATCTTTTAAAGCCTAACCCAAGCAGTACTTGCTCAATATCAGACTCTTTATTATCGCCGCCCAACAAATGAAAGCGTTCTTGGGCATGCAAAAAGTTTTGCATGATTTCGGCAAAGGCGTCGGATTCAAAATCCTGCCTTGTTTCCATCTCGTGCTGAAGTGTATCTATCGTCTTCTGAAGATCTTTTATCTCTTTAAATGCAAGAGCTGTTTCCTCCATTACTGTTTTTCCACCCTTAACAATAATATCTTGTGGCAGATACCCCGTTGTGGCGTCTTTTTGGATGGATACAGTACCTCCATCGGGCTTGTGCAAACCATACAGAATCTTAAGCAAGGTAGACTTGCCTGCTCCATTCTTGCCTACTAAACCAATCCGGTCAACAGGGGTTATTAAAAAAGAAATATCTTCAAAAAGGGGTTTACCGCCGAATTCGACAGTGAGATTACTAACTGATAACATACTGCAAAGAAACGCAGAAAAACTCAATGAACCATAGGTTTAGCAAGGTTTTTATCGCCTCGCCTCGAATTTTCCGATTAATCCAATAGCGTTTCAATTGTCTTGCATGCGCAAACGCCCTATTTTTTTCAATGGTCCTGGGCACACTACAGAATGACATGATGAACAGGTATTTAAAACCATTTCATAATGCTTAGCTCGATCCTCCTTTCGAGAAGCGTATAAAGCTTTCAATGCTGCTAGATAGAATTTGGTACCACTGTAAAAGCCAGGATTATGCTTATCCGGATTCGTTGGCTCTGCGGTGTCAATCGCATCAACCTCACTTGGATAGGCGGGCAGCTCCTCCCCTGCTTGCAATGCTTTCTTTGTGGCCTCTGCATGCTTCGTCATCTGGCGCATTAACAAGGCCAACTCGCTATCCCCATTCGGATTCACCTGGCCCTCTTTTGTGCAGACCGCCTCTGCTTGTTTATTCGTATGCAAATTGCATTGAGCAACCAGAACGATGGAAATCAGGATAATTAAGAAGTGAAAATTTCTTTTCATAATCGCTAGGATTTCTCGGCCAATGCCTTTTTAAAAACCGACAAAAATCGGTTTCTCGCCATCTCGTGTTGCACCATCGGAAAGGGATAGTTATCATCTAAATTGGATACCCAACGCCTAATGTACTGAAGTTGTGGGTCAAATTTACGCGTTTGCTCACTTGGATTAAAAACTCGAAAATAGGGCGCTGCATCGCATCCACACCCTGCTGCCCATTGCCAATTCCCATTATTAGCTGAGAGATCAAAATCAATGAGTTTTTCTGCAAAATAAGCTTCACCCCAGCGCCAATCTATCAACAGGTGCTTTGTTAGAAAGCTCGCCACAACCATCCTCACACGATTATGCATAAAACCCGTGGCGTTGAGTTCACGCATCCCAGCATCCACTATTGGATAACCCGTCTCGCCCTTGCACCAAAGCTCGAACTCTTCTTGATTATTGCGCCATGGAATGTGATCGTATTTCTCTTTAAAACTAGATGTTACAACTTTTGGAAAATGAAAGAGTATCATCATAAAAAACTCTCTCCAAATCAATTCGTTTAGCCATTGTTCGTTCGTTTTGCTTGCCACTTGAACCAGTTCTCGAACACTTACTGTACCAAATCGAAGATGCACACTCAATCTGCTGGTTCCCTGAACTGCCGGTAAATTGCGTGTGTCATGATATCGAGCTACAATGTCGAGATTCGGTATCGGCTCGGTAACGTCCAAATCCATCGCATCAAATCCCAACGTTTTTAAGTCGGGTATCGGGTGCGGTTCACATTGAAAAAACTTAGCTCCTAGCTGTTCACTTGGGTACTTTGTTAAACCCTCCAAAGCAAGTTTGCTTTTCCATACTTTCGAGTATGGCGTAAACACCGTATATGGACTCCCATCCCCTTTCAGAACATCCGATTTTGAAAACACCACTTGATCCTTGTAACTCTTTAACTCAACATCCTTTGATGCTAAAAATGTTCTTACCTGCAGGTCGCGCTGCAATGCATAGGGCTCATAATCTTCGTTGGTGTATACAGCATCCACCTGAAAATTGTGAAGAAGCATCTCAAATGCAAGCATCGGTGTATTGTGAATTACATAAAGCGAACTCCCGTTTTTTAATAAATGCTCCTGTATGGACTGCAATTGCTGATGAATGAAATTAACTCGACGGTCGCTCCTGTCCTCTAATTCCTTGAGGATGTTTGGATCAAAAATAAAGATCGGCAATACACGCCCCTCTGATTGCAAGGCCTCAAAAAGCCCATGATTATCAAATAGGCGCAAATCCCTTCTAAACCAGAAAATACTGACCTTTGGCATACTCAAAAATTAAAGTGAATCAGCGAGATTCCTGTAGATAAAGATTAAAAATTCGTTCTTGATCTTGAAAAACTTCAGTCATGTCCTTTTCGGAAGTAAATGGATTCATGAACACACTGCGCAACCAAACCATATCGCGCCCCAATGCAAGGTCAAACACTTTAGTGAAGGATACAAAATAACGTCCCTCAGCGAATTGTTGCTGCTGCAACCGCTTATTTAACTGATTTAATTCCGAAGCTTGTTGTTCGTCTAAAGAGCCTGTCTTTGCGGCATTCATGAGTTCACTAGGTACAAAACGATACAAAAGAATATTAAGCTCGGGTTTTGCGTAGATATCGACAAAGTTGGATTTATTGAGGATATTGTAATACACATGTGATAAGTCAAGATTGGTGTTCAAGACCTCTGTATAGCCACGCTCGCCATGCATACGAATTGCAGCATGCATAAGAAATGCACTGAAGGGTCGTGTTCCCTCCAATGTAAATTTCCCTAAATCCAGCCCCCCTTTTCGAGCTTGGTAGTTTGTGTTGTTTTCGGAATAACTAGCAAATTCGGCTGATCGAAAAAGAACCATACTACATCCAATTGGCATATACAATTGTTTGTGCCCGCATATAGTAACGGTATCCGCTTGTTCAATGCCAGCAAGAGCTTCAGCACTACTTGAGAGCAAAAAGGCCCCTCCATAGGCAGCATCAACATGAAAATGAACACCCGTTATGCGTGCAATGTTCGCTAACTCTAGGAGTGGATCAATTTCCCCTGACTCAGTAGTGCCGGCTACACCCACCAACGAGAGGACCAATGCGCCCTGCTGTTGCTCGCGCTCAATTGCATTTCTTAAATCGGCGGCTGAGTCATTGGGGTTGGCTTTATCCCAATAGAATGAAATAACAGCTTGTTTGCCAATACCCATTAGCTTGGCGGCCTTCTTGATGCTGTAATGATACAATGAAGAAGCAAAAATGACAACTTTAGTATATCCCTTCTCTTGCAATGCTTTCAGCAAGCCAACCTCATTAACCCCTGCATGGTCATCGGCCAATGTTTTAGCCAAGGCATACTGCAAAGCCGTAACATTGGAGAGCGTGCCTCCGCTCGTAAACACGCCGAGCGCCGTTATACTTGCGTGAGTATAGGTGTCGTAGAATGCAGAATCTGAATTGAAAACTATACGGTGAAACCACGACAATACTTCTCGTTCCATGTCAGAACCGATACCACTAGTCTCTATTTTAACTTGATTTTGATTCATCCGAATCAATTCTTTGTTAAGATGAAAAAGAAATGGTGGCACCGGACCGGTCATGTGTCCAATGTAAAATCTGGACGCAACATTAATCACTGAAGGCATAACATCTTCTTGCACAAAGCGCATGTAGTCAGCGTATGTAGTAGAGGATCCGCTAGTTGACAAGCGTACTTTTTCTAGATCAAAAGGGGCGCAGATTGGGCGCTCGTAGATATCCTGCATCAACGCATCGTAATAGCTATCCTGAACTCCAACTGGAGCAAAAAGTGCAGGTGTACTATTTAACTTAACCGTTGTCATTAAATGGCGTTGTAAAGAATTTAGTCGAAGATACGAATCAGGGTTTGTTTAAAAGAAAAACCCTCGCTACTGTATGAGCAAGGGTTTTTGATTTGTGTTGTAGTCGGTACGGGAATCGAACCCGTGTTTCCTCCGTGAAAGGGAGATGTCCTAACCCCTAGACGAACCGACCAGGTTATCATTTTTGGGAGTGCAAAGGTATTAAAAATAAATTCAAAGCCCAAAATATTTATTCAATATTGTCGTCATCCGCCTGAAACCGGAAACCCAATCGCTTACCTGTGCTCATTTTATGACTATCCTCGGCCTCAATAATTTCAGAAACAGATATTTGCTTCATATCATCGTATGGAGGAGAATACAAATCAAACTCAAGACAATACAATATTGCGGATTCCAATACAGCTTTAAGACTATTGTGATCTAAAATAGCCGTGTCGAATTCATTGTATAAAAAACCCAATTGGCGCTTTCCCTCAACAAAATAGTGCATGTCTTTGTTTACAAAAAGACGAGCAATCATATACCCAAGATCATTCACTCTTTTGTATTTGAAGGAATCGGAAAGGAAGTTGTAAAAGGTAATCATCCCACAAAACGAACGCGCTTTGTCCTCATCAACATAGGATGTTTTCCATATAGAATGATCTGTGTCGAAGGTAAAAACATCAGTATGCATCCAAAACACAATCGTATCATCAGCAATTTTAAACTCAGCTTCAAAGCGGCCCTTATCCCTGAACTCAACATGAATCTCAGGGTCGATCGCCTTCACCTTTACTGACAATTCCTTTTCGAGCTCGCGCAATGCGAGTTTCAAATCATCAAAGGTGGCTTGCGTTTTCTTGAAAATCTCTTTTTTCACCACTGCCTTTTCCTTAATAGACTTAAGGATGGTGGGTATCGCTGATTTGTTCTTCATAGCTAATAGGCAATGGCAAATAATACACGCTGTTTTGAGGGATTGCCAGAATAGACGCAAACGCCATCTTCTGCTGGGTTATCTAAAGGTATACAACGAATCGTTGCCTTGGTCTCGTTTTTAATCTTTTCTTCTGTTTCAGATGTGCCGTCCCAATGCGCATAAATCATGCCGCCCTTCTCAGATAGTGCTTGCTTGAACTCGTCCCAGCTATCAACATTATAGGTGTTAACATTCATAAAATTACGCGCCTTGTCAAGAATGTTCTTTTGAATTTGTTCTAGTAAATTTTCAATCTTAATTTCTAGATCTGTAATTTGATAAAGACTTTTCTCCTTGGTGTCTCTTCTTGCAACCTCAACGGTTTTGTTTTCTAAATCACGAGGGCCAATTGCAATGCGTACAGGAACTCCTTTAAGCTCATACTCGGCAAATTTAAAACCGGGTTTGTGCGTATCGCGATCATCCAGCTTTACGCTAATATTACGACTAACAAGTGCGCTTTTAATCTCGTTCGCAACCTTGCGAATAGCATTCAACTCCTCTTCACTTTTAAAAATCGGAACAATAACAACCTGAATTGGTGCTAACATTGGAGGCAATACCAAACCATCGTCATCTGAATGAGCCATAATCAAAGCTCCCATCAAGCGCGTTGAAACTCCCCATGATGAAGCCCAAACATATTCTTGCTTGCCTTCTTTAGTTGCAAATTTAACATCAAAGGCTTTTGCAAAATTTTGACCAAGAAAATGTGAAGTACCAGCCTGCAGCGCTTTACCATCCTGCATCAAGGCCTCGATACAGAAGGTATCTAAAGCACCAGCAAAACGCTCGTTTTCTGTTTTTCTACCTCTAACAACAGGTAAGGACATGAAACGCTCCGCAAAATCGGCATACACATTTAGCATTTTCTCTGTTTCCTCTATTGCCTCATCCGATGTGGCATGAGCGGTATGCCCCTCTTGCCATAAAAATTCGGTCGTGCGAAGAAACAATCGGGTGCGCATTTCCCAGCGAACAACGTTGGCCCACTGATTTACCAATATAGGTAAATCACGATAGGATTGAATCCAACCTCTATAGGTATTCCAGATGATTGTTTCTGAAGTTGGTCGAACAATGAGCTCCTCCTCTAGTTTAGCATCTTCATCAACTATAACCCCACTTCCATCTGGGGCGTTTTTAAGTCTGTAATGCGTAACAACAGCACATTCTTTGGCAAAGCCAGCAACATGAGATGCCTCCTTGCTAAAAAATGATTTAGGAATAAACAGCGGGAAATACGCATTACTATGGCCGGTATCTTTGAACATTTTATCCAAAGCGGCTTGCATCTTTTCCCATATCGAATAACCATAAGGTTTGATCACCATACATCCTTTAACCGCTGAATGTTCAGCTAAGTCAGCTTTGATAACGAGTTCGTTATACCAGAGTGAATAATTCTCCGCTCTGCTTGTTAATGTTTTACCCATAGTTTTTTTGGCACGATGTTTGAAAAGTGTTAAAAGCAAATTTAGGAATTAAAATTGTAGTTTCATTTAAAGTCGAGCATCATGAAAACCACTTTTTCACTCATTATTAGCTGTATGCTTTTCTTATCCTCATGCAGCACATCACGAACTACTTCTCAAACATCATCCCCTCAGGATGATGTTTATTATTCGTCCAAAGACAAGTCTACAAAGCAGGTTGTACAAGAGACATATCAAAACACACAAAAAGACACGCGTCCAGCTCCTGTAGTTGATGAAAATCAATATTCGGGCTCAGCAGACCGTAAATCAGACGACACCCCTGTGGACGAGAATTCGTATACGAATTCACAAACCAACGCAAACGACACACAAAACCAAGACAGTTATAGTTCGGGTGGAAGTACATACATCACCAACAACTACTACGACGATTCTTACGATTATAATTATTCATCTCGTATTCGTCGGTTTCATAGCCACTGTTATAATTGGAGTTATTACGATGATTATTATACCAATATGTATTGGTACGACTACAACCCGTATTCTTGGGGAACTAGTATTTACATTGGCTACCATTGGTGGGGGCCTTCCTTCTATTATAGCTCTACTCCATTTTATTATGGCTACTATGGCTACTCTAATTATGGATATAATTCCTATTCAAGCGGCTACTGGAATGGCTACCAACAAGGCTGGTACAATTCCAATTACGACAATCACTCACAACCCTATTATTACAATAGCCGCGATAACAACTCGGTGTATGTAGCACCTCGTGGTGGCACTGGCTCAAACCACAAAGTCTTCACGCGCAACGACAATGAATTATTAAGTAACAAATACACCCTTGCTAATGCATCAGTTTTAGTAAATCGGCCACGCAGTTCATCCGGTGCAGTTCGCAACAATATATTAAATGGCAAGCACCTTGAAGAAAACGAAAGCAAATCGCTTGTTAATTCCAGCAAAGATATTCGCGATAAAGGATCTATTAACTCAACGTCTCCCATTCCAAGAGATGCAGCTAAAGGGAATTTGACTAAACCAGTTCAGGATTCCCGAAATTACAATGGAAACGCCCAAGAGTCTAGCCCTAGAAATAATCAATTTCAACAGGTGACTAAAGATAGTCGGAATGCTGAATTAGACAAAAGCCTCAATAGTCAACAATCTCGCCCAATACCAAGCAGAGAAGATCATCGTCAAACCATTCAAAACTCCAACCAGGTTCAAACACCGCGCATCCATTTTGAAGAACGACCTAGTTCAAACTACAATGAGAATAATGGACGTCAAGAACCTAGAATGCAATCACGCCCTTCAGAAAACAGAGGAAATGGAGCAGGCCCATCGCAACATGCTCCAATTCATTTCTCAGCACCAGCTAATTCTGGTGGCTCCCGATCGACCCCTTCTACGGGCAATGGTGGTCGCTCTAGCTCTCGTGGACGTTAAATTTAAACCAATTATGTTATGAAAAAGAAACTCGTGTTTAGTGCGTTGAGCGTGTTCATTATTGGGTCGACTTTTGCTCAAACGAGTATAGATGCTTTGCGATACTCGCAAACAGGGTATACGGGATCTGCAAGAGCAACAGGAATGGGAGGGTCCTTTGGTGGTTTAGGTGCGGAAATTAGCGCAATAGGTATAAATCCTGCAGGTTTGTCCTTATATCGCCGCTCTGAAATAAGTATTACTCCAGATATCTTTCTGAGAAAAAACGCTACTTCCTTTTTCGGCAACACCAGTAACGATACAAAATACAATTTTAACCTTGGAGAACTTGGCTTAGTCCTAGCTACTAAACCTTTGAATGCAGATAAACACGGATGGCAGGCGATAAATTTTAGCATTGCCTATAATAAACTTGCAAATTTTAATTCAACAAGTTCCTATTCTGGATTTAATGCATCAAACTCCTTATTGGATTATTTTATTCAGAGCGCCAATTCGGGAACTGGCACCTTGCCGAGCAACTTAG
>CANFOZ010000076.1 GCA_947448795.1 Bacteroidota bacterium
ATCGAGCTTCTCTTCGTCGATGTTATGGATGCCGTAACGGGTAAACTGGCCTCTGATCATTTGGCGGGAGTGCTGATCGAGTTCTTCGCGCGTGATGGTGATCTCAGGGCTCTCCATGAGCACCTTGTTCGTAACCAGTTGCCATTGCAGTTGTTTAGCATACACCGGATAGTCGCGCTCCAGCTCTTCGTTAGAGATAGGCTTCTCGTTCACAGTCATGAGCCATTTCTTCAAGAAGGTATCGGGCAGCTGCAGAGCAAGCTCTCCAAGGATATGATCCGTCATCGCTGTTTTTAGCATGCGGTCGCTTTCAGGCGCAAACATCGCACTGACTTCTGTTTTTATGCGGTTGCGAAACTCCTCAATAGAATTGATAGTTCCAGCACCGTAAAGCTTGTCGAACAATTCTTGGTTGAGCTCGGCTTTATCGATGTGATTCACCGTTTGAATGGTGAAGCGAAAATCGGAATCCAAGGCCTCGGCTTGCTCCTTGCTGATGTGCAGCATAGAAGAAATCTCGCCTGTGTTCTCAATAGTTTTCTTTGGGTTGAAGACGATGCTTTCGTCTTTTTTTACACCGATGAACTTGTCTTTGTCGTTTTTAACAAATTCAATAGCCAAGGTTGTGGTTGTGCTGATGCCACCTTCTTTGGCTTCGCCATCGGCATTGAGTTCCACAAACTGACCGTAGAGGATATCGGCATCGGAAGACACATCTGGATTAGAGAATTTGCCTTGTCTGCGACGCAGGTCATCGATGTACTTATCGAGCATGTCGTCGTTCACATCCACTTGAATATAGTCGTAGGCATGCTTGCTGTCGAGGTTGATGTCGAAAGCAGGCGCCAAACCTAGTTCATAATGAAATTCGAAGGTGCTAGGGTTTTCGAAATCACCAGCTTCTTCGCCGTTGTTTTTTGGAAGCGGGTTGCCAAGCACCTGCAGTTTGTTCTCCTCGATGTAATTGTGGAGGGTATCGCTGAGCAGTCTGTTCAACTCATCAGCGAGAATGGACTTCCCGTACATTTTTTTAATCATGCCGGAAGGCACTTTGCCAGGACGAAAGCCAGGCATGGAAGCGGTGCGTTGCACCTTCTTTATAGATGACTCCAAGCTCGGTTGATAGTCTTCTGGATTTAAAGTGATGGTGACGACCGCGTTGAGGGCGTCGATGTTTTCTGCGGCAATGTTCATTCGATCAGGTATAACGTTCAAAATAAATAAGTGCGGATGAAGGGACTCGAACCCCCACGCCTTTCGGCACCAGATCCTAAGTCTGGCGCGGCTGCCAATTACGCCACATCCGCAACGATGTTTAAATCGGAGTGCAAAGGTAGGTATTTTTTACATCATTATTAGGATCCTTATCATCTTGTTAAAAACATCAAATTTGAGCGAAAAAGGCGTTTATCATACCTCGAAAACCCAAAAAATACGTAATTAGATTAATTGTCGCCAGTAAGGTTAGGCCGTCTTTTCTTTCATTAATGCCGTTAAATTACTTTATTTTGCATGCACATTTAAACATTAATTTATGCTCAGCATTAATCCCAAGGAAGAAAAAACAGCCCGCATTCATTCGCTTTTGTTGGGATCGGTAGCCCCACGTCCGATTGCTTTTGCGAGCACGATCGATCTGGATGGCAATCCAAACCTGAGTCCCTTCAGCTTCTTCAATTGCTTTAGCGCCAAGCCACCGATCGTTGTTTTTTCGCCGGCCCGCCGTGGTCGAGATAATACGACCAAGCATACGTTTGAAAATGTGAAGGCCGTGCCAGAGGTGGTAATCAATGTCGTTAGCTATGCGATGGTTCAACAGATGTCGTTGGCCAGCACCGAGTATCCGAAAGGTGTGGATGAGTTTGTGAAAGCGGGCTTCACCAAGCTGGAGTCGGAGCTAATAAAACCATTCCGCGTGAAGGAGTCGCCGGTGCAGCTTGAGTGCAAGGTGAATCAGATCATCGAGCTGGGACAGGAAGGCGGTGCCGGTAATCTCGTTATCTGCGAGGTGTTGCGCATGCATATTGACGAACAGGTTATTGATGCTGAAGGACGTATCAATCCACATAAAATTGATTTAGTGGCCCGCATGGGTGCCGATTATTATTGCCGTGCCTCAGGCGCTTCGGTGTTCGAGATTGCCAAGCCGCTAACAAGTATAGGCATCGGCGTTGATGCTTTGCCCGCCGCAGTTCGTAACAGCACCATACTTACGGGCAACAACCTAGGCCAGCTCGGTAATTGCGAGCAGCTGCCTTCGGCCGCGGATGTTGAGGCATTTGTAAAGTCGGCTTCGTATGTATCCTTGGTGCTCAAGAGCAGCTCCACCGCCGATCGCATACTTGCCTTGCACGCCATCGCTAAGCAACAGCTTGACGCGGGTGATGTGCGTGGTGCTTGGGTTACGCTGATGTCTGCGCAGAATTAATTTATCCGCCCCTGTTGATGCTTTATTATCCGCTTTATGTATTCGTCTATCTGCTGTCGCTGTTGCCATTCGGCATCTTGTATGTGTTGTCGGATATCTTATACATTGTGCTTTATCGGGTGCTGCAGTACAGGGTTACAACAGTGCGTCGTAACCTGGCGAATGCTTTTCCGGCCTATAGCGATAAACAGCGAAGTGAGCTGGAGAAAAAGTTTTATAAGCACCTCTGTGATTTGATATTCGAGGTGTTCAAGATGGCCAGCATCAGTAGCCAGGAGCTGGTGTCGCGTTGCCCTTTAGACGACCGATCGAAGGGTATTTTAGCGGAGTATCACCGTGCTGGCAGGCAGCTGGTTATAATCTCGGGCCATTGTGGCAACTGGGAATGGACGGGTTCTGCTTTTCAGCTGCAGTGTCCATATCCGCTAGCTGTTATTTATCGACCTATACGCAGTGCGGCATTCAACCGCTTGATGCTCAGACTGCGCGGGCGTTTTGGCAATCGCCTAGTGCCCATGAACGAGGCTTTGAGGCATTTTATCGGTCACGCCAAGGACGCGCATGCGGTGGCTTTTATTTCCGACCAAACACCTCCGCCTGCCACGGCTTATTGGACGCGCTTTTTGAATCAAGAAACCCCAGTTTTTAATGGCTCGGAGAAAATCGCCCGTAAATTCAATTATCCGGTACTATTCTTCCATATAAAAAAGACGGGGCGCGGGCGCTATGTCATGGAGTTGGAGCTGGTTTCTGACACACCGTCGGCGCTGCCTGAGAATGCCATCACGGAGGCCCATGTGCGCATTTTGGAACGAGACATCATAGAGCAGCCCGAGGTATGGCTTTGGTCTCACAAACGATGGAAGCACAAGCGTGTCATTTTGAGATAATTTTTATTCTTACCTTTGCGGCCATGAGAACAGGAAAAGATCTTATACTGGTAACAAAAGAATTTACCTCTGAGGTAAAATGGAAGAGCTGGTTTTACTTACTCAGCACCTTGCTTATCGTTTTTGCTTTGTTCGCTGGAACATTAAGCCCGATTCATCTAAGTTTGCGACTCGTATTAAGTATCCTTACAGGCTTGGTGTTGGTGCGCCTGTTTGTTATTTATCACGACTACGAGCATCATTCAATCTTGCACCGTTCAGCCCCCGCAAGTATAATTTTTAAAATTTTCGGGCTCTTCATTTTAGCACCGGAAAGTATCTGGAAGCGTTCGCACGATTATCATCATGCGCACAACTCAAAGCTTTTCAGTGCGAGCATCGGTTCATTTCCGATCTATACCAAAGAGAAGTTCATGAGCGCCTCTAAACTAGAGCGTTTTGGCTACCTCGCTATTCGTCATCCTTTGAACATAGCGATGGGTTATTTGACGATGTTTGTGTTCGGTATGTGTGTTCAGTCTTTCGTCAGTAATCCTCGTAAGCATTACGATTCTTTGTTATCGCTTTTGGTGCATTTCGGATTAGCTACTGCTATCTATTTCATGTTCGGCGGAATGGCCGTGCTATTATCGGTGCTTCTTCCGTGTACATTGGCTTTTGCCTTGGGCGGATATCTTTTTTATGCACAGCACAATTTTCCTGGCGTGACTTTTAAAAACAATACCGAGTGGACCTACGAGCATGCGGCTATTGCTTCTTCGAGCTACATGAAAATGAATCCTTTTATGCAATGGATGACCGCTAACATCGGCTATCATCATATTCACCACATGAATGCGCGCATCCCTTTCTACCGTTTGCCGGAGGCGATGAAAGCCATTCCTGAGTTACAGGATCCTACAGTAACTAGCCTGTCTCCAATCGATATCTACCGCTGCCTTCGCTTGAAGGTATGGGATAACGATGCGAAGCAATTGGTTCCGCTGTCGGCTATTCGTTGATTCTGGTTTTTTAGGAATTGGTTACCTTAGGACTGAATTTCAATTCCTAAAAAAGCCATGTCTATGCTTATTCACTCATTCGAGGAATACAAAAAAAAATATGCGCAGAGTGTTGAAGCGCCGGAGGCTTTTTGGGCCGATATTGCTGATCATTTTACGTGGCGCAAGAAATGGGACAAGGTATTAAGTTGGAATTTCACCGGTCCGGATGTGCGCTGGTTTGAAGGTTCCCGCTTGAATATCACAGAGAACTGTTTGGATCGACACCTTGCCGAGCGCGGCGATCAGCCTGCATTGATCTGGGAGGCCAACGCCCCCAACGAAACATCCAGAACCTTTTCTTATAAAGAGCTGCACGCCGAAGTGTGTCGCTTTTCCGCTGTGCTAGTGCAACAAGGTGCTCGCAAGGGCGACCGTATCTGTATCTATATGCCGATGGTGCCCGAACTGTTGATTGCAGTTTTAGCATGCGCCCGCATCGGAGCAGTGCATTCGGTAGTATTCGCTGGTTTCGCGGCGGGTTCCTTGGCCGACCGCATAAACGATTGTGGCTGCAAGTTAGTACTCACTTCCGACGGCGCTTATCGCGGGGCGAAAGAGATTCCAATAAAAGCAGTGGTTGATGAGGCTTTAAAGAATTGCCCTACCGTGCAGCGCACCCTTGTTTTAAAACGCACCGGAGTTTCGGTTGATATGCAGGTTAGTCGCGATGTATGGTGGCACGATGCCCTGCGTGAATCACAGGAAGCCACGGTTGATTTTCCTGCTGTAGAGATGGATGCGGAGGATCTTTTGTTTATCCTGTATACATCAGGATCCACTGGCAAACCGAAAGGGGTTGTTCACACTTGTGGTGGGTATATGGTTTATACCGGTTATACCTTCGCGAATGTTTTTCAATACAAGAATAAACCCGGTACCCAAGCCGAGGTTTTTTGGTGCACAGCCGATATCGGCTGGGTCACCGGGCATAGCTACCTTGCTTACGGTCCCTTGCTCAACGGTGCTACCACGCTGATGTTCGAAGGAATCCCAACGTTTCCAGACGCAGGTCGTTTCTGGCAGATTATAGAGAAGCACAAGGTCAATCTGTTTTATACAGCCCCTACAGCAATTCGTTCGTTAGAGGCCATGGGTACTGCTTTTGTCGAACCCTATGATTTGAGCTCGCTGCGTGTGCTTGGTTCTGTTGGAGAGCCTATCAACGAAGAGGCTTGGCAGTGGTATCATAGCAACATCGGCAAAGGCCGCTGTCCGATAGTTGATACGTGGTGGCAGACAGAAACAGGCGGCATTATGATCTCTTCACTAGCCGGCGTTACTCCCGAAAAGCCCGGCTATGCTACCTTGCCATTGCCAGGTGTGCAGCCTGTTTTGATGGACGAGCAAGGTCGCGAACTGGAAGGGAATGGTGTGGAGGGCCGTCTCTGTATTCGTTTTCCTTGGCCGTCGATGATACGCACAACCTACGGCGATCATACCCGTTGTCGGGATACTTATTTTCAAACCTTTCCTGGCTACTACTTCACTGGTGATGGCTGCAAGCGCGATGAGCAAGGGTTTTACCGCATTACAGGTCGCGTAGATGATGTGATCAAAGTTTCCGGTCATCTTTTAGGTACGGCCGAGATTGAGAGCGCTATCAACCATCATCCCGATATTGTGGAGTCGGCAGTAGTTGGCTTTGCGCACGATATCAAAGGATGGGGCATTTATGCTTTTGTTATCTCAGGCAGTGGACGTGCGTCTTCGCCGGAGTTCAATAAAGAGATATTCGATACGGTGAGCCGAATCATGGGGCCTATAGCCCGACCTGATAAAATCCAGGTGGTTAAGGGACTTCCGAAAACCCGCAGCGGCAAGATTATGCGCCGCATTCTGCGTAAGATTGCGGAAGGTGACACAGCGAATTTGGGCGACACAAGCACCCTGCTCGACCCATCGGTTGTAGACGAGATTGTATTAGGAGCAAAGCAGCACCAATAAAACAGGTGCTTTTGATTAAGGCTGGATGAAGTGATTATTCCTGCGCTTTTTCTTTTTTGTATCCGAGGAATATCAATTTTCAGTGTATCTTTGCTATGCCTTTATGGAACAAAAAGCGGATAGTGTAGTTATCATTCCTACTTATAACGAGAAGGAAAACATCGAGCGGATGATCCGCAAGGTCTTTTCTCTGTCTGTTCCTATCGATATCTTAATTGTGGATGATGGTTCGCCCGATGGTACGGCCTCTATCGTTAAAGGTTTGATGCATGAGTTCCCGAACCGTTTGTTCATCGAGGAACGCAAGGGTAAGCTGGGGTTAGGCACGGCATATATCCATGGTTTTCGTTGGGCTTTGTCGCGTCACTACGCTTATTTCTTTGAGATGGATTGCGATTTCTCGCACAATCCTGACGACCTTCCACGTTTGCGACAGGCCTGCTTACCGCACACTGCAGGAGGCCAGCAAGCGGACCTATCTATTGGTTCGCGTTACACCAAAGGTGGACGTATCGAGAATTGGCCAACGGATCGTAAGCTTATGTCTAAGTATGCATCGGTTTATGTGCGCATGGTATTGTGGATGCCGGTGGGTGATACTACTGCCGGGTTCAAATGTTATCGTCGCAGTGTTTTAGAAGCCATTGATTTTGATAAGATTCGGTTTATGGGCTATGCCTTTCAGATCGAGATGAAATTTGCCGCATGGCGCCTGGGCTTCAAGATAGTGGAGGTGCCGATCACCTTTACAGATCGGGTACAAGGGGTTTCGAAAATGAATTCGGGCATCTTCAAAGAAGCGATCCTTGGTGTTCTAAAAATGAAGTGGAAGAGTTTTTTCTCTAGCTACGGCAAGGCCGCATCGCAAGCATGAAATCGTATTTAATAAAGAACGCTCGCCTTGTTAACGAGGGGCGCGTTGTGCATTCCGACCTGCTAATCCGCGATGGTCGTATTGCAAAAATAGCCGCTGATATCAGTGATGTTACAGCTGTTATCATTGATGCACAAGGCAGCTACTTGATGCCCGGTGCCATTGATGACCAGGTGCATTTTAGGGAACCCGGCCTGACGCATAAAGGCGAACTTTACACAGAGTCGCGGGCTGCTGTGGCTGGTGGTATCACTTCGTACATGGAGATGCCGAACACGGTGCCAAACACACTCACCCAAGAATTGCTGGAGGATAAATACCAATTGGCTGCAAGACGCTCACTAGCTAATTACTCCTTTTTCATGGGCGCATCCAACGCGAACTTAGACGAGGTGCGTCGAACCGATCCTAAAAACGTTTGCGGAGTCAAGGTTTTTATGGGCTCATCCACCGGCAATATGTTGGTGGATAATGCGAAAACATTGGAAGGCATCTTTAGCGATTCTCCGATGTTGGTGGCTACACACTGTGAGGACGAGGCTACTATTCGTCGCAACATGGACTTGTTTAACAAGCGTTACAACGAGTCGATACTGCCCCAGTTTCATCCGATGATTCGCAGTGCGCAAGCGTGTTATCGCTCTTCTTCGCTTGCTGTTGAGCTTGCTAAAAAACACAACAGTCGATTGCATGTTTTACACATCTCTACAGCCAAGGAGCTGGATTTGTTTCGTAACGATATCCCGCTTGCTGAGAAGCGCATCACCTCCGAAGCATGTATACATCACCTTTGGTTTTACGATGAGGACTACGAGCGTCTTGGTAATTTGATCAAGTGGAATCCGGCAGTTAAAACAGAACACGACAGAACTGCTTTGCGAGCGGCTTTGCTTGATGGTCGTATCGATATCGTAGCAACTGACCATGCGCCGCATACCTTGGAAGAGAAGCAACGCCCATACAACTCAGCTCCTTCGGGTGGTCCCTTGGTGCAGCATGCCGTTGTGGCAATGGCCGAGCTCGTGCATCAGGGTGTGTTGAGTATTGAGCAAATGGTGGATAAAATGTGTCACGCGCCAGCCGTTTGTTTTCAGGTTGCAGAAAGAGGATTTATCCGCGAGGGATATCATGCTGATTTGGTGTTGTTAAACATGGAGCGCCCATGGCAGGTGCAGCAAGACAATCTTTTATACAAATGCGGATGGTCTCCTTTTGAAGGACAGGTTTTTCAGTCTGCTGTAACACATACTTTTGTCAACGGCCATCTTGCTTATTGCAATGGTAATTTCGATGATTCAATTTTGGGTGCACGATTAAGTTTTCAGCGATGAGGATAGTTTTCGTGTTTTTTTTAGCGGTCACCCTGATGGCTTGTAATGCCAAGCAGCAGAAGTCGAAAAAACCACTCGGTACATTGACTCCTGAGCAAATGGTGCCGCTGCTTGCTGATTTGCATTTGGTAGACTCTTACGACAAGCAGCATCCTATTAATATCGATTCGGCACGGGCGCGCCTAGAGAATTATAAAGCTACCATTTGTGCTGCCCATAAAACCACGATCGCGATATTTGATAGCAGTTTTTCGTATTACTGCAGCCATCCTGAGCTGTTGGATCCTATCTACGACGAAGTGCTTAACACGTATAGCCGCATGCAGGCCGAAGAGGCCCGTCGTTGATCAGCGTTTCTCTTTTTTATAATGCAGCGCAGCGTCTTGAATCGACCGCTTTATGGGCATAAAAGAAAAGCTCAGTCGTCCTCTAATTTTATCGTTTTTGTAGAAAAATTTGCTGTTCGCGGTCTTGGCCGTTTCTCTTGTGATAACGGACGATGTGCCTGTGAAGAAAGATTTGAAAGCCTCCAAGCGCCAAGCTATCTCGCTTAACACGACACCTACGTGAATACGTGCGCGCGGCTTGCCCAAGGCATCCGCCATGATGTCGAACAACTCGCGGTAGCTGAGGTTTTCGGAGTTTAGAATAAAACGTTCGTTCACGGTGTCGCTTTCTGTTAGGGCGATCATGCAGCGAGCCACATCACGCACATCCACAAAGCCGTTGACCCCATTGGTATAGTATTTCAAGCCCTTGTCAACGGTGCTGAAAAGTTTGGCGCTGCTTTGCTCCCAGTCGCCAGCGCCAATGATGACTGAAGGATTGACGATAACTGCAGAGAGACCTTCGGCAATGCCCCGCCATACTTCGCGTTCTCCGGAGTATTTGCTGATAGCATAAGCGGTGTTGTCGCTGCTGTTATGCCAGTGAGTCTCTTCGTCAACAAAAGCATCCCCATCGGTGCGACCGAGTGTAGCGATGGAACTTACGTGGCAAAGTTTCTTGACGCCCGCCAGCAGGGCCTCGTTCACTACATTAGCGGTGCCTTCGGTGTTGATACGAAAGAGCTCGGCGTCTTCCCCTTTTTGAAAAGAGACTTTGCCTGCACAATGGTATACTAGTTCGATACCGTGCATCGCCTCTTGCACGGAGAATACTTCTGTAACATCGCCTTCTACCCATTGAATTTGCTTGAGAAGATCGGTCGTGCCAGCGCGCTCGAACACTTGTTGCACAAGCTTCAGCGAGGAGTTTTTGCGATGCAGGGCCTTAACTTCTTTGCCCGCCGAAGCAAGCTCTAATAGAAGATGTGCGCCCAACAGGCCGGTGGCCCCAGTTACTAAAATCATGAATCAAAGGTAAGGCTTTAATGAGAGATGTTTGAGTTGTTGTTGATGCGCTATGCACTGCAGATTTCTTTTTCTCCTATCTTTGAAGCCAAATACGAAACGATGAATTTTGTTGAAGAATTGCGTTGGCGCGGCATGGTGCAGGACATCATGCCCGGTACTGAAGAGCAACTGCTGAAAGAGCCAACCACGGCTTATATCGGGTTTGATCCGACAGCGGACTCCTTGCATGTGGGTAGTCTTGTGCCGATCATGATTTTGCTGCATTTTCAGCGTTGTGGTCACCATCCAATTGCCTTGGTTGGCGGTGCCACCGGACTCATCGGTGATCCATCCGGTAAAAAAGCCGAGCGCAAACTGTTGCAGGAAAGCGATGTGGAGCACAACCTTGACGGTATTCGCAAGCAGCTTTCGAAGTTTCTTGATTTCGACCATCCAACGAATCCCGCGACGATGGTTAACAACATGGACTGGTTTCGCGATATGCATGTAATCAATTTCTACCGCGATATCGGTAAGTATCTCAACATGGCGTATTTGTTGGGCAAGGCCTTCATCAAGGATCGATTAAGCCAGGAGACAGAGTTCTCCTTTACCGAATTTAATTACATCATGTTGCAGAGCTACGATTTCTATTGGCTCTACGAAAACAGGAATTGCAAGCTTCAGCTAGGTGGCTCCGATCAATGGGGCAACATCACAGCCGGTGCTGAGCTAATCCGCAAGAAGGCGCGTGGTGAGGCCTATGCTTTAACGACCCCGCTTATGACGAAGGCCGACGGAAGCAAGTTCGGCAAGAGCGAATCTGGTAATGTTTGGCTTGATGCAAAGAAGACCTCGCCGTATGCGTTCTATCAGTTTTGGTTGAATGCCGCCGATGAGGATGCAAAGAAATTCATTCGCATCTTCACTCTTTTGGATCAGCCTACAATAGTGGCTTTGGAGGAAGAACATGCCAAGGCGCCACACCTTCGTTTGCTTCAAAAAGCAATCGCTGAAGAAGTCACGATTCGTGTGCACTCGAAGTCAGATTACGAGACGGCATTGGAAGCTTCAGAAATTCTTTTTGGCAAAGGAACAACCGAATCACTAAAGCGTTTAGACGAAGCTACTTTCTTATCTGTATTCGAAGGTGTTCCGCAAGTCAAGATCAGCAAATCGGTGCTGGATGCGAATCACAACATCGTTGATTTTTTATCCGACCATACGAATATCTTCCCATCTCGTGGGGAGGCGCGCAAGATGTTACAGGCCGGTGGTGTGAGTATGAACAAGGAAAAGCTTACTGATTTGGAGCTAGTTGTTAATGCAGCACACTTGATCAATACGCGATATCTCCTTGTGCAGAAAGGCAAGAAGAATTACTACTTGGTAATTGCCGAGTAGTTTGCTCTAAAAATCGTTTAATTATTGGCGCACCAGTTTCTGCACTGCGCTGCCTTTGGCGTTGCTTACACGCACAAAATAAACACCTGCTGCAAGTGCCGAGGTATTGATTTCGTTGCGTCCAGCCAATAGGTTTTCTTCGCTGATGATTTGTCCGAGTGCGCTGCAGATGCTCAGTTTACCAGCTTCCTGCACGAATACGGATGTGCTGTTTCTGCAAGGGTTTGGGCTAAGACTGAGTTTAATGGCGGAGGACGCTTCTTCGATAGCAGTGGTGTTCACTACATCGAAAGCAAAAGAACCTGGCGAAACATTAACATCGAAGGAATCGATTGCTGTTCCGTAGAAATCATAAACAAAAACTTTTCCGGTAGAAGTGAAGTCGGTGACGCCGCAATACAAGTGTGCGTTTACCGGATCGATGCCCATGCCATAGGCCGTTTGGTTGGTTTCGAGTGAATCAAAGATATTG